>VAXR01000021.1:5199-14686 GCA_005885165.1 Actinomycetota bacterium
GGCGCGTCCGGCCCCTATCATGAGCCGGCAGTGCGGGCAGCGCTCGTGCTGCGGGGGCCAATCGCCATCGACGTCGCTCGCGACCTCGAGCATGCAGTGCGGGCAGTAGGCCGTGTGGGTTTCTCTCGATTTCGTGGCGGTCGCCGGCATAGCCCTCTCAGGTCTCTTTCCTTCACCCTTGTGTTGGCCACTTCGCGCTCGGGGTAAACCTGCACTTCCGTCATCCAGCCAACCCTCCCGAGATGCGATCGCCGCCCGCGTAGACGTTGAACGAGCGGTCGCGCACGAAGCCGCACAACAGCATTTCCCGTTCCCGGGCGAGCTCTACCGCGAGGCTTGACGGAGCCCCGACGGCGACCAGGCCGGCGAGCCCGGCCAGGCTCGCCTTCTGGACGAGCTCGAATGACGCGCGCCCGCTCACGCAGGCGAACACGCCCGGCAGCGGGAAGCGGCCGGCGAGCAGCATCGCCCCCACCGCCTTGTCCATGGCGTTGTGGCGACCGACGTCCTCGTGGAGCACCAGGATCTCGCCGCCCGGCTCGAACAGCGCGGTGGCGTGCAGGCCGCCGGTTCGCTCGAATGAGCGCTGCATCGCCCGCGCCCGCTCCGGCACGTCCGCGACGACCGCCGCGTCCAGCGTCGCGTCGCCCTCGGCCGGGGGCGCCTCCTGGCGGATGAACTCGAGCGCCCCCTTGCCGCACACCCCGCAGGACGAGCTGAGATAGAAGCGGCGCTCCGCCGACGGGTCCCGCCGTAGCCCGCGGCGCGTTCGCACCTCGACCACGTTCGCGGCGAGGTCGGCCGCCGGCCCGACCTCCGCCACATCGTCCGGGCCGGCGATCAGGCCCTCCCCCGCGAGGAAGCCGACAGCCAGCGCCTCGTCCTCGCCTGGCGTGCGCATCGTCACCGCGAGCGGCTCGCCGTCGACGCGGATCTCGAGCGGCTCCTCGACGGCCAGCTCGTCGCGGTCGTCCCGGCGCTCGGCCCCCCGGACGCGCTCGATCGCCGCACGCGCCACGTGACGGTCGAAGGCCGCGTCCATCCTCAAATCATTGCGCCGCGCGGGCGCGAGACGACTAGATGATTGATTCCGAATCCGGGTGCCTCTGGGGCCGCGAAAATCGAGCTGGCGAAGGACGCAGGGCGAAGTCCAGGCATGAATGCCTGGACGAGCCCGAGGACGCACGTCCAGCGAAGATTTGCAGCGGTATCCAGGGGTGCGGGGGTTTGGAATCAGTCATCTAGTGCGCCTACGAGTGGTGGTGCCGCTTGTGCTTCTTGTGGTGCTTCTTGGCCGGCCGCGCCTTGGCGTAGCAGTTGGGCAGCGCGGCGGCGTCCGACTGCGACGTGAGCCGGTTGAGGACCTGGACCTTGGTCCCGATCAGCCGGACGCAGGTGATGCCGGTCTCGAGGCTCCGGTTGGAAGTGAGGATCTTGCCGTCCCAGTTCGACTTCGAGACGACCTCGTACACCCCGTTCGGGACGTTGTGCGTGATGTCGATGTACTGCGCCGGGAGGTCCCAGGTGTAGACATCGCCCCAGCCCGGGGAGACGCCCATGTACTCCGGCTCGCCCGGCCCGTACCCCGATACCGGCAGCTGTGTCGTGTACGCGTTCGGGATGTTGCAGGTCGGGAAGCTGTAGGTGCGCGGGCGCTGCAGGCTCGCAGGCCGGCCGAAGCTGTAGTCGTCGACGCGCCCTTTCGGCCCGACCGCGAAGAGCTGGTAGCGGCCCATGTGCTGGTAGTGGAAGTGCGCGTGCTGGGGATGGAAGATGCACGGGCCGGCGCCCCGGTCGGTCACGGACGCGTCGCTCGAGAGGACCTCCTGCTGCATGTTGCAGTGCCCGATGAACGCGCCCGCGTCGTAGGCGAAGCGCAGGATGAGTGGACCGGCGCCGATGTTCCGGATGTCGTTGTCGAACCGCAGGCAGCGCGTGCTGCCGTACTGCGTCGTCTCGTCCGTGTAGCACGAGTTGGTGGGGAAGGTGCCCGGGCCGGTGAAGCGCCAACCCGTCGGGTTGGAGGGGACCGGCGGGATGTCGGCGATGTGGAAGTTGCTCGGCGGCATCGTCCTGATCCGCGGCAGCAGCCGATGCTTCTGCGCGTAGCGCTGCGTCGGGTCGTGGAAGACGCGCGCCTGCCCGCGGTAGGCGAGATCCGCCTTGTCGAAGTCCGTGTAGAACGGGACCATCGTCACCTTGTAGTCGCCGTTGTGCGGACGGCTGAGAAGGACCGACTGGCCGTTCGAGTCGACGTCGATCCCCTGCGCAACCGTCTGACCGGTCTTCATGTCGTCGACGTAGAGGTTCCACTGGTCGAAGTCCGTCGCCCACTTCATCGACATGAGGATGCCGTCGCCCGGCATGTCGGTCGGCCCCTCGGAATACGTTCGCGTCGTTCCGCGCGGCGCGGGACTCCTCGGGCCCTTCGGGAACGTCCCGGCCGGCAGCCTCACGTGCAGCACGAAGCTGTCGCATGTCGAGTCGGTGCAGCTCTGCTCGGTCGGCGAGCCATAGCCCTGCCCGGTCTGGTCGAGGCTCTTCCCGTGCCAGGCCGGCACCTGACCGACTCGGCTCAACGTGAGATCGGGAAGCCTCTTCGCCGCGGCCGGCGCGGCGAGCGACAGCGCGACGAGCACGCCGATGGCGGGCCCTGCTGCCCGATGAGCAACCCCTGCCATACCCCGCTTTGCACCTTAGCGCTCACGGAGTTCCAGGGCGCTGCTTTCCGCCCTGTAGCTTCCGGCGTGTGCCAAACATCTTCGAGCCGGGCTTCGACGCCGAGCAGGACCAGCCGCCGTTCTCGTGGCGGCGGTCGCGGCTCGGCCGCCAGGCCGGCTCCGAGAAGCTTGGCGCGTCGCTGTTCGAACTCGCGCCCGGCGCGTCCAGCTTCCCGCTGCACGTGCACCACGCGAACGAGGAGTTGCTCGTGGTCCTAGCGGGCACGCCTACGCTGCGCACCCTCGACGGCGAGCGGGAGCTCGAGCCCGGCGAGGTCGTGGCGTTCCCGACCGGGCGGCGCGGCGCGCACCGAATCGACAACCGCACGGATTCCCCCGCGCGGTTCCTGATCGTGAGCACGATGATCGCGCCGGAGGTGAACGAGTACCCCGACAGCGGCAAGATCTGGGCGCGCAACTTCCCGCCGGGGCGCGAGTCTGAAGGCGAGGCGCTAGACGTCCTGGCCCGGCCGGACCCCGACCTGGGCTACCTGGACGGCGAGCGCTGAGCTACGCCGCGGCCAGCTCGGGCTCGGCCGGCTCGCCCAGCTCCTGCAGGTAGCGATCGGCCGAGTGCGCCGCCTGCCTCCCCTCGGCGATCGCCCACACGATGAGCGACTGGCCGCGCCGGGCGTCTCCGCACGCGAACACGCCGGGCACCGACGTCGCGTAATCCTCATCGGCGACGTTGCCGCGCTGGTCGAGCTCCACGCCTAGCTGCTCGAGCAGGCCCTCGTGCTGCGGATGCAGGAAGCCCATTGCCAGCAGCACGAGCTCCGCGGGGATCGTGCGCCCGGTGCCCTCCAGCTTCTCGAAGCTCGGCGGTGGCCCGACCTCGTGGAAGTGAAGCTCCTTCACACGGCCGTCCTCGCCGGTCAGGTGCGTGGTCATCACGCTGTAGACGCGCTCGCCGCCCTCCTCGTGCGCCGCCGAGCTGCGCAGCATCAGCGGCCACTGCGGCCAGGGCGTCTTGTCATCCGGCCGCTCCGGCGGCGGTTCGGGCAGCAGCTCGAACTGGGTGACGCTCGCGGGGTGCTCGCGGTGGGAGTTGCCGAGGCAGTCGGCGCCGGTGTCGCCGCCGCCGATGATCACGACGTGCTTGCCGGCGGCCGTGATCGGCTTCTCCGGCGGAGAATCGCCCGCCACGAAGCGGTTGCGCTGCTCGAGGTAGTCCATCGCGAAGTGCACGCCGTCTAGCTCGCGGCCAGGCACCGGCAGGTCGCGCGGGATCGTCGACCCGGTGGCGATGACGATCGCGTCGAACTGCTCGCGCAGCTCGTCGCCCGTGACGTCGACGCCCACGTCCACGCCCGTGCGCATCTCGATCCCCTCCGCCTCCAGGATGTCCACGCGCCGCTGCACCACGCCCTTGTCGAGCTTGAAGTCCGGGACGCCGTAGCGGAGGAGCCCGCCGATGCGGTCGTTGCGCTCGAACAGCGCGACCTTGTGGCCGGCCTTGTTGAGCTCCGCGGCGGCTGCCAGGCCGGCGGGCCCTGATCCGACGACCGCGGCCGTCCGGCCGGTGCGGACCGGCGGCGGCTCGGGTCTCACCCAGCCCTCCTCGAAGGCGCGGTCGATGATCGCCTGCTCGATCTGCTTGATCGTGACGGCGTCGTCGTTGATGTCGAGCACGCATGCGGCCTCGCACGGCGCGG
This sequence comes from Actinomycetota bacterium, assembly GCA_005885165.1. Lineage (GTDB taxonomy): Bacteria > Actinomycetota > Thermoleophilia > Solirubrobacterales > Thermoleophilaceae > AC-37. The sequence continues at coordinate 9,575 of VAXR01000021.1, forward strand.
GGCAGATGCGCCCGGTGAACTCGGGGAAGTTGTTGGTGGCGTGCAGCGCGTCGATCGCGTCGCGCCAGCGATCGCGGTAGACGAGGTCGTTCCAGTCCGGGATCAGGTTGCCGAGCGGACAGCCGGAATGGCAGAACGGGACGCCGCAGTCCATGCAGCGGGCGCCCTGCTCCTGGAGCTCGGCCTGAGGCAGGAGCAGCACGAACTCCTCGTAGTCCTCGACGCGCGCCTTCTTCGGGCGCTTGCGCGGGTCCACCCTGTGGATCTTCAGGAAGCCGCCTAGCTCACCCATTCCAGGGGAGCACCTCCTCCTCGGCCTCCTCGTCGATCTGGGCCTGCTCTCCGTCGTTCGCGCCGGCGCCGTCCTTGTGCGCGCGCTCGGCCGCGACGGCGGCGTCCTCGCGCTGCCCGGCCGCACCCGGCTCGCGCGCCTCCTGGCGTCCGTCGCCGCCGTTGTACGGGGATGCCTGGCCGGCACGCACGGGGCCGGCGCCGGTGCCGTCGCCGTGCTCGGCGATGATCGACGGCTCTCCGGCCTCGATCGACGCCGCCTCTTCGCGCTCGCGCAGGACGCGCTTGTAGTCGAGCGGCATGACCTTCACCCAGGCGCCGCGCAGCGCGTCCCAGTCCGCCAGGACGCGCTCCGCCACCGTCGAGCCGGTGCGCTCGCGGTGCTCCTCGACCAACGCGCGGACCTCGTCGAGGTCCTCGTCGCCCGGCTCCTCGAGCTCGACCATCTCCATGTTGCACTTCGCCGGGAACGCGCCCTCGGGATCGAGCACGTACGCGACACCGCCGCTCATCCCCGCGGCGAAGTTGCGGCCCGTGGGGCCCAGGATCACGGCGCGCCCGCCGGTCATGTACTCGCAGCCGTGGTCGCCCACGCCCTCCACGACGGCGTGGACGCCCGAGTTGCGGACGCAGAAGCGCTCGCCCGCCAGCCCGCGGAAGAACGCGCGCCCGCCGGTGCCCCCGTAGAGCACGGTGTTGCCGATCACCACGTTCTCCTCGGCGGCAAAGGCGCTGCCCTCGGGCGGCCGCACCGCGAGCACGCCGCCGGAGAGGCCCTTGCCCGTGTAGTCGTTGGCGTCGCCGTGGAGGGTGAGCGTCACGCCGGGCGCGAGCCAGCCGCCGAAGCTCTGGCCGCCCGAGCCCTCGAGGCGCACGTCGATCGTGCCCTCGGGCAGTCCCTCCGCGCCGAGGCGGCGCGCGATCGTCCCCGAGAGCAGCCCGCCGACGCAGCGGTCCTTGTTCTGCACCTTTAGGTCGATCCGCACGGGCTCGCCGCGCTCGAGCGCGGGCTCGGCGAGGCGGATCAGCTCGTGATCGCGGTGGTCGTCGAGCACGGGGTCCTGCTTCCGGACGCGCCGGCGCGGGATCTCCGGAGGAGCGTCGGGCGGTGCGAGCAGCCTGGATAGATCGATCCCCCGCGCCTTCCAGTGGCCGATCGCGTCGTCGGTCTCGAGCAGGTCGGTGCGGCCAATGAGGTCCTCGAACTTGCGCACGCCGAGCTGCGCCATGTAGCCGCGGACCTCCTCGGCGACGAAGAAGAAGTAGTTGACGACGTGCTCGGGCTCGCCGCGGAAGCGCTTGCGGAGCTCCGGGTCCTGGGTGGCGATGCCGACCGGACAGGTGTTGAGGTGGCAGGCGCGCATCATGATGCAGCCGGTCGTGATCAGCGGGGCCGTGGAGAAGCCGAACTCCTCGGCGCCCAGCAGCGCGCCGACCACGACGTCGCGGCCCGTCTTCATCTGACCGTCGGACTGCACGACGATCCGGTCGCGGAGCTTGTTCATCACGAGCGTCTGCTGCGTCTCGGCCAGACCGATCTCCCACGGCACGCCCGCCGAGTGGATCGAGGAGACCGGCGACGCGCCCGTGCCGCCGTCGTGCCCGGCGATCACGACGTGGTCCGAGTTCGCCTTCGCCACGCCGGCGGCGACGGTGCCGACGCCCACCTCCGCCACCAGCTTCACGCTGATCCTCGCCTTCGGGTTCGAGCAGCGCAGGTCGAAGATCAGCTGCTTGAGGTCCTCGATCGAGTAGATGTCGTGGTGCGGCGGCGGCGAGATCAGCCCGACGCCCGGCGTCGAGTGCCGGATCCACGCGATGTACTCGTCGACCTTGTGGCCGGGCAGCTGGCCGCCCTCGCCGGGCTTCGCGCCCTGCGCGATCTTGATCTGGAGCTCGTCGGCGTTGACGAGGTAGTTGATGGTCACGCCGAAGCGCCCCGACGCCACCTGCTTGATGGCGGAGCGGCGCCAGTCGCCGTTCGGGTCGCGCTCGAAGCGGCGCGGGTCCTCCCCACCCTCGCCGGTGTTCGACTTGCCGCCGATCCGGTTCATCGCGATCGCCAGCGTCTCGTGCGCCTCCGTGGAGAGCGAGCCGAGCGACATCGCGCCGGTGGCGAAGCGCTTGACGATCTCCTTGGCGGGCTCGACCTCCTCGATCGGGATCGGCTCACCGGGCTCGCGCACCTTCAGCAGGCCGCGCAGGGTCGCGCGCCGCTTCGACTCGTCGTTCACCATCCGCGTGAACTCGTCGTAGGCCTCCTGGCCGCCGTGGCGGACGGAGTGCTGGAGCTTGGCGATTGAGTCCGGGTTCCACTGGTGGTGCTCGCCGTCGCGGCGCCACATGTGCACGCCCCCGACCGGCAACATCTCGCCCGCGAGCGGGAAGGCACGGCGGTGGCGATCGAGCGCCTCGCGCGCGAGAACGTCGAGGCCGATCCCGCCGATCCGCGAGGTGGTGTGCGCGAAGTAGCGGTCGATCAGCTCGCGCTCGAGCCCGACCGCCTCGAAGATCTGCGCGCCCGAGTAGCTGCGGACCGTGGAAATCCCCATCTTGGAGATCGTCTTGAGGATCCCCTTGCCCATCGACTTGACGAAGTTGCCGTCGGCCTCAGCCGCCGACTCGACCTTCGCCAGACGCCCGCGGTCGAACAGGTCGTGGAGCGTCTCGAACGCGAGGTACGGGTTGACGGCGGACGCGCCGTACGCGAGGAGGCAGCACATGTGGTGCACCTCGCGCGGCTCGCCCGACTCGACGACGAGCCCAGCCTGAAGCCGGGTGCCCTCGCGCACCAGGTGGTGGTGGACGCCGGACACCGCGAGCAGCGCCGGGATCGGCACGCGGTCGCGGTCGGCCGAGCGGTCCGAGAGGATCAGGATGTTGTCGCCCTTCTCGAGGCACGCCGAGGCCTCGGCGCAGAGTCGCTCCAGCGACCGCGCGAGGCCCTCCATGCCGTCCTCGACCGGCCAGGTGGCGTCGAGCGTGTCCGCGTGGAAAACGTGGTGGTCGACCTGGCGGAGCTTCTCGAGCTCGCCGTTCGACAGGATCGGCTGGCCGATGATCAGCTGGTGGGCGTGCTCGGGCGTCTCGGTGAAGAGGTTCGACTGCGGTCCCACCGACGTCTCGAGGCTCATCACCACGCGCTCTCGGATCGAGTCGATTGCCGGGTTCGTGACCTGCGCGAACAGCTGCTTGAAGTACGAGTAGAGCGGCGGGCTCTGATCCGACAGGACCGCGAGCGCGAAGTCGTTGCCCATCGAGCCGATCGGCTCCTCGGCGGTTGCGCCGCCGTGGCGCGACAGCGTGATCCGCAGGTCCTCCTGCGTGTAGCCGAACATGAGCTGGCGTGTGAGCACCGTGTCGACCGGCATCTGGCTGGGCGCGACGTCGGGCAGGCCGTCGATGTGGACCGTGCAGTCGCGGTGCCACTGCCCGTAGGGCCGGCGCGTGGCGATCTCGTGCTTGAGCTCCGAATCCTCCACGACCCGCCCCGCCTCGACGTCGACGAAGAACAGCTTGCCGGGCTGGAGCCGGCCCTTCCTCAGAACCTGTGATGGCTCGGCCTCGAGCACGCCGGTCTCCGACGCGAGCACCACGAAGTCGTCGCTCGTTACCTGCCAGCGGCCGGGACGCAGGCCGTTGCGGTCGAGCGTCGCGCCGATCACGTGGCCGTCGCACGACGCGATCGCCGCCGGGCCGTCCCACGGCTCCATCAGGCACGAGTGGTACGCGTAGAAGTCGCGCACCTCCGGCGCCATCGCGGTGTGGTTCTCCCACGCCTCCGGGATCATCATCATCAGCGCGTGCGGCAGGGAGCGGCCGCCGAGCACGAGGATCTCGAGCACGCTGTCGAAGATCGCGGAGTCGCTCCAGCGCTCGTTGGCGACCGGTAGGAGCTTCTCGAGGTCGTCCCCGAACTCGTCGGAGAACAGCTGCGACTCGCGCGCGCGCATCCAGTTGACGTTGCCGCGCAGCGTGTTGATCTCGCCGTTGTGGCAGATCATCCGGTACGGGTGCGCGAGCTCCCAGCTCGGGAACGTGTTGGTTGAGAAGCGCGAGTGGACGAGCGCGAGCGCGGTGCAGATCCGCTCGTCGCGCAGGTCCGGGTAGTAGCGCGGGAGCTGCGGCGAGGTGAGCATGCCCTTGTAGACGACGGTGCGCGACGAGAACGACGGGATCGCGATCTGCTCGCCCGCGCGCGTCTCGATCACGCGCCGCATGACGTAGAGACGGCGCTCGAACGCGAGCTCGGTGTGGTCGTCGCCCAGCGTCGACTCGACGAAGACCTGCCTGATGAACGGCTCGACGGCGGCCGAGCTCGGGCCGGGGACGTCATGGTCGACCGGCACGTCGCGCCATCCGAGCAGGCGCTGGCCGCCCTCCTCGATCGTGGCCTCCACGATGCCCTCGACCTCGCGCCGCGCGTCCGACTCGCGCGGGAGGAAGCACACACCGACGCCGTAGCGGCCGCGCTCGGGCAGTTCGAAGTCGGCGACCTCGCGCAGGAGCTCGTCGGGCGTCTGCATCAGGATGCCGGCGCCATCGCCGGTGTCGAGCTCGGCGCCGCTCGCCCCGCGGTGCTCGAGGTGGTCGAGCACCCAGAGGGCCTTGCCTATGGTCTCGTGCGTGCGACGGTTCGACAGGTCGGCGACCGCGCCGATGCCGCACGCGTCGTGCTCAAAGTTTGGGTCGTAGAGGCCCGCGGCCCCAGGACGCTTGAGTCTGTGCATGATGGAGAGGAAGTCAGGCCGCCGGCGACCGACCTGTTAGATCAGCGACAATCTTAACGCTGGATAGGGCGGATTCGCGACCCGCCGGGCT
>VAXR01000022.1 GCA_005885165.1 Actinomycetota bacterium
CCTGTCGTCCCGGTGCTGATCGGGGACGACTGGCAGGCGGCGCAGATGTGGAAGGCGCTGTTCGACGCGGGCGTGTACGTGAACGTGGCGCTCTACCCCGCCGTGGAGCGGGGAGGCGCGCTACTGCGGACGAGCGTGATGGCGACGCACGAGCGGGAGCATCTGGATCGCGCGCTCGGGGCGTTTGAGGCGTGTGGCGGGGTGGCGGAGGAGGGGCCCGCCTAGTTCTCGTCCCCCTCGGGTCTGCGTTCCGCTCTTACGCGGACCAGTGGTCAGGCCTCTCCCGGAAGGGCGACGAAGGAGGTGGGGTTCGGAGCCGCCGCGGCGAGGAAGGTGCGGATCCTTGCCTGTCTGCCGAGTCCCAGTTCAATGAGCTGGGAGTGTGCGACTACACCGTGCTGACGCAGGGCGAGTGCGGCAACGGCTCCATCACCTGCCCGGAGTTGTTGTCGTATATCGAAAACAACTCCGGGCACGTCTTCAGGGTGCCGCCTGAAGACGCACAGCGGGGTTACGGACGTAACGATTTGCGTCTGGAAGCGTGACGCGTGGGCGCGCCTCCCTTGACTACTCCACCCGCTGGACCTTGAACAGGTTCGTCCCGCCGGCAAGGCCCGCCGGGAGACCCGCCGTAATCCCGATCTTGTCTCCGGGCTCGCATAGCCCCTCGTCGCGGGCTGCCCGGGCGCACGCCTCGAGCAGCTCCGGCGTGTCGTGCGGCTCTTCCATCAGCCTGCCGCGCACGCCCCAGTAGATCCCGCAGCGGCGGACCACCTCGATCCGCGGCGATAGCGCCAGCGTTGGGACCTGCGGCCGGTGGGAGGAGATCAGCCGCGCCGTCTTGCCGGTGAGCGTCGGGCAGACGAGCGCCTTCAGCCCGAGCTGATAGACGGCGCCCACCGCGCCGAAGGCGATCGAGGCCGAGTCGTCGCCGCCGCGCAGGCCGCGCTCGGTGAGGAGCCGCCAGTACGGCAGCTCGCGCTCCGTGGCCCGGGCGATCGAGGCCATCATCTCGACTGCGCCGGCCGGGTCGCGCCCGATCGCCGTCTCCTGGGACAGCATCACGGCGTCGGTCCCGTCGAAGATGGCGTTCGCCACGTCTGCCACCTCGGCGCGGGTCGGGCGCGTGGAGCTCACCATCGACTCGAGCATCTGCGTGGCGGTGATGCAGGGCTTCGCCTTCTGGCCGGCGACGTGCAGCAGGCGCTTCTGCACGAGCGGAACCTCCTCGATCGGCAGCTCGATGCCCAGGTCTCCGCGCGCGATCATGATCGCGTCCGCCGCCTCCACGACCTCGTCGGCGTTGGCGGCCGCCTGGGGCTTCTCGATCTTCGCGATCACCGGGATGTCGCTCTCGTGGGCGGCCAGCCGCTCTCGCACCGGCTGGAGGTCGTCGGCCCGGCGGATGAACGACAGGGCCATCAGGTCGACCCCCATCTCGACGCCCGCGTCGATCATCGCCAGGTCCGCCTCGCTCACCGCGGGGAGGGACATCGTGACGTTCGGGAGGTTCAGTCCCTGGCGGGAGGCGACCGCCCCTCCCACCTCGACCTCCACCTCGACGTCGCCGTCCCGGACCTCGCACACCCGCAACCGGATCGCCCCGTCCGCCAAGTAGACGATGTCGTCCTCGGCCACCAGCTCGGCGAACCCGGGCCAGGCGACCGGAAGCCGCGTGGCGTCGCCCTCAACCTGCTTGGGCGTGAGGACGACCCGCGACTCGGTCTCGAGTTGGATCAGGTCGCCGGCCACGGGCCCCAGCCGGAGCTTCGGCCCCGGGATGTCCTGCAGCACCGCGACCTCGCGGTCGGCGGCGGCCGCCGCCCGGCGCACGCGAGCCACCGTCTCGGCGTGCTCCTCCGGATCGCCGTGGGCGAAGTTCAGGCGCGCCACGTCCATCCCGGCCCGCACCATGGCCTCCAGCACGTCGGGCTCGCGCGAGGCCGGTCCGATCGTCGCCACGATCTTGGTGGACCGCATCGGGGATGTATACACCTCTGCGGGGACCTCGAAGTTGCCGCATGCGGAAGGCCTCGGGTACCCGAACGAGGACGCCCCAGCTTGTCCATTTTCGGACAAGGAAAAGCTCCGACGAAAAGGCCGCTCTTAGCGGACCGGCCGCTCGGCCGGGCATTGACCGCCGGCGGCAAGTCCGCTTAGTTTCGTCTCAGTTGCACCGGACCGTCAATGGGTTGCAAGCGGAGAGGCAGCTCAGTCGACTAGCTCGCTGGCGGGCCGGCCATAGGCACACCTGGGAACGACCACGGATCTGGGGAGGATCGGATGGGCGAACATGCCATGTCGAGCGCTGCGCCGCAACACCTGCAGGCGCTTCAGATTGCCAACCGGGTCCGGCTCGCCCGGGCCGGGCTTAAGCGCCGGGTTGCGGGCGGGGAGACCTCAGCGGCTGAGGTCATTCTGGAGTGCCCCTGGGAGTCGGCCAGCATGGAGATCAGCGATCTCCTGATGAGCCAGCGCCGCTGGGGCCGCGCCCGCTGCCGCCGCCTCCTGCTCAACCTGGGGCTTCCCGAGAACAAGCAGCTCGGAACCCTCACCGTTCGCCAGCGACGCGCGCTGGCCGCAGTTCTCACGGCGAAGTCGACGGCACCTCGGATCCTGCCTGACGAGGCGCTGGTCACCGCCTGACGGGACGAGCGCGGCCGTGGCGGACCCCTCGCCGCCGCGGCCGGCCGTCCCGGTCACCTACTAGCCGATGAACCTACCCCCGAGCTGATCGAGCGGCTCGTCGACGGTGAAGCCCGGCCCTCGCGTGGCGATCTCGATGATGTGCCCGTCGGGGTCGCGCAGGTAGATCGAGCGGAAGTACGTTCGGTCGAGCGGCTCGGTGCACCCGATTCCCCGCGATTGAAGGTAGGAGCGCCACCCCTCGAGCTCCTCGGAGGTCTCGACCACCAGTGCGAAGTGGTGCGTGGATCCGCGCCCGACCGCGCCCTGCTCCATCTGCGGGTACTCCATGCACGTGATCACCGTGCCAGGCGCGCCCGTACCGTCGCCGAAGTAGAAGTGACGGGCGCTGCGGTCGTCGGCGTTGACCGTCTGCTTGACGAGGCGCATGCCGAGGACGTCGCGGTAGAAGGCGACCGACCGGTCGAGGCTCGTGCAGATGAGCGTGATGTGGTGGATGCCCCGGAGCTGGAGCCGGCGGGGCTCGGACGGCGTGGCTTCCGCGCTCACTTGCCGGAAAGCAACGGGACGGGGGCGGCGCCGGACAGGAAGAAGAACCAGACGCTGAAGCCCACTAGCGCGACCGTGGCGCTTACGACCATCACTCCCTCGAGGGCCGCCTGCCCGTAGCTCTCCCGCCCTCGGGCGGCGCGGAGCTCGCCGTGCTTGCGATTCATCCAGCCGAGGATCGGTACGAGCGTGCCGATCCCCACGATCAGCGCGCCGGCCATCGCGAGCAGCGCTGCGCCGAGCGACTGCGTGGCGCCCTGGACGCGCGATCCGAGGTAGAGGCAGCCGAGCGGAAGGCCGACCCAGAGCACGAGGCTGCCGACGAACATCATCGCCAGCAAGAGCACGGCGCTCGACCCCGCCCGGACGAGGTTCTTCACGCGCCGAACCTACCTGAAGCCGAGCCCGCCGGAGCGGCGCTTGAAGGCCTGCCGCAGCAGCCAGAAGCCGATGACGAAGACGAGCCCGGCCACCGGGACCAGGAGGGTCCGTGCGAGCGTTCCCCTGCCGGCGGCGAAGTAGGTGATCGCCATCGCCGCGAATGCCGCGACGCCGGCGAGGAGGGTAGTGTGCGAGCGGAAGCCGCCGAAGTGCTCGCGGATCGATAGCTCAAGCCCGGCGAGCGATCCCAGGACGAAGGCGGCAGTCAGCATCACGCTGCCCCGCGCGCCGCCGACGATCAGGCCGAGCACGAACAGCACGATCGCCAGCAGCACGACGAGCTCTACGAGCGGGAAGCTGCCCCACGGCGCCGGCGGCCTCTCGTCGATGCTCCGCCTCCGGGAGCGGCGCGCGGGCCGCTCGAAGCCGTCCGCACCCCGTGCGGGCGAGCCTGTGGCCGCCGCGTGGCCCGCGCGCTCCGCCCTCGCCCGGCGGGCGCGGGCGGCGTCGCGCTCCGCGCGCGAGGTGCCCGCCGGCGATGCGTCCCCCGGGGCGGCGACGCGCACGGCGGCGCTGCGCTTGCGACTGCGCTTACCCACCGCTCACCGAGCTTGCGATACGACCGGATTGAGGGGTCGCGGACGGGGCCCGCGCCCCCCGGCTAACGGACAGCCGGAGGAGATGCGGACGCGCCACCAGTTCATCAGCATGCCCAGCAGCCCGAAGCGCGGGCGCACGTGCCACGACTTGCAGCCGCGCTCGCCGATGTCCTCGTTGCGGATCACGACCCACTTGTGCTCGTCGGGCGCGAGCAGCATCTCCTCGATCCGCCTCCGGTTGAGCTCCTCCACATAGGTGCGGTCGCTGAGCATCCGGCGGTTGTGCTCGAGGCGCTGGAGCAGCTCGTCGCGGAGCTGCTCGAGCTCCACCAGGGAGAGCACCCGCGGGCCGCCGCGGGACGGGACGTGCCAGTCGAAGCCCGTCCGCGGGTAGGTGCTGCAGAACAGCGCGCCGAGCTCGCCCTCCAGGCGGGCGATCTGCTCGCGCAGCGTCCGCCGGGCCGCGGCCTCGTCGGGACGGACCGGAACGCGGCTGACCGCCAGTGGCGTACCCGGGCGCCGTTCCATCACCTCCGCCATCGGTCCCTCCTCGCGGTTCGCTGAACGTCGATGGTACCACCGGAACCCGCTCTCCGAGCCCTTTCCAGGGGCTCTCAGGCGTCCCCAAGAAGCGTCTCGCGCACGATCCAGAGCGCCTCCTCGACGCTCACGTCGGGCACGCCCTTGACCTGGACCGAGGCCACGCGGATCCGCTCGGTGCGGGGGTGGACGCCCCGCCCCTCGGCCATGTCGAGGAACAGCACCGCGACCGCGCGCTCAGCGTCCGCCACGACGACCTGGCGCGAGGACAGCGGGCGACCGTCGCCGCCCAGGCGCTCGTCGGCGCCGGCGAGCCGGAGGCCAAGCGGGCCAGTGAGCGCGTCTTCGTCGAAGGCCATCACCGGAACGCTCGTCTCGACGGTCGCGATCAACATCGCGTCGTCCAGGACGTTGCGGCTCGGGAACCCGCCCGCCCGCATGCGCTCGAGTGCGATCGCCTCCACAGGGGTCCGGTGCTCGTCGGGATCGATTCCAACCTGCCGGAAGAAGACGCGGGACGCCCACGGCACGGCCTGCTGGCTAATCGTCACCGCCTTGCCGCCCGCGTAGCGATCGGCGAGCTTCCGCAGGCGGCTCTTCACGTCGTGCAACTCCGCCGCGAGCTCCGCGGCGATCCACCCCTCCTCGAGCTCGGAGTCGATCACAGCGGAAGCGCCCGATGCGGGAAGCGGAGAAGCGCACGCGCGTAGCGACGGAGCTGGGACTCGCTGAGCTCCGAACGCCGGGTGCCTGCCGATACGCCGCCGGCGTGGGCGAAGACCGTGGTAGGACAATCCCCGATCGCGTAAGTGTTGAAGAGGCTGGCGTCGCGGTCCAGCAGCACCGGGAACGTCCAGCCGTGGCGTCGCCTGAGCGAAGCGGCATCGGCGAGTGAGGTCTTGCTGATAACCCCCGCGAAGTTCAACGAGGGGAACTCGCGGCGGATCCTCTGCACGCGATCGAGCTGGGAGTCGCAGCCGTTCCCGCCGTTCGCCACGAAGGTGAGGACGAGCGGCCGGCTGGTCAGCCCGCACGAGGTGACAACGCCGCTGAGCCTGACGTCGCAGGCCGACGGCACGCCGCGCGTGCGCGTGCGCTGGAGGTTGACGTCGTTGTTGTGGGTGCTGGTCACCAGCGGGGCCGCGAACGGCGGCAACCGCTTGCCGGCAAGGATCCCCATGTCGCCCTGACCTGCGTGTCGCAATGCATTTGCGCCGGCGACTATCAGCGCCAGCACGAACGCGATCCCGACCACCCACGTGTAGCGGCCGGCCGGCCGCGATGGACGCGGCGGCGGGGGCGGCTGGGGCTCGGGCTCGCGCTCGTCGAGCTCGGCGAAGCGCTCGGCGGCGCTGCGAGCCGGGCGCCGCTCTTCGTCCGCCTCCCCCTCCATCCCCCCGTCCGGCGGCCGCCCGGGGCCGAGGTCGGCGAAACGGTCCTCGGACTCAGGCACCGCTCCTGCGCCGGCCGAGCCGGAGGCCCACGCGCGGAGGCGCGAGCCGCGGCAGCTTCAGGCGCGGCCGCCGCATCTGGGACACGGCCCCGGCCAGCGCCTTGCGCGCTGCGGCCGCCGCCGGGCGCGGGTCGAGGTCCCGCAGGGTGAGCCGTCCGCGCTGCTCCGCCCACACGAGGGCGGCCGGGAGCACGACCATCACCCCGAGCAGGGAGACGGTCAGGTCGACCACCGTCACCAGCCCGAAGTCGCGGAGCATCTTGATGTCGGAGGCGACGAGCGCCGCGAAGCCGGCGATCGCGGTGACGCCCGACGCGAGCACCGCGGAGCCGGTTGACGTGTACGCGCGGTCGAGCGCCTCTACCGCCGTCCTCCCCGACCGGCGCTCCTCCCGGTAGCGGGCCGAGAGGAGGACGCTGAACTCCGTCGAGATGGCGATCACCAGCGCGCCGAGCGTCGCCGACATCGGGTTGAGCGGGATCCGCAGGAGGAACAGCGTGAGCGCGGACCAACCGGTGGCGAACGCAATCGGGATGAGCGGCACGGCCGCCTCCGAGAAGCGGCGCCTGATCGCCAGCAGCACCAGGAACACGGCGGCGAGCCCTGCCAGCAGCGTGAGCGCCCGCCGCCACGCCGACGAGAGCTTGCCATTGGCGTCAGCGGCCAGCACGGGGAGCCCCGCCACCGCCGCGGTCACCCCGGGCGGCGGGTTGAGGCTCGAGCGGATGTCGTCCACCACCCGCTTCTGGCGGTCGAGCGGCATGAGGCGGATCCCGAAGGCCAGGTTGGCCGTAGTGCGGTCGCTGGAGATCACGGCCTGCGAGAAGTACGGCGGAACGGCCGCAAGGAGGGTGCTGGCATCGGCCTGGGAGCCCGGCTGCTGGCGGAAGAGGTCGGTGAGCGACAGGGCCGGGCAGAGCTCGGGCGGATGCTTCTGCTGGCGGCACGTCTCGCCCTGCTTCCAGCCGTGGGACGTTAGGACGCCCTGCTGGAACGCCGTGAGCCACGAGATGACGTTCGGAGAGGTCAGGTCGCGGCCACGAACGAGCACGTCGATCTCGCCCGACACGCCCGTCTCCTTCTGGAGGAGGTTGACGTCGCGGAGCGCCTGGAGGTTCTGCGGCACGAGCTTCCTCACGTCCGAGACGACGTGCGTCTGAGTGTCGGCGGCCCAGCCGAGCGCGGCGAGCGCCAGCCCGGCCACCAGGACGTTCCGCGGGCGGGTCGATGCGAACGTGAGGGCCGCCCGGCCGCGCTCCCTCGACCAGTCCCCGGCGATCGCCGCGTAGTCGGCCACGAGGTCGCCCGCCCGGCTGTAGGCCACCCTCTCCCAGGCGTCTCTGACCCGCGCGCGCGCGCGCGGAAGGAAGGGTGGCACATCGGGTCGCTCGCCCAGCCGCAGCGACCAGCGCGAGAGCGTGGCCAGCCCCGCGGTGGCGGCGCAGGCAAGGCCGAGCACGATCCCGGCGATGACCGTGACCGCGAACCCGTGCACCATCGGGATCGGCGACAGCAGCAGCACCAGGAAGCCGGCGGCGGTCGCGAGCCCGGCCCCCGCTATCAGTGGACCGCCCCGTACGGCGGCCGCGCGCGCCGCCGACACCGGCTCGCGCCCCTCCGCAAGCGCCTCGTCGAACCTGGCCTGGAGCTGGATCGCGTAGTCGACCGCCAGTCCGATCAGCACCGGCAGCGCGGCGATCGACGCCATCGTGAGGCCGTAGCCGGCGAGCGAGATGCAGCCGTAGGTCACGGCTGCGGCGGCGAGCGCCAGTCCGAGCGGCAGGAGGCGCATCCTCGTCCGGAACACCAGCGCGAGCGTCGCCGCCATGACGAGCAGCGCGGCGCCGAGCAGGATGAAGATCGAGCGCTGGACCGCCGATGCCAGCGCGTCCACGACCACGGGCACGCCCGTGACGACGTACTTCTGCCCGTGGTTCAGCCGGTAGACCGGCTCTTTGACCGTGCTCTTGATGAGCTTCAGCGCGCTGCGGCGCTTGGCGTCGCTCAGGTTGGGCTTCAGGCGGATCTGGATCAGGGCCGCGTTGGGGCTCGGGAAGAGGTAGGCGAAGCGCGGCTTCGGCACGCCGAGGCCGAGATCGGGGTCGAAGACGAGCTGGTTGACGAAGTCCGGGTTGTCGACCGACGGCACGCTCGTCAGGCCGTACTTGAGGGCGACGCTCAGCGACGACTGGATGAACTGCGAGTACGCGAGCTGGCGCGCCTCCTGCGCGAGCTTGTCCTGCCGGGCCTTTGGGAGCCCCTGCCTCGCGGCGAGCTCGCGTGCCGCCTTGGCCGCCGCCGCCCCCTGCTTGGCGCTCTGCTCGCGCTTGGCCTGGAAGCCGTTCTGGATCTGGCCGACCGCGGTGTTGATGAACGTGCCCGGCCCGTAGACCACCTTCACCGGGCGCTTTCGGGCGAACTCGGTGCACTCGTGCGGAAGCCGCGGAAGCGCCTGCGCCGGCTCGTTGCCCGAGAGACAGCCCTCGAGGCCGATGAGCCTCCCGAGGTCGGCGGTGAGGACCGAGTTCTGGAGGTTGCCGTGGACCATCACCACCACGGACTCGTCGCCGAACTGCCGGTGGAACTGGTCCGTGGCGCGGGACGCGGCGGAGTTCTTGCCGACGAGCGTGCTCGTGGACGCGCTCGGCTCGAGCCGCAGGGCGAGGGCGAATCCGACCACCGCCAGCGCGCCGACCACGGCCACCGTCGCCACGGGGTGGTCCGTCACCGTCCCGGCCAGCGAGCGGAAGCGGTCGGCCGCGCCGCGGCCCGCGTTGGGCGCCCGCCGGCGCCGGAACAGCCGTCTCACCACGGGCCTCAGCTTAAGCCAAGGCTCCGCCACCCAGCCCCGCTTGGGCGGCGCCGTGCCCGCCGCGTTCAGCTCAATCGCATCCGGTGGTTGGCGTGCCCCTGAACAGAAGCAACGAAGGGAGGACCGGTGCGAGTCCGTCGCAGCTGTCCTGACTTAGCCACATATACGGTGGTTAAGTCAGGACTGCTACGCGAATCCGGCGCGCTTGGCGGATGCTCCCCTTCGTCGCCTCCGTCCTCACCGCTCACCAGACGCCGGGCACAAGCCGCCTCGTCCGCCGCGAGTACTCCCGGTACGGAGCGCCCAGCTCGCGCACCAGCATCCCCTCCTCCTCGTCGATCCGGCGCACGATGCCGATCAGCGGGAACCCGACGGCCACCGCCACGCTCGCCCAGCTGTCGAGCCCGACGCCCATCCCGAGCAGCGAGACCAGCATGCCGGTGTAGCTCGGGTGCCGAAGGAGCCGGTACGGCCCGGTGTCCACGATCCGCTGGTCGGGCTCGACCGTCACGGTCACCGTGAACCAGCGGCCCAGCGTCCGCACCGACCACCGGCGCAGCGCCCACCCGGCGATTATCAGCCCGACCCCCACGGCAACCGGCGCCCAACGCGGGCCGGGAAGCCGCAGGCCCACCCCGCTCGCCGGGAAGATCAGCGAGGCGCCGAGCGTCGTCGTCACGAACAGCCACCAGCGGGACCGGTCGGTGCGCTCCGGCGCCTTCGCGCGGCGCTGGAGGACGAGCTCCCAGAGGCACCAGCCGCCGTAGCTCGCGAAGAACGCGGTCCCGGCGACGGCGTCGTGGAACACCAGCGGCCGCATGGCCCGCTGGATTCTCCTACGTAGCCGTCAGCTGCTCTGTGACCGACGCTTCGCTTCTACTTCGCCTTCGGGTGCTTCTGGCGCACCACGTGCGGGTAGAGGCCCGATTGGCCGAGCAAGCTGCCGAGGCGCTTCTGCGGCGTGCACGGCGGCGCCGGGTTGCCCGCCGCGAACGCGTAGGTCTGCACGAGGTGCAACAGGCCCGGGGGCAGCGTCGCCAGGATCGCGGGCGGGATCGATGCCTTCGGCGCCAGCGTCGGCACGGGGTTCGCCGTGCACAGGTACGTGCCGAACACGTGGAGCGGGAAGTTCTTGTAGCCGAGCGGGTAGACGTATGGGTTCGAGCGGTTCGTCGAGATCCGGTGCGGGTAGGCGGCCAGGTTCTCGGGGTTGAGCGGGTTGGCGGTGCGCAGGTAGTGGATCGGCGCAGACGCGCCGGGCGGCAGGTCGGTCGCCTGGGTGGCGACTGCGTCGAGGGAGAAGAACGACGCGATCTCGTGCTTGTAGAACCCCAGGTAGTTGAGCATCGGATTCAGGTTGCTGAGGAACGGCTCGAGCTGGCCGAGCAGCGGCTTGGTGTCGTTCAGCACGCGCTGGAGGGCCGGCAATCCGTTGTGCGACACCGTGATCAACGGGCCGAGGTCCTTGAACAGGCCGCGCAGGTCCGGAGCCAGCGCGTTTAGCTGGATCAGGGTCGGAGACAGCTCGCGGGCTGCCGGCCGCAGCTGCGTGATGAGCGGGTTGGTGTTGATCGCGAACCGCGTCACGCGATCGGTGGTCGCGCGCGCCTCGTTCAGGAAGACCGGGAGGATCTGGAAGGTCCGCTGGAGGTCGGCGTTTCGCGCCGCGGTCGTCTGGAAGACGCGGTTCGAGTTCGTGATCAGGTCGGCGAGCTCGTTGTCGCGCGCCGTGAGGGCGCGGAACACCGTCCCGGTGTCTCGCACGAGCGTCCGGGTGTCGGCGCTCTGCTGGTGGAGGACGGCGAGCAAGGTGTTGGCGTCGTGGACGAACGGCTCCAGGTTTCCGAGGGCGTCGTTCAGGTCGGCCCCGTGGGGCTGCAGCGCCCGGCCCTGCTGGTCCATCCAGGTCCGGAACGCCTCGCGGGTTGCCGGATCGAACGTCCGGAAAATCTCGTCGAGCTCGACGGTCGGCGACACGTGCCCCGCCGGAAGCGTCGAGCCGTCACGCAGCCTGCCCGACTGCCGCGAGCCGGGGGTCAGCTCGACGTAGGTCTCGCCGAGCAGCGTCTTCTGACGCAGGATCGCCCGGGTGTCACGCCGCAGGGGGGCGAACCGCTGGTCGATCTGGAGCAGGGCGCGCGTGTCGCGGCCATCGCGCGTCAGCTGCACGACCTTCCCCACGTTCACGCCGCTGATCCGAACGTCGGCCTGCTGGGCCAGCGTGGCGGCCTCGGGGAAGCGCACCGCGATGCGGTAGCCCTTCGGCGCGAGCGGGATCGAGCCGCCGAAGGTGATCCAGAGGAACAGGATGATCCCGACGCAGGAGAGCGCGAACGCCACCATCGCCACCGCCCGGCCGACTGTCGTCACCTGCCTCGGCATCAGCGATTCACCCCGTACGAGCGCGATGTGAGCGGCGGCAGGACCGGCAGGCCGGGCTTAGGCAGCGACGGCGTGACGCCCGGGGCGGCCTTCGGTGCCTGCAGGCCCTTCGGCGCGGGCGCAGCCGGCGGCTTCGCCGCGTGCCCGGACTTCGGGCTCTTCGTCGCCAACCGCGGCGACTTGCTCGCGCTTGATACCTGGCTCGGGCAGACCTTCGCCGAACGCGGTGCGTTCAGGAGCTCCGACAGCGTCTTGAGCGCCGGGTTTCCTTGCACGGCGTTCTCGAGCAGCTCGAGCGACTGGCAGGACGCCACTACCAGGCCGCGGCGGATCGGCCCGTGCGCATCCTGGGTGCTGAAGATCGACGCGCCGGCGTGGTTGACCCAGCTCGCCCAGAAGAGGAATCCCTCCTCGGGCCCCTTCGGGTTGAAGGCGAGCTCGTTGAGGGCGAAGTTGACCACCCGGAACACGCGCACGAGCTTCGGCGTGAGCGGGCCGAGGTTGGCCGCGGCCCGGCGGAGGTCGCGCACGGGCTGACGCGCGACCCGGGCGAATGGCCGCAGCTGGTTCTGGATGATCGGCGTCGTGTCGTGCAGGAACGGCCGGGTCGCCGCCAGCGCCGGGCCCAGGGCGCGGGCGGTCGGCCGGAGGTCCTGGAGCGTCGGGCCGAGGTGGTTGGCGAGCACCTCGGCCTTGCCGAGCGTCGACTGCGCGGTGGTGAGCGTGCCGGGCAGGAGCCGCAGCGAGGCGCGGATGTTGGCGTCCTGGGACGCGAGCGCGCGGAAGTTGGCGTTGGAGGACGTGACCAGGGAGGCGATCTGGTTGTCCCTGCGCCCGAGCTCCGTGGTGAGGAGCGCCAGGTCGTGCACCACGTGGGCGATGTTCTTGCGGCGCTTCGAGAGCTCGCCCGTGATCTTCGCCAGGTCGCGGTTCGTTGGCTCGAAGCGCTTGAGCGTCTGGCGCAGGTCGACCGCGTAGCCCGCGTGCGAGAACGCACGGGCGCCGGCGTTCAGGAGGATCGTGAGATACGCCCGGGTGTCGGCGTCGAGCGACGCGAGGATCTCGTCGGGGTTCACGTCAGGCGCGCTGTTGTCGACCGGCAGGGTCGCGCCGCTCGGCAGCGCGCCCGCCGAGCGGTTGCCCGGATCCATCTCGACGATCATGTCCTTGAGGCCGGTCTTGGGCCGCAGCAGAAGCCGGGCATCGCGGTAGATCGGCGAGTACTTCTTCCGGATCTCGAGCTTCACGGAGGCCACGCCGTGCTCGAGCCGGACGCTTCCGATCTGCCCGACCGGTACGCCCGCGATGTCGACGGTCTGCCCCTGGCCGGGAACCACGGCCTGCGCGGTCGAGAACTCGGCGTTGACCGTGTAGAAGCTCTTGCCGACGAACGGCACCCACGACGGGAGCTCGAGCCGCTGGTTGCCGAGTATGTAGCCGGCGACGGCCAGCGCGACCAGCACCAGCGCTATCAGCGCGACGAACTCGCGGGCGTGCTTGCGGATCGCGAGGCTCACGGTCCCGGTCCCGTCTGCGCCGAGTTGAGGTTCGGCAGCTTGTTCTTGTAACAGGGGAACTTGCGGTTGTACGGCGGCTTGCGCGCGGGCCGCTTCGGACGCGAGCCGATCGGCTTGATGGCCGCGTTTCCGAAGAGCCGGCCGAGACCCGGCAGCTCGCCGGTCGAGACCGTCTGATCGCCGCCGCCGGGCTGGAAGCGCGTGTATTGGCCGTTCCCGTCGAAGTTCTGGGACTCGCCCGAGAGGCTCACCAGCGTCTGCCAGAACTCCTTGTAGTTCGGCAGGCCGGTCGACAGCGGCGGGTCGTTGAGCTTCACGTCGCCCGTCGGCAGGATCACCCGCGTCAGGCACTTGCTCACGCGGTCGACCTGCGGGAGCAGCTGGATCGTCCCGTTGGTGAGCTGCGCCAGGTTCGCCACGGCGGGCTTGAGGTCTGCGACGAGCCCCTGGAGCTCGGCCGGCGAAACGAGCGCGCGCGTCTGCTCGATCCATGGGAACGCGGCGTCGATCGTCGGGCCCGTCTCCCTGACCCCTGGCAGGATCTCGCGCGCGAACGCCCGGGTCGGCGGGAATGCGCGGTTCAGCGCGTCGAACGTCGGGTTCGCCTGCTGCAGCACGCCCGGGAGCAGGTGGATCGTGGAGCGGAGGCTCCCCTGCTCGGCGGCGAACGCGCCGGTCGTCGTGTTGAGGTTGGTGATGAGGTCCTTGAGCGACCCTTCACGGGAGGCGAGCGCGCGCGAGATCTTCGCCTGGCCCGCGATGAAGCGCGAGAGGTCGTGCACCTGCGTGCCCAGCAGCGCCTGGTTCACGATGGCCACCCCGCGGAGCGCGTCGGGCGCGTCCCGAAGCGAGTCGTTCAGAGATTTGGACGCCCTTTCCCCGCGCGTCGAGCGATCCGCCCCCGCGGCCTGATCCTCGCCCGGAAGCGGCTTGCCGTAGAGCGCGTCGCCGTACCCCTGGACCAGCGTCTGGAGGTCGCGCCGCGTGTCGGCCTGGAGCGACGTCAGGACCTGGTCGAGCTGGACGGGCGAGGCGGTCTGCGCGAGCGGCACCGTGTTCCCCGAGTGCAGGTTGCCCGCCTGCGGCGTGCCCGGCGAGAGGTCCACGAAGAAGTTCCCCTCGAGGAAGATCCGCGGGCGGATCTTCAGCTCCGCGTCGCGGTGGATCGGCAGCCCGTCGCGGCGGATCTTCATCGTCACGACCGCGGCGCTCGAGTCCGGCTTGCGGTCAAGCCCGGACACCCGCCCAACCTCGACGCCCGCGATCCGCACCGGCGAGTTGAGCCCGATGTTGCTCGCGTTCTGGAACGCCGCCTTGAGGATGAACGGGTGCTCGAACGGGTTCGACTTCCCGAACACGAAGAAGACGACCACCGCCACCACCGTGGCGAACATGAGCCCGGCCTTGAAGGGCGTCATCTCGATCGTGCCTCGGCCGCGCATCCCTACCGCTGCCCCTTCACCTGGCCGTCGGTCTTGGTGCCCTGGTTGCCGGGTTCGTTGCCGAGGAACTTCCGGTTAACGAAGAAGTCCTCGTTGCCCGCCTCGCACTCGCGCGACTGGCCCGGCGCCGCGCTGTTCGTCGGTGCCGCCGCCGTTGGCCGGCGCGCTCGACGGTCCCGTCTCGCTGTTCGGGCCGGTCGGGGTGGCGACGATGATGAACCGCTGCCACGTCCCGTTCTGGTCGCCCTCGGAGAGGAGGCTCGAGATGTTGCGGAACCAGAGCGTCACGTAGTTGCAGACCGTCTGGGTCGGGGCGAGGAAGCGCAGCGTCGGCCGCAGCGTGGTGACGGTGTCGGTGAGGCGCCGGATGCCGAGCGGCACCATCGGGTCGTCGGCGAAGCGCCGCAGGGCCCGGAACACGCCGGTCAGCCGGTGGGCGAGGTCGGGCGTGCGGTTGAGCGCCGGTATGCCGAACTGCAGGGCGTCGGCCAGCGCGGGCAGGGTCGTGGGCAGCACAGCCGCCCCGGGCTGCAGCTCACGCGCAAAGGCCGCGGTGTTCTCGAGGAAGGGCCGTTGGATCGGGAAGCCGGCGATGCCCGAGTCGAGCGTCGGCGGCGTGTTCGAGATCGTGTCCTGGATCGACGGCCTCGCGACATTGGCGAGCGCGCGGAACGTCGTGTCGAGGTTCACGAAGAGCTGCGCCTGCGTGTTGGCCACCGGCGCCACGATCCGGGCGGCGCGTTCGAGCGCGGGGAAGAGGTCGCGCAGCCTGGTCCGCGAGTCGGCCAGGTTCGCGGCGACCGGCTGGAGGTTGCCGAACAGCGTCGGCAACTCCGAGATCACCGCGTTCAGGTCGAGTCCGCGGCCCGCCAGGCCGTTCCCGAAGCCCACGAGGCTGCCGCGGATCCCCTCGCGCGTCCGCTGGTCGAAGGTGTTCAGCACCTCGTCGATCTCCACCGGGCGCGGCGTGGCGCGCGTGAGCGGCATCGTGTCCCCGGGCCGATACCCCACCGAGGACGTCCCGGGCGTCAGCTGCACGTACTTGAGGCCGAGCGCCGAGCGCGAGCGGGTGAGGATCGTGCTGTCGATGGGCAGCGGCTGGACGCTCTTGTCGAGCTTCATCGTGAGGATCGCGATCGCACCGCCGCCTCGCTGCCGCACCGGCTTGACCAAGTCCACCGCCCCGACGCGATGGCCGCCGATCCGCACGTCGTTGCCGGGCACGAGGTTCGCGGCGCTCGGCACCTGGGCCTTGAGCTCGTAAGTGGGGACGAAGGGCAGCCCGGAGTTCGCGTTGTAGGCGAGGAACACCGCGACGATCACGATCAGGACCGTCAGCGAGCCCACCAGCACGGGGCTGCCGAAGATGCTGGGGCCGCCTGGCTGCCGGCGCGACATCAGTTATTCCCCAGGAGGTAGTTGAGGAGCGCGTCCTGCGAGCTGCTCGGCCCGTAGGCGGGCGAGCCGTTCGCGACGCCGGCCCTGATCCGCTGCGTGGAGTCGTTCCGGAGCTTCGTGATGTCGGTCGTCCCGGTCGCGCTCAGCCCGCTGCCCGAGCGGGGCTTCCCGGCCGTCCCGCCGCCCTTCCCGCCGGTGGGCGCGGGCTTCCCGGCGGCCGCGACCTGGAACGGATTGACCTTCTGCGCGGCGGCGGACCCGCCGATCGACTTGGTGGCGCGGAAGTTCGCGCTGCAGCCCGGCGCCGTCACGTGCGCGTACTGGGAGCAGAGGTTGGTCAGGAGCTCCGCGCGCAGGTAGTGGCTGATGCCGTCGAAGCCGTTGACCGACAGCATCTGGAAGAAGAGGTAGTCCATGATCCGCTCGACCCCGCCGGTCTGGTCGAGGCTGTGGGTCACGCGGTCGAGCAGCGTCGAAACCGGGTGGGCCTGGCTCGCGAACGTCGCGAGCCGGCGAATCAGGGGATCGGCGTGTACCAGCGCGGGCCCTCCCACGTCGGTCGACTTGCCGAGCGCGCGCAGGGCCGGCGTCGCCGCCCGGGAGAAGGGGCCGAGCTCGAGCACGAAGCGCGCCAGGCTCGGCGCCGCGCGGTCGAGGTCGATCAGTACCGGCGTCATGTCGTCGGACAGCCGCCCGAGGTCCGTGAGCGTCGGTGTGAGCTGCGAGAGGTAGGACGGGAGCCGCTGGAACGACCGGACGATGTCGGCGCTGCGCTCCGCCGTCGCCGTGGCGGTCGTGTTCGCCTGCTGGACGAAGTCGCCGATCTGGCGGCGGCGGGCGGCGAGCGGCGTGAGCACGCGGTCGGACTCGGAGGCGAGCTGCGAGAGCGTGTGGTTCTGGCTCGCGAGGATCGCGAGGACCCGGTCGGTGTCGCGCAGGGAGGGGTTGGCGCGGTGGATCGCCTGGTTGAGCTCGTCCCCCCGCCCTGCCAGGGCGGTGCCGAACTCGTTGATGAGGATCGCGAAGCGCTGGCGGAAAGGGATCCTCAGCGTGTCGTTGACGAGGTCGAGGTCGACCGGCGAGCTCGTACCCGTGACGGGCAGCAGGTGCTGCCCGGCGCCGGGCTGCCCGTTCGGGATATGCGGCAGGACCGGCGCGCGCGCCGAGCCGGTGCTGCACTCCACAAACTTCTCGCCGATCAGCGACTGTGGACGGATCGTGCAGTGGGCGTCGGCCCGGAACGGTGCGAAGCCGCGGAGGTCGATCTTCAGCACGACCACCGCGCGCTTGTCCTTGGTCACATCGAGGGAGTCCACCGAGCCGATCACCGCGCCGGCGGTCTTCACGTCCTCGCCCGACACTACGTTCGCCGCGTTGTCGAAGATGGCGCGAACGCGATAGCCGCCGGTGCCGCCGCCGGCGCCCAGCAGCACGAGGAGCAGCACCACCGCGCAGACCGCGCCGACGAATGTGCCCGCGAGCCGTCTCATGGCGACGGCGATGCCGAGGGGTCGCAGGTCGTCTGGGGCTCCCTGTACGGGGCGGAGTGGTCGGGCGTCGGCTGCATCGCGCCGCCCGGGCAGCGCTTGCCCTTGCCGGTCTGGAGGGCGGACAGGCGGTTGCTCAGCGGCTGCGGCGTCAGCACGTTCGACGCGAACGAGAACTCGTTGAAGATCGGCTCGATCCGGGCGTAGTGGCCGTTCGCGTCGTAGTTCGCGGCGCCCTCGCCGAACTTCGTGAACCAGCCCGCGAGGTCGGGCGTGTAGGGCCGCGCGAACTCGATCACCGGTTGCGACTTCACGAGCGACTTGATCACGCGCGGGAAGACCGAGTCGGTGAGCTTGGCGAGCCGCGGCATCTTCGCCGTGAGATCGATCAGGTCGTTGTCCGGCCCCGCCTTGTGGATCAGGACCCGGAGGTCGTGGATCGTCGGCCGCGCGTCGGCGACCAGCGGGCGCAGCACGCGCAGGAACGGCGCCAGGCGGCGGGTCGCCGGCTTGGACGCGTTGACGAGCTGATCGAGATCGTCGAGCGTCGAGCGCAGGTTCACGAACGTCGTGTTCGCGTTGCGGAGCGTGCCCGGCAGGAGCCCCAGCGCCTGCGACAGCGCCACGTTCTCGTCGCCGATCGACCGCATCGTCGTGTTGGCGTTGCTCACGAGGTTGGTGAGGTCCCCGCTCCTCTCCGCGATCGCGCGGACGGTCTTGGCGGTGTCGGCGACGAACGCCCGGAACGACGCCTCGTTCACCACCACCTCGCGGGTTAGGCGCGATGAGGTGGAGAGGGCGGGGTTCAGGAAGTGGAGGGCCTGGCCCGCCTGGCGGCTCTTCCCCGCGTACTGCTGGGCGGAGCCCTTGATGATCTGCTGCAGGCCCGATCGCGTCTTCGGATCGAGCGTGTTGAAGAGCTGATCGAGGTCCACCGGCGAGGTGGTTCGCGAGGTCGCGATGCGATGCCCGCTCTTGATCGCCAGCCGGTTCGAGGGGCCGGGCTGGATCGAGACGTAGCGGTTGGCGATGCCGCTCAGCGAAGTGGCCCGGATGACCGCGCTCGACCCCTCGTGGAGCGGCGTCTGCTCCGACAGGCTCATCTTCACCAGCGCCTGACCGTCCGGGGTGAGCGAGATGTCGGTCACCGACCCGACCGGCCTGCCGCCGATGTCCACGTTGTTGCCCGTCACGAGCTGGCCCGCGTTCGGGAAGACCGCGCTGACCGTGTAGCCCCCGCCCCCGAAGAGCAGGATCCCGACGAGCACGATGGCGGCGATCACCGCCGCCGCGGCGATGTAGCGCGCAAACGGGGAGCCCTGTCCCTCCCGTTCCGCCGGGCGGGTCAGTCGCTCAGCAAGAGAGGTTGTCGGGGGCACGTTTGGACGGTTTCGCGGCGCCCCCTGTCGCCCCTCTTGGCGGCGCCCAATCGGGCGAGGCTACTCCATACCCAGCGGCCCGCGCGCCTCCCCGGAGAGGAACTGCCGCACGAACTGGTTGTCCGAGTTGAAGAGCTCGGACGCCGGGCCGGACTCCACGATGCGACCCTTCCAGAGGATCGCAATGTACTCGGCGACGCGCCGGGCGGACATGATGTCGTGCGTGATCACGACATACGCGCCACCGTTCTCCTCGTGAATCTCCTTGATGAGCTCGCACAGGAGGGCGGTGCGGACCGGGTCGAGGCCCGAGTCGGGCTCGTCGAAGAGCACGATCTGGGGATCGAGGACGAGCGCCCGTGCGAACCCGGCGCGCTTCCGCATCCCGCCTGAGAGCTCGTTCGGCATCTTGTCCCCGGCGCCTCCGAGCCCGACCTCCTTGAGCCGCCCGGAGACGATCTCGTTGATCTCGTCCTCGCCCTTGTCGGTGTGCTGGCGCAACGGGAATGCGACGTTGTCGTAGAGGTTCATCGAACCGAACAGCGCCCCGTCCTGGAACAGCACGCCGAACTTCTTGCGCATCTCGAACAGGTCGTCGTCCCGCATGTTCGGCACCGAGTCGCCGTGGACGAGAACGTCGCCCTCGTCGGGGTAGAGGAGGCCGACCATGTGCTTGATGCACACCGACTTCCCGGTGCCGGACGGCCCGAGGATCATCGAGATCTGGCCCTCCGGGATCCCGAGGTTGAGGCCGTTCAGGACGGTGTTTCGGCCGAAGGTCTTCTTGACGTCGATGAACTCGACGGCATCGCTCTCGGCGGTCTCACTCCGCGCCGTCCTGGTCGTGTGCCACTTGTACTCCTCGTCCTCGGCGTCCTCGTCGTCGTCCTCTTCCGGCTCGGGCTCGTAGGTGACGGTCGGGGCCTCGCGATGCCCGGCGGCCTCGACCTGCTCCTCTTCCTCCTCGTCCTGGATCTCCCAGGAGGTCGAAGCCTCGTCCGGCTCTACGCCGCGTTCGTCGTGCTCTTCGTTGCGCTGGTCCACTTTCTCCTCCTTGAGGGAGATCCTAGAGGGGGAGGCCGAACTAGCCGCCGATAGGCGCCCTCGGATTCGAGCCCCAGAAGATCTGCGTCCCGAGCATGCCGATGAGGTGGACGCCGACCACGTTCAGCACCATCGACTTGGCGGTGGCGGTCCCGACGCCCACCGGCCCGCCCGAGGCCGTGTAGCCGTAGTACGTCCCCACGATCACGATCATCGTGGCCATCGCCATGCCCTTGATCAGGCTGTATAAGAGGTCAGGCGGGTTCTGGAACATCCAGAAGATCAGGAAGAACCCGCCGCTCGAGACCTCCCCGATCTGCTGCACCACCGCGAGGTAGGAGGCGAAGAAGCCGGCGCCGACGGCCGCCAGGTACATGAACGGCAGCACCATGAACGCGGCGAGCAGGCGCGTGGCGCAGAGGAACGTCATCGAGCTGATCCCCATCACCTCGAGCGCGTCGATCTCCTCGGTGATCCGCATCGCGCCGATCTCGGCCACTAGCCCGGTGCCCACCTTGGCGCTCATCATGTAGCCGAACGCGTAGGGGATCACCTCGCGCAGGTCGCACCACGCGCTGAAGACCCCGGCGTAGGCGGGGGCCCCCACCGAGCGGTTGAAGTAGGCGCCCTCGATCCCGCACTGGAGCCCGAGGATGAACGCCAGCGACCAGATCACCATCGTCGAGCCGAGGATCAGAACCCCGGCCTGGCGGAGCGCCTCGCCGAAGAAGCGGAAGACCCTGAGCCCGAAGACCTCGTAGAAGACCCTCGCAGCGAACCTCGCGATGTCGCCGAGCGCGGCGATCCAGCCGGCAGGGGCTACGAGAATACGGCCCACTTACTTGATCACCGAGATCTCGGGATGCGTCGCGAGCAGCGTCTGGGTGAACACGTAGTTGAACGCGAAGACGCCGGTCGTCGCGATCACGACCGCCGAGTTCACCGCGCGGCCCACGCCCTCGGCCCCGCCCGAAGCGGTCATGCCCTTGTAGCAGCAGACGATCGCGACGATCGCCCCGAACATCGTGCATTTCACGACGGATCCCCAGAGGTCCGTGGTCGACGCGTTCGTCAGGAGCGTCGAGAAGAAGGGACCGAGCGGTGCCTTGAAGCTGAGCGAGGCCAGCACGCCGCCGGTGAGGCCGGCGATGATCGCGAAGGCGTCGAAGAGGCCGGTGATGACCATCAGGGCCAGGAAGCGCGGGACCACGAGGTTCTTGACCGGGTCCACACCGAGCACCTGCAGCGCGTCGAGCTCCTCGCGGATCTTCCGCGCGCCGAGGTCGGCGGTGATCGCCGTGCCGGCGACGCCGGCCACGATGATCGCGGTGACGTTCGGGGCGAACTCGCGGATCGTCGCGAGCACGAAGAAGCCGCCCAGCCGGTCGATCGCCCCGAAGAGGACGAGGAAGTTGCCCGCCTGAAGGCCCGGGGCGCCGTAGTCCACGGCGACCATCGAGAGGACGAGCGGGAACCAGCACAGCCGGAGGGCGAACAGGAACTGGTTCACGAACTCCCCGCCGTAGGGGTACGGCGGCCTGAGCGCGGACATGACGGTCTTGCCGGTGAGGATCATCATGTCCCCCACCTGCTCGAGCAGGTTCTTAACCGGGAGGAACGCCCGGTCTGCTGTTGCCCGAACCATCTACTGTCCTCCCTGCTCGCGGCGCCGCCATTCGACGCCTACGACCCAGCCCTGAAATTTACGGCATCGGTCCCTCGGGTGCCAACTGGGAACCGTCGCAGAGCCCATTCAGGTGCGCCGGAACGCCGAATGAGAGTGGTATGTTCCGCCGACCTTGGGGAGGCTGGGTGCGCATCGTCAGTTCGAGGCGCGAGCGCTTATCCCGCTCAGCCTCGCTGCAGCCGCGACCGTTGCGGGGTGCGGCGCGGCGGCGCGTCAGGACGCCAGTGAGCCGAAAGGCAGCTTCCCCGTCGAGGTCCTGAGCGCCAGCTTCCCGTCGCAGCAGCGGCTGGCCACGACGGCGAACTTGGTGATCCAGGTGCGCAACCCGGGCACCAAGCGCATCCCGACGATCTCGGTGACCGTCAAGTGCCCGGGCTCGAACCAGGGCGGCTCGGGCGGCTCGGCGAGCGGCATCGGCGGTGGTGGAGGCGGCTTCGCCTTCCGGACCACCGCGCCCGGCCAGGCCGATCCGGCGCGCCCTCGGTTCGTGGTCAACACGATCCCGACGCGCATCCCGCGTAACTACGACCGTGGCCGCCTCGACCCCCTCGAGCGCTCGTCGTCGTTCGTCGACACCTTTCCGCTCGGGTCGCTCGATCCGGGCAGGAGCGTCACGTTCCGCTGGAACGTCACCTCAGTCAAGGCCGGGCCCTTCAAGGTCTGCTACCGCGTGAACGCCGGGCTCTACGGCAAGGCAATAGCCGTCCCCTCGTCCGCAGGCGAGCCGATCGCCGGGGCGTTCACCGGCCAGGTCGCCGACCGGCCGCCCCAGGCGCACATCGCCGAGAACGGCCACACGGTGGTCGAGGGCACGGCGCGGTCGGGCAGCTCGCCGTAGGCGCACCCGGGCACATCGAGCACGCAGCGGGCCGCTCCTATCTCCCTTTGTCCGCTCGCGTGCCTGCGCACGGCTCACGCGCCTACCCGTCCCGCTCATGCGCTCGCACAGGACGTCCGGGTCCGGTAATCGGTACTACCGGCCTCAGCGCTTCGGCAGCGCGCTGTAACAGTGCCGTAACGAACTAAGCGAGGCAGCGATCCGGCCTCCTCCTTCGTCGCCCCAACGGGACCCGGCCGGGAGCCGCCGATCGGCACGAGCTGAGCGCGCTTGCGCCCCGGACTGAGCGGGGCGGCGACCGGGACGGGCCGGTAATCGGTACTACCGGCCTCAGCGCTTCGGCAGCGCGCTGATCTGCACCGGGCTGCCCAGGGCCGAGATGTTGCCGGCGCGGTCGATGGTCCTGATCGCCACGTAGACGGTCCCGCGCGGGAGGTCCCACACGTTGAGGAGCTGCTTGCGCCCACCCTGGATCGGCACGCCGAGCCCGCGAACCCGATGCGCGCGTCTGAACGTGGCGAGGATGATCGGGTGCTTCGACCAGCGCACGTCGTACCGCGCGGCGCGCCCGGTCATGTAGTCGTCGCCCGGCGCGATGAACCTGACGAGGACCGTCCTCGTGCGACGCCGCCTCCCGCGCGCGCGGCGCGACGTCCCGATGTTCTTGACCACCTTGATCCGCTCGATCGCCGCGGGTCTCCGGGTGTCGAGCCCGTACAGGCCGCTGTTGTGCTCGTCGTGGCGGAAGTGCCACCAGCTGTTGTTGCGCGCGTCGTCGCCGGCGACCGACCAGCTGTAGAGGTAGCCCTCCCGCGTGACGGCGACGTAGCGCAGGTGACCGTTCATGCGCGGATCGCCGACGGCGCCGGAGAAGCCGATCCACTGCCCGGTGTACTTGGGGAAGCCGGGCGCCTCGCCGCCGGCCGCGTCGTAGGCGTGGATGAAGTAATTGTCGTTGCCCTCCACCGCCTGGCGCGCGCTGGGGCCGCCGAGGTTCGCCACGATCGGCGACTCGTAGAAGGGGAAGCCGTCCTGGCGGCGCGGGAAGCCACTCAGCACCGAACCGTCCGCGAGGTTCCACGCCTTCTCGTAGACCTGCGGCACCGAGGCCTGGCCCGGAACCTGGAGCGCGGCCTCGATGGTCTCGATTCCGGTCTGGTTCTGGACGAGCTGCGGATGGCCCGAGCCGGTCAGGTCGCCGAGCACGGCCTGGCCGGTGAGCGTGATCGTGTGGGAGTCGCCCGACGGCCGGTAGGGCGGGTTCGACGAGCAGTCGGCGCTCGCGCAGTCCGCGCTCATCGTCCGCTCAACCGATCCGTTGCCGTCGATCACCTCCGCCGGACCCGTTATGCCCGCGGTCATCACGCGGAGCTTGTGGCTGCCATCGAAGTCGCCGATCACCGCCGGGCTAGAGCTCTCGCCGACGAAGTCGATCGACTGGTCGTAACAGAAGGCGCCTGTCTTGATCGCGACCGGCCAGTTGGGCATGTAGGGCCACGTCTTCGAGACGTCCGAGCCTGACGGCTGCACGCCGGCGAGTGACAGGCCGAGGTTCTCCGTGGACGTGCTCGCGCCGTTGCACTCGAAGCTCGGCACGAACACCTGCGGACGGCCCTTGTGAAGCACGTCCCCGACCGCGACGGGGTACATGAGCTTGGCGTCGCGCTCGTAGTTCTTCGGATCGACCCCGTCGCGCGCGAAGTCCGCCTGCGGCAGCTTCACCTGCACCGGCCAGCCGGGCACCGCGCTCCCGTTCGGCCGCCAGGCGTACACGAAGCCGTCGAACGCGCTGAGGATGATGTCGAGCCGCTTGCCGCCCTCGAGCGGGGCGAGTACCGGGGCCAGCAGGCTGCCGCGGTCGGGCAGCTTCGTGTGCGGGTTCAGGCCGTGCGGGGTCGGGACGGGAAGCGTCCAGAAGCGTTTCTGCGTGTAGCGCGGGAAGCCCTTGAGCGGGTGGCCCGAGCGGTCCCACGCATAGAGGTCGCCGTTGAGCGAGTTCGCCACGATCTCGAGCCGGCCGTCGCCGAAGAGGTCACCAACCGCCGTGCCCGCGAGCGGATCGCGCACGTCGCGCAGCAGCTTGTTGCGGTAGGCGGGCGCCTTGTAGTTCTCGGGATTGCGGGGGTCGATCTTGCGGTCCGGGAGGCTGTGGACCGGGAACCCCTTCAGCTCCTTGCCGTTCGGGCGCAGCGCGTGGACGTCGCCGTCGTAGGTGGCAAACACGAGGTCGAGCTCGTGGTTCCCGGTCAGGTCCACGAAGCTCGGCGCGCCGCCCATCTCCGCGCCCACGTACTTCGGGAACCCGCGCCGCAGCGACGGGTCGTGGTGCAGGCCGACGGTCTTGCGGTCCTCCCCGCGCAGCCCGTTGGCGTCCTTCACGCGCAGCCGGATCGTCAGCGTGTACTGCTCGGGGCCGTCCGGCTGGAGCGTTCCGTTCGGCCGGTGGGAGTAGAACGACGAGGGGATCTTCGAGAGGTCGATCGTGCCGAGCACGCCCTGCTTGTCGTGGGTCACGGTGCCACGCGCGAAAGCGTGAAAAGAGCTGTCGGCCGGGTCGGCGCCCAGGGCGTACTCGAGCGTGTACGTGGCGGAGCCGCCGGAGTGGAAGCGGCTCGGCGCGAGCGAGCCCCCGACGGTGATCGTCCGCGTCCGCGCCGGATCGAAGTACTGGAACCACCGCGGGCTGATTAGGTCGGCGGTGGGCGGGATCTTCCCCGCCATGATCATCTTCGTCGCGGCGCCGACGTCCGGCCTGCCGTAGCCGTACTGGGTCGACCAGTTGTGGTGATCGGCGTCGGTCAGGCTGTTCGGGTTGCCGGGCCACTGCTGCGAGGTGGTGGGCGACTGCGTCTGCGGGATCACGGGCTGCGCCGTGTCCATCAGCACCTGCTTGATCTCGTTCGGCGTCAGGCGGGAGCCGATCCGGTGCCCGTCGACGGCGTTCAGCGCGGCCGACTGGGTCATTGCCAGCACCGACGCCATGAACGGCGTGGCGCCCGAGGTCGTGACCTCGCCGCCGGAGAAGACGTTGTGCGTGCCGTAGCTCGTGACGTTCGAGCGCGCACGGAACCAGGTCGTGGCGTTTGCGGCCGGCCCGCCCTTGTCCTCGAACAGCGAGTTGCCCGGTACGACGTGGTTCCACAACATCCCGTCGGTGTGGTCCATCGAGTCGAAGTCGTTCGAGTCGAGCGAGAGCGCGACGCCCTTCCTGTACGCGTAGTCGATGGCGCGCTGGTTGAACGAGCTGTAGGCGTAGCCGACCACCACCGAGCTGATGGCGGTCGCGCCCAGGTCGGCCGCGTAGAGGATCGACTCGCCCCACTTGTCGGTGCGGCCGAGGCACTCCGGGCCCTGCTTGATCGGCACCACGCGGCAGTCGCGGCAGGCGCCGACGCCCGCGAACCCGTTGTTCGCCTCGCCGGCGATCAGCGAGAGCAGCCCGGGCGCGTGGCTGTACGAGGTGTCCTCGGTCTGCGGGTCGTTGTTGTTGCGCTCGAAGTTCCACCCGCTGATGTCGTTCGGGTAGCCGTTCCCGTCGTTGTCGAAGCGGCCGCCCGGCGGGCATGCGCCGAGCTGGCCATGCGTGATGCGGCAGTGGCCGAACACCGCGATCAGGTCCTCAGGCGAGAGGTACGGGGTCTTCGACTGGCCGCCGATCGTGACCGCGTTGAGGTACGCGTGCTGCCCGTGGGCCGCGCACCCGCGCTGGGTGCCGTCCTCGTGCTTCGTGAACGGCGTCACGCCGTGCGGGCAGGGCGGGTTTACGCGGGGGTCGTTCGCGTAGTCGCGGATGTCGAAGTGGCCGTCGCCGTTGGCGTCGTACTTGCCCGCGCTCTTGCCGTTCGCCCGCTCCGGATAGGGGAGTTCGCGCCGGTTCAGGTAGATGTTGTCGAGCGAGTCGCGGATGTTGTTGTGCGAGTAGTTCACGCCGCCTTCGATGTAGGCGACGAGCACGTCGGGGCGGCCGATGTTGCCCTGGTCCCAGGCCCCCGTGAAGTTGAGCCCGGCCATGTGGTTCGGGTCGCGCGCGAGCGGCGACCAGCACGGGAGGCCGTTGTCCGGGTGCGGCAGGCCCTTGGGGCCGAGAGGGGATACCGGGCAGTCGTTGCCGGTCTGCTGGCCGAAGAGGTCCCACTGATCGCCGTCGTCGCACCCCGTCGTCGAGTCGGTGATCGGGTCCATCGACTCGCA
>VAXR01000237.1 GCA_005885165.1 Actinomycetota bacterium
CCCCCGGCTGGTAGATCTCGTCCGACTCCTGCCCGCCCGGGTAGAGGATGCGGCGGCCGAAGTTGCGGTTGATCGCCGCGCCGCCGACGAGCAGGGGGAACTCGAGCCTCTGCTCGTGCAGCTCGGCGACGCACGCCGGCATCTGCTTCGAGGTCGACACGAGGAGCGCGGACAGGCCGATCGCCGTCGCCTCGTGCTCCTTGGCGGCGTCGACGATCGTCCCGATCGGGACCTGCTTGCCGAGGTCCACCACGCTGTAGCCATTGTTGGTGAGGATGGTGTTGACGAGCGACTTGCCGATGTCGTGCACGTCGCCAAACACCGTGGCGAGCACCACCGTGCCCTTCGTGTAGCCCTCGATCCGGTCGAGGTAGCGCTCGAGCTGCGCCACGGCGCGCTTCATCACCTCGGCCGACTGGAGCACGAACGGCAGAATCAGCTCACCCGCGCCGAACTTGTCGCCGACCTCCTTCATGGCCGGCAGCAGCACGTCGTTGAGCGTGGGGACCGCGCCGATCTTCTCCACGCAGCGGTCGATGTCGTCCTCGACGCCGTCCTTCTTGCGCTTGAGGATCCGGAAGTGGAGGGCCTCCTCGGGCTCCATGTCGGCGGTCGGGTCGACGGCGTCGGCGCCCTCCTCCTCGCCTTTCGACTCGAAGTGGGCGATGAAGCGCTCGAGCGCGTCGTCGCGGCGGTTGAACACGAGGTCGTCGGCGAGGTCGCGCTCCTCCTCGGGGATCTCCGCGTACGGCGTGATGTGGTTCGGGTTGACCATCGCTAGGTCGAGCCCCGCCTCGACCGCGTGGTGGAGGAACGTCGAGTTGAGGACAGCCCGCGCGGGCGGCGAGACGCCGAACGAGACGTTGGAGACGCCCAGCGAGGTCTTCACCCCGGGGAGCTCGGCCTTCACCCGCCGGATGCCCTCGATCGTCTCGATCGCCGACGGCCTCCACTCCTCGTCGCCGGTCGTGAGCGTGAACGTGAGCACGTCGAAGATCAGGAGCTCGGGATCGAGCCCGTGCTCCCCGCAGGCGATGTCGCGGATGCGCTTCGCGATCTCCACCTTGCGATCGGCCGTCTTGGCCATGCCCTCCTCGTCGATCGTCAACGCGATCAGGCCGGCGCCGTGCGCGCACGCCAGCGGCACCACGACGTCGGCCTTGTCGCGGCCCGCCTCGAGGTTGATGGAGTTGACGATCGGCCTGCCCGGGATCTGCTCGAGCGCCGCCCGGATCACGTCGGGCTCGGTTGAGTCCACCTGGATCGGCGCCGGCTGGGTGAGCGAGATGCGCTTCACCACCTGGCGCATCTGCTCGTCCTCGTCCTGGCGCTCGGTCAGCGCCACGCACACGTCGAGCACGTGGGCGCCGCCCTCGACTTGGTCCTCGGCGACCTGGACGATCCCGTCGTAGTCGTCGGCCAGCAGGAGCTCCTTGGCCCGGCGCGACCCCTGGGAGTTCACGCGCTCGCCGACCATCGCGGGGCGCGGCTCCTGCTCGAGCGGCGTCGCAGTGATCATGCTCGAGAGGTGGGGCGCCCAGCCGTCCGCGGGGCGCGGCTTCGCCTCGCGCCCCTTCAGCCGGTCGGCGATCGCCCGGATGTGGTCGGGCGTCGTGCCGCAGCAGCCGCCAACGATCGAGACGCCGTAGCGCTCCACGAACTCCTGCAGCGTCGAGGCGAGCGAGTCGGGCTGCTCGGGGAAGATCGTCTCGCCACTCGGCCCCTGTATGGGGAGCCCGGCGTTCGGGATGCAGTGGACCGGCACCGACGAGTGCTCGCCGAGGAACCGGATGGCGTCGCGCATGTCCTCGGGGCCGGTCGAGCAGTTGAGCCCGATCACCTGGACGCCGAGCGCGGACAGCGTCGTGAGGACGGCGGCGATGTCGGTCCCGAGCAGCATCTTGCCTCCTTGCGGAAGCAGGGAGACCGAGGTCTGGATCGGCAGCGTCCTGCCGGCGGCCTTGAACGCATCGCGCGCGCCGAACACCGCCGCCTTGACCTCGAGGATGTCCTGCGCGGTCTCGATGATCAGCAGGTCGGCGCCGCCCTCGATCAGCCCGCGCGCCTGCTCGGTGAAGACGTCCACTAGCTCGCGGAAGGTGATCTGGCCGAGCGAGGGGTCGTCCGACGCCGGGAGGTAACCGGTCGGGCCGATCGATCCGGCCACGAAGCGCTCCTCGCCCGCGGCCTTGCGCGCGATCTGGGCGGCCTTCGTGTTGATCTCGAGGGTCCGGTCGCCGAGGCCCCACTCGTCGAGCTTCAGCCTGCTCGCCTGGAAGGTGTCGGTCTCGACCACCTCGGCGCCGGCCTCGAGCATCGACTCGTGGACGCCCTCGATCACGTCGGGGCGGTGGAGCACGAGCGCCTCGTGGCACTTTCCGGCAAGGCCCCCGTAGTCCTCGCTCGTGAGATCGAACATCTCGAGCGTGGCGCCCATGCCGCCGTCGAAGATCACGACGCGCGAGTTGACTGTGTCGATGAAGTCCCGCATCCCTGCAAGAGACGTTAGCGGCGGCATCTATCCGCATACTCCCTGCATGCGAAGCCAATCCGCGGGCCTGTGCGACACCTGCCGCCACCAGCGGATCGTGCGCAACACCCGGGGGTCGGAATTCTCGCTGTGCGAGCGCTCGCGGGCCGAGCCGGAGTACCCGCGATATCCGCGCCTCCCCGTCACAGCGTGCGCAGGGTGGGAGCGGCGGGACGAAAAACAGCGGCAATAAAGGGGCAGCGCGAAACCGTCCTCGGGCCACGGCTGAATGCTTTTGGGTTCTATGGCCTACCAAACCATTCAGCCACCGGGCCGAGGCTCCCGACGCAGCCGGTTCCGTGCCGCAGTAGCCTGCCGCGCGAGGTAGGGGTGACGCGAGTAGCGAAGAGTGAGCGCAGGCGAGTCGCGGTCCTAGCCGCGATCGCGTGCGCCATCCTCGTCGCCCTCCTCATGGCGCTCGCGGCCGCACCCGCTCAGGCGCGTGTAGCCAAGAATCCGCCGAA
>VAXR01000061.1:0-10799 GCA_005885165.1 Actinomycetota bacterium
GATCCGGCGGGTCTCGCCGGCGGGTAGGATCACGACCGTCGCGGGGACGCTCACGACGTCCGGCTCGACTGGCGACGGCGGGCCCGCGACCGCGGCCAAGCTCAACCTCCCCGTCGGGGTGGCGGCGACCGCCGATGGCGGCTTCTTGATCGCCGACAACGGCAACCACGCAATCAGGTTCGTAGACGCCGACCTGCGGCCCGGTCCGAGCGGCCCGCAGGGCCCGAGCGGTGGGCCAGGCCCGCGCGGACCACGCGGCCCTCAGGGAGCGCCCGGCCGCAACGCGAAGGTCACGTGCACGGTGAAGAAGTCAAAGCGCGCCAAGAAGGTCAAGGTCACCTGCAAGGTCGTGCTCGTGAAGAAGACCTCAACGGCGAGGATTCAGTGGCGGCTGCTGCGACGCGGGCATGCGGTCGCGCACGGGGTCGCGCGCGCGAAGCACGGCCGGGTGCAGCTCCGGCTCAGCCACCTCGGCCACCTGCGCCGCGGCCGTTACAGCCTGCGGATCGCGGGAAGGCGCGCCGGGACGACGATCGTGATTCGGTAGGTTCGAAAGAGCGACTTCCCTCCAAAACGAAAAGCCGCTCGCCGAGCGGCTTTTCGCGGCAGTCGGGGCGACTGGATTTGAACCAGCGAACCTCCGCGTCCCAAACGCGGCGCTCTAACCAGGCTGAGCTACGCCCCGGCGACGATTAAATGTACGCATCGCGTGGCAGTTCGCGCAGACGAGCTCGCACTTGGCGATCTCGGCGAGAAGACGGGGACGGTTATGCCGACGTCGGATGTCTCCAACGTTCCCTGACTTGCGCACGCCTGGCGGGTGGTCGAACTGCATTGCAGCCGGATGAAAGGTTCCCCCGCAGTCCACGCACTGCCCGCTCTTGAGGGCCTGGTACCAGGCGTCCCACCGAAGCTCAAGGTCACGCTTTTGCGCGAGCCGCTTCTGTTTGTTGCGCTGGTGGTACAGGGCGTCGTACGACCGCCGGCAAGCTTTGCACCAGGCTTGGTAGCCGCGCCCTCGTCGATGGAACTCGGTTAGGGGCTTCAGCCGATTGCAGCGCCAGCAAATCTTCGACATGTGTCGAAATTGTCCCGGACCGCCCGGCGGAAAACAAAGGCGAGCATCAGCCGATCAAAACGCGCGTCGTAAGCCTCCGCGCTTACCCGCTGTCTAGTCGACGCGGCACTGAGTTAAGTCTCCTGGCGGACGGTCCGAATTAGACAGGGAGTCGGCCCTCATGGACGAGGGCTCTCCCAATGTTCGCCGCCCTCAGTCTCACTCGCTTTCGCACGTCCGCGGCCGCCACAGCGGCCGCGGGAGCCCTCGCGCTCGGCTTGCCGGCCGCAGCCGCTGCGCACGCGTGCGCTGGCGCGGACTCGAACCCGAACGCGAGCTCGCTCAAGGTCGTCAAGCGCGCCGCCGTCTGCCTGCTGAACAAGCGCCGCCACGCCCACGGCCTCGGCTCGTTCCACGACAACGGCGACCTCGACCACGCCTCGGGCGGCCACGCGCGCGACATGGCCGCCAACCACTACTTCGCCCACGGCGACTTCGTCGGGCGCATCCGCTCGAGCAACTACCTGAACGGCGCCCAGGGATGGTCGGTCGGCGAGAACATCGCCTGGGGCTCCTCCACGTACGCCACCCCCCGCCACATCGTGTACGCCTGGATGCACAGCCCGCCGCACCGGGCGAACATCCTCAACGGATCGTTCACCGACATCGGCATCGGGATCGCGCGCGGCGCCCCTGTCGGGGGCGTCGGCGACGGCGCTACGTACGTGACCGACTTCGGTCGGCGCGGGTAGCCGCCAACCTCGCGCCGCGCAGCTAGTCTGCGCCGGCCGTGGCCGACGTCCAGCCCCTGCGCGCACTGCGGTACGACCTCCGAACCGTCGGGTCGCTCGACTCCGTCGCCGCCCCTCCGTACGACGTCATCGACGACGCCCTGCGTGCCGAGCTCGCGGCGCGCAGCCCGTTCAGCGTCGTCGAGATAGACCTCCCGCGCGCGTCCGGCGGGGAGGATCCCTACCTGCACGCGCAGACGACGTTCG
Source organism: Actinomycetota bacterium (assembly GCA_005885165.1). GTDB lineage: Bacteria > Actinomycetota > Thermoleophilia > Solirubrobacterales > Thermoleophilaceae > AC-37. The sequence goes on from VAXR01000061.1 coordinate 2,056, forward strand.
AGGCGTGGCGCCAGGCAGGCGTGCTCGTCCACGAGCGGGAGCCCGCGCTCTGGCCCGCGACCCAGCAGTTCGAGGGCCCGGATGGTGAGACCCGCGTGCGGCACGGCTTCTTCTGCCGCGTGCGCGTCGAGGACTACGGCCCGGGCCGCATCCGCCCGCACGAGCGCACGCAGCCGGGCCCGAAGGAGGACCGCCTTCGGCTGACGCGGGCCACGCGAGCGAACCTGTCTCCGATCTTCAGCCTGTTCCCCGACGACGGGGACGAGGTATGGAAGACCCTCGAGCCGGCGACCGCCGCCGAGCCGTTCGGCAGCGCGACCGACACGGACGGGACCGTGACCACGCTGTGGCGCTGCGCCGACGCCGATGTCATCTCGACGGTTCACGACGCCCTCGCTGATCGCGAGCTCCTCATCGCCGACGGCCACCACCGCTACGAGACCGCGCGCGTGTACGCGGACGAGGTCGGCGGCGAGGGCGAGCACAGCTACACGCTGATGTTCCTCTGCTCGATGTCGGACCCCGGCCTCGCGGTCCTTCCCACCCACCGGCTCATCAAACAGGCCGGGGACCTCGAGGCACTGCGCTCGGCGATCGAGCGGAGCTTTGCCACCCGGCCGGCTGACCACGGGGAGCTGGAGCCGCCCGCCGGCGACGGGGCCATCGAGTTCGGCTACATCGATGCCGGCGACCCGCAACCGCTACGGCTCACGCTCAGCGACCCGGCGATCGCGGAGCAGGCCCTGGCCGACAAGCCCGCGCCCTACCGCCGGCTCGACACCGCGGTGCTGGAGGCGGTGGTCCTGCGCGACGCGCTCGGCCTCAGCGAGGATGACATCGCCCGCCAGAACGGGATCGCCTACGCCAAGACGGTCGAGGAGGCGATCCAGGCCGTGGAGCACGGATCCGCGGACGCCGCCTTCCTCATGCGCGCGACGCCGATCGACCAGGTCCGCGAGGTCGCGCAGGCGGGGGTGCCGATGCCGCCCAAGTCGACCTTCTTCTTTCCGAAGGTGCCGACGGGCCTCGTGTTCAACCTCCTCGAGTGATCGCTGCGGCCGGCAATTAGGATCACCTCTCGTGGTCAAGATCTACACGCGCAAGGGCGACGACGGAACGACCGGCCTCTGGTACGGCGGGCGGGTCGCAAAGTCGGATCCGCGCCCGGAGGCCTACGGCGCCGTCGACGAGGCCGCGTCGGCGCTCGGCCTCTGCCGGGCCGCGGCCGGCGACCAGAACGAGCTCCGCGCCGACATCCTCCGCATCCAGAACGAGCTGTTCATCGCCGGCGCCGAGCTCGCGACCGCCCCCGAGGCCGCAAATCGCCTCGAGCCGGGCGTGACGCGCGTGACCGAGGAAATGGTGGAGCGGCTCGAGTCGGACATCGACCGCTACATGGAGCGCGTCGACCTGCCGCCGAAGTTCGTAATCCCCGGCGGGACAGAGCTGTCGGCCCGGCTCGACGTGGCGCGCACGGCCGTCCGCCGCGCCGAGCGCAGGGTGGTGGACATCCAGCGGACGGAAGGGCTCAGCGACACCACCGTTCTGCGTTTCCTGAACCGGGCGTCCGACGCGCTCTACGCGATGGCCCGGTTCGCCGACGAACCCGAACCGGAGCTTTTCGAGGGGAGAGCATGAGAGCGACAGCTAAGCGCGACGGCGAGCGGTTTCAGCACGACGTCGAGATCCGCGAACACCACCTCCACGCGGACGAGCCGGAGGACAACGGCGGCGAGGACACGGGACCGAGTCCGCAGGAGCTGCTCGCCGGGAGCCTCGCCTCGTGCACCGCGATCACGATCGAGATGTACGCCAGGCGGAAGGGTTGGAACATCGGCGACGTGACCGTCGACGTGAACTACGAGCCGGCGCAGCGCGGCTCCCCCACCCGCTTCGAGATGGCGGTTCGCCTCCCGAAGGAGCTCCCCGAGGAACAGCGGGAGCGGCTGATGCAGATCGCCGCCAAGTGCCCCGTGCACCGGACGCTCGAGGGCGAGGTGATGTTCGAGGAGACCATCGAGGCGGTCTGACGGCCGACCCGTCCCCGGACCGGCTGCGCTCGCTGCTCCTCTCCCCCGAGGAGGCCGCGGCGCTCGACGCCCCCGGCTCGACCGACGCCGCCGTGCTCGTGCCCCTCTTCAGGGAGGGCGGCGACCTGCGCGCCGTGTTCACGCGGCGCCGCGAGGACCTCAAGCGCCACGCGGGCGAGATCTCGTTCCCGGGCGGGCGGCAGGACGAGCCGGACGAGGACCTCCGTTCGACGGCGCTGCGCGAGGCCGAGGAGGAGATCGGCCTTCCGGTGGACGACGTCGAGCTCGTCGGCGCGCTCCCGCCGGTCGGCACGTTCGTGACGGGCTACCGGATCTTCCCGTTCGTAGGGGTGATCGAGCCCGGTCGCGCGTGGACCCCGCAGCCGACCGAGGTCGACGAGGTGCTCGAGCTCTCGCTGCGGGCGCTCGTCGACGGCTATGAGTCGCGCCGGCTCCTGCGCAAGGGCGTCCCGATCAAGACGCCCACGTACACGGTCGAGGGCAACCTCGTGTGGGGCGCAACCGCGCGGATCGTGCAGTCGCTCTTGGAGCGGCTGCGACCGGTGCTCTAGCTGCGCCGCGCGCTACTTCGTCGCCCTGAACGTCCCGAAGGCGAGGAACGCCGGCCCCGGCGGCGGGTTCTTCGCGACAACCAGCGTGCGGAACTGCTTGCCCGTCCGCAGGCCATAGAAGTAGAACTGCGCATTCCCGCTCTGGCGGAACAGCGTGGCCTTCTGCCCCGATGTGAGGTCCTTGTGCAGGGCCGCGTACGCCGTGTCGAGCCCCTGCTTGCAGGCCTGCTTCTCCGGCAGCCCGCGCGGGGTGATCGAGTAGCGGAAGAACGCCTTGCAGTCCTTGTCACGAATCGCCTTGAGGAAGATCACCGCGTTCGCGTCGGCGCCGGCCCAGCTCGCCGGCTTCGTGCCGATGACCGATCCGTTCAGGATCGGCGACGCCGGTCCGGTCGGCGTATAGCGGCCGTCGGGCGCAACGGCGAGGGTCAGCACCCCCACCTCCTGATTGCCCTTCGCCTTCACGCCCGGCGTCGGCTTCTGCTTCGACGTCTTCTTCACTTCGGCATCGGTGAACTCGAGGATGCCGCCGGTTCCGAACACCTCGGTGCCGAGCACCTTGAAGCCGCTGTACGCCAGCTTGCCCCTCGCGTCGCAGAAGAGGGCGAACCCGCTCTGCTTGTTGAAGGCGCTGACGGGCCCGCACCTGCCGGCCTGGATGTCGGCCTCGATCGCCGTCAGGCGCTTCACGAACCCCGACACGGGCTCCTTCGCCGTCGGTATCGACCCCGACGCCGAGCTCGAGACCTTGATCGTGGCCTTGTTCCCGCCGCAGCCCGCGAACACCGCGGCGGCGACCGCGAGCGCGAGAACCGCCCCCCGCCGCACCGGGATCAGGCGCCCTTCTCGATCGGGACATTCACCATGTTGCCCCACTCGGTCCACGAGCCGTCGTAGTTCTTCACGTTCTGCTCTCCCAGGAGCTCGTGCAGAACGAACCAGGTGTGAGCCGAGCGCTCGCCGATCCGGCAGTAGGCGATGATGTCGTTCCCGTTGATCACGCCCTTCCCGGTGTATAGCTCGCGCAGCTCGTCCGGGGCCTTGAACGTCCCGTCCTCCTTCACGGCCTGGGCCCACGGGATCGACGCCGCGCCCGGGATGTGGCCGGCCCGCTGCGCGCCCTCCTGCTCATAGCCCGCCATCGCGATCAGCTCTCCCGAGAACTCGGCGGGTGAGCGCACATCGACGAGCTCGGTGCTCGAGCCGAGCGCCTGCATCACCTCGTCGCGCTGGGCGCGGATCGCCTCGTCGCCGGGCTGAGCGTTGAACGTCGTGCCCTCGTAGCTGGGGACGTCGGTCGACGTCGGCCGGCCCTCGGAGATCCACTTCTCGCGCGGGCCATTCATGAGCCGGACGGCATCGTGACCGTAGTACTTGAGGTACCAGTACGTGTACGCGGCGAACCAGTTGTTGCGGTCGCCGTAGAGGACCACCAGGTGGTCGTTGGAGATGCCGCGGCTGCCGAACAGCGCGCCGAACTCGTCCGGCGAGAGGAAGTCGCGCTTCACCTGGTCCTGGAGGTCCTTCTTCCAGTCGAATCCGATCGCGCCCGGGATGTGCGCCTCCTCGTAGAGGGCCGGGTTCTCGTCGACCTCGACGATCCGGATCGACTCGTCGTCGAGGTGGTCCTGAACCCAGTCCGTCTCGACGAGCACGTCTTTTGCATAACCGGCCACTGCGTCCTCCTAGCTCAAAGTCTTGAAAGTCGGGCGTCTTTCGCCTATTTAAGCACCGCTCCGGCCCCCCGCAAGGGCGGCGCGGACTCTACCGGGAGGCGAGCAAAGGCTCCGGCTGACCCCCGTTCGCCATGATGGCGAGCGTGACCGCACCGCGCCCGGTGATCGGGCTGACGACGTCCGAGATTCGCTTGCCCGGCCGGGCCGAGCAGATCCCGCACGCCGACGCCGGACGGCACGAGCTCGTGCTGGGGCTGAGCTACATGCAGGCGCTCGGTGCTGCGGGCGCCGCTCCCGTGATCCTGGCCCCGCTCGACCCGGACGACGTGCCCGCGATGCTCTCGTCGCTCTCGGGCGTCTGCCTCCCGGGCGGGCCGGACATCGATCCCGTCGAGTACGGCGCCGAGCGCGACGCCGACCTCGGGCCCACCGACCGTGCCCTCGATCTGTTCGAGCTCGCCGTGGCGCGCGGGGCCGAGAGGCTCGGGATGCCCCTGCTCGCCTTATGCCGTGGGATCCAGACGCTGAACGTCGCCCACGGCGGCGACCTGTACCAGCACCTGCCGCGCGACCCCGGCGGCGAGCTCCGGCACCAGCGCGACAGGCCGACCGATCCCGGCCTCGAGCACGAGGTGACGATCGATCCCGACAGCCAGCTCGGCCGGGTGCTCGGCACCGACCGGCTCGTCGTGAACTCGTTCCACCACCAGGCGGTGCGGCGCCTCGGCGAGGGGCTCCGGGCGGTCGCGTGGGCGTCCGATGGACTCGTGGAGGGGGTGGAGGACCCCCGTGCCGATTTCAGGATCGGCGTTCAGTGGCACGCGGAGGCGATGACCGAGCGCCGGGACCAGCTGGCGCTGTTCCGGGCGTTCGTCGAGGCGGCCGGGCGCTACGCCGCCAGCGCGTCTTCGACCGCGCGCACCGCGGAGGCGAGCCAGCGCTCCTGATCGTCCGGCGGCGCCTCGATCATGGCGAGCCGGGCGTACCCAGTTCGGGTGGCGGGCGGCCGGTTGTCGTGGTACAAGAATCCGAGAGGGGAACTCGCAAAATGCGGGAAGAGAGCGAATAGAGGCGGAGCCGTGAGCCAGCGCCTTCGACATCCGGGGCTCCACGACGCGCGCGGCCGCGAGCTGCCTCACCGCCTTCTCGACGTCATGGGCGTGCCGACCTACGCGGTCGACGCCGGTGAGGGCCCGCCGATCCTCCTGATCCACGGCTACGGCGACACCGCGGACGGCTGGCGGCGGGTCGTCCCCGGGCTCGTGTCGAGCCATCGCGTCGTGGCGGTCGACGTCCCGCCGTTCGGTCGCTCCGGAGAGCCCGACGCGTCGCGCCTGATCGACTTCTACGGAGGCTACTTCCCGGAGCTCATGAGAGAGCTCGAGCTGGAGCGCGCCACGGTGATCGGCCACTCGCTGGGCGGCGCCATCGCGCTCCACCTCACCCTGGCGCATCCCGAGCTGGTCGAGCGGCTCGGGCTGGTCGCCCCGGCCGGGCTCGGCAAGGCGCCGCCGTGGTGGTGGCACGCGATCACGGGCTACGGCAAGGCCTGGAAGCTCCTCCTCACGATCCCGAGCCCGCTCACCCCGGTGCTCATCCGCGAGGGGATCACACGCTTCCTGGACTGGCGCCTCTTCGATGACCCGCGCCACCTGCGCGAGGAGATCGAGCACCTCGTGAGCATGCATTCCGCACCGCGCGACTTCGACCGCCTGCTGGCCGCCGGGCGCTGCTGCCTCGACTCGTACACCGGAACGCTGCTCGAGGACTCGGCTGCGATCGACGTCCCGCTGTTCATGGTCTGGGGCCGCCGCGACGGGTTCGTCCCAGCCAAGCACGCCGCGCTCTTCGCCAAGCTCCATCCTCATGCGCACGTGCACGTCTTCGAGGACTGCGGCCACCATCCGCAGATCGAGCTGCCGGCGCTGTTCAATCGCCTGCTGCACGAGTGGATCGCGACGACCGCCGCCCGTCCGGTGCCGATCCGCGCCGCCGCCGCGTAAAGCCGCTCGATCAGGCGTCCTCGCCGTGGGAGCGCCGCCACTCCGCGGCGCGCTCGGCCTGCGCTCGCTCCTCGGCGGCGACCTCGGCGCGCACCTCGTCCTCGCTGAGCTCCGGGCGCCCGGCCTGCCGCCGGCGCTCGTTCTGAGCCTCGATCATCTGATCCACGTCCTCGAGCTCGAGGCTGACCTCGTCCTCGTAGCTGCGAGTGGGCTTCCAGTCCAGCTGCTCGGCGCCCGAACCCGGATACCACTTGCCGATCGCGAGGAAGATCCCGAGGATCACCAGCCCGATGACCACGACTCCCACACCGAACAGGGGGTCGTCCATGCCAGGAGTGTAAGGGCGGCTTGGCGCCCGGCCACCACTGGGTACGATCGGGTCGTGCCCGAGCTGCGGGATGCCGTGATAGTCGACGCCCTGCGCACGCCCATCGGGCGTTACGCCGGCGTGCTCTCGACGGTGCGGACCGACGACCTCGCCACGCGCGTGGTCGAGGAGGCCGTGGAGCGGAACGACCTGCCGACCGACGCGATCGACGACGTCGTCTTCGGCTGCACCAACGCGGCCGGTGAGGACAACCGCAACGTCGCGCGCATGGCGTCCCTGCTCGCGGGACTGCCGGTCGAGGTGCCCGGCGTGACGGTCAACCGGCTCTGCGCGTCCGGCCTGGAGGCAGTGCGGCAGGCGGCGCACGCGATTCAGGCGAACGAGGGCGAGCTCCTGCTGGCGGGCGGGGTCGAGTCGATGAGCCGGTCGCCGTTCGTGATGCTCAAGCCGGAGCGCGGCTTCCCGCGCGGCAACATGGAGCTGGTCGACACGACGATCGGCTGGCGCTTCATCAATCCGCGCATGGAGGAGCGCTACTCGACCGAGTCGATGGGCGAGACGGCGGAGAACGTCGCCGAGCGCTACGGCGTGTCGCGCGAGGACCAGGACGCCTTCGCGCTCGAATCGCACCGGCGCGCGGTGGCCGCCACCGAGGCCGGGCGCTTCGACGAGGAAATCGTGACGGTGGACGCGCCCCAGCCGAAGGGCCCGCCCGTGACGATCCACTCGGACGAGGGCCCGCGCCCCGACACCAGCTTGGAGAAGCTCGCCAAGCTGCGCCCGGTTTTCCGGGAGGGCGGCACGGTGACCGCGGGCAACTCCTCGCAGATCAACGACGGCGCCGCCTGTCTCGTGGTGACCACCGAGGAGGGCGCGCGGCAGCTCGGGCGCGAGCCGCTCGCCCGCGTTGTCTCGACCGGCGCGGCGGGTGTCGATCCCGCGTACCTGGGGGTCGGCCCGGTCCCGGCCTCACGCAAGGCCCTTGAGCGCGCCGGTCTGAGCGTCGACGACCTGGAGCTGGTCGAGCTGAACGAGGCTTTCGCCGCCCAGGTGCTCGCCTCGATGCGCGAGCTCGGCATCCCGCACGAGAAGCTGAACGTGAACGGCGGCGCGATCGCGCTCGGCCACCCGCTGGGTCAGTCCGGGGCCAGGCTGCTCGGCACGCTGATCTGGGAGCTTCGCCGCCGCGGTGGGCGCTTCGGGCTGGCGACGATGTGCATCGGCGTCGGCCAGGGGCTCGCGATGATCGTGGAGAACCCGGCCGCATGATCGACTTCGAGCTGACCGACGAGCAGCGCCTGATCCGCGAGACCGCGCGCGAGTTCACCGACCGCGAGATCGTGCCCGTCGCCCGCGACAACGACCGCGCGGAGCGCTTCGACCTCGACCTCGTCAAGAAGCTCGGCGACATGGGCTATCTCGGCCCGATCGTGGCCGAGGAGTACGGCGGGCGCGGCCTCGACTACCGGACCTACGGGCTGATCGTCGAGGAGATCGGGCGCGGCGACTCCTCCGCGCGCACCGTCGTCTCGGTCCAGACCTCGCTCGTGTGCTCGTCGATCCAGCGCTGGGGCACGGAGGAGCAGAAGCACGAGTGGCTGCCGAAGCTATGCAGCGGCGAGATCCTCGGCTGCTTCGGCCTCACCGAGCCGAACACGGGCTCGGACGCGGCCAACCTCTCGACGCGCGCCGAGAAGCGAAACGGCGGCTGGCGCATCAGCGGCCAGAAGCAGTGGATCTCGATGGGCAACCACGCCAAGGTCGCGCTCGTGTTCGCGCAGACCGATCCCGAGCAGAAGCACCGCGGCCTGGCGGCGTTCCTGGTGCCGACCGAGTCCGAGGGGTTCTCGAGCGGGGAGATCCACGGGAAGCTCGGCCTGCGCGCGTCGGACACGGCCGAGCTGTCGCTCGACGGGGTCGAGATCGGCGACGATGCGCTGCTCGGCGAGGTCGGCGACGGGTTCAAGGTCGCGATGTCGGCGCTCGACTCGGGGCGCTTCAGCGTCGCCGCCGGGTGCGTCGGAATCTGCCAGGGCTGCGTCGACGCGTCGGTCGCCTACTCGAAGGAGCGCCAGCAGTTCGGGAAGCCGATCGCGAGCTTCCAGCTCGTGCAGCAGATGATCGCCGACATGATC
>VAXR01000061.1:10815-17066 GCA_005885165.1 Actinomycetota bacterium
CACCACCGAGACCTCGATCGCCAAGCTCTTCGCCACCGAGGCCGCCGTGCGCAGCGCCAACCAGGCCATCCAGGTCCACGGCGGTTCCGGCTACGTCGACGACCACCCCGTCGAGCGCTACATGCGCGACGCCCGCGTGACGACGCTGTACGAGGGCACATCACAGATCCAGAAGCTGATCATCGGTCGCGCCGCCACCGGCGTGAACGCGATGATCTAAGGCGCGACGCGTCATGCCCGAAGAGGATCTCGTCCTCGCCGAGCGTGACGGGCCGGTCGCGATCGCGCGCCTCAACCGGCCCGACGCCCGGAACGCCCTGTCGCGCGACCTGATGGAGCGGCTCACCTGGCTCGTCGAGGAGTGGGACGCCGACCCCGGCATCCGCTGCATCGTGATCGCCGGCGGCGACGAGTACTTCGCGGCCGGCGCGGACATCAAGGGGATGCTCGAGCGGAGCTTCCAGGAGTCGATGACGCACCCGACGGCCAGCTACTGGCCGCGGCTGTGGGGCTGCAAGACGCCGATGATCGCCGCCGTGTCCGGCTACGCGCTGGGCGGCGGCTGCGAGCTGGCGCTGCTGTGCGACATGATCGTGGCCTCCGAGAACGCCGAGTTTGGCCAGCCGGAGATCACCCTCGGGATCATCCCCGGCGCGGGCGGCACCCAGCGCCTTACCCGCGTGATCGGGAAGCAGCGGGCGATGGAGCTGGTGCTCACGGGCCGGCGGATGAGAGCGGCCGAGGCGCACGCGGCGGGAATCGTGAACCACGTGGTGAAGCCCGGGGAGTCGCTTGAGAAGGCGATCGAGCTCGCCGAGGTCGTGGCCCGGCGTCCGCCGATCGCCGTGCGGCTCGGCAAGCAGGCCGTGCAGGCGGCGGACGAGACCCCGCTCACCGCCGGCTTGGCGCACGAGCGCCGCCTCTACGAGCTGGCCATGGCGACCGAGGACCGCGTCGAGGGGATGAAGGCGTTCATCGAGAAGCGGCGCCCGCAGTTCCGCGGGCGATAGCGGCGGGCTCGTGAGCGCGGCACCGAGCCGGCTCGGCGTGGTCGGCGCCGGGACGATGGGCGCCGGGATCGCCCAGCTCGGGGTGCTCGCCGGGATGGACACCGTGCTCTACGACGCGTTCCCGGAGGCGCTCGAGCCCGGCCGGGTGCGGATCGAGGAGGGCCTGCGCAAGGGCGCCGAGCGCGGGCGCTGGAGCCAGGACGACGCGAGCGCCGCCGGGGAACGGCTGCGGACCGCGGGCGAGCTCTCCGAGCTGCGCGACTCGGAGCTCGTGATCGAGGCCGCGCCCGAGCGGCCGGATCTGAAGCGCGAGCTGTTCGGCCGGCTGTCGCAGGTCTGCAGCCGCGACGTCGTGATCGCCACGAACACCTCCTCGATCCTCATCACGTCGCTGGCAAGCGCCGCGGCCCGGCCCGAGAACGTCGTGGGCATGCACTTCTTCAACCCACCGCCGCTGATGGAGCTGGTCGAGATCATCGCGGCGGAACAGACAGGCCAGCGGGCCGTCGAGGTCGCGACCGCCGCGGTAGAGGCGATGGGGCGGCGGCCGATCCCCGCCCAGGACGGCCCCGGCTTCCTTGTGAACCGCTGCAACCGGCCCTTCGGCGCCGAGGCGCTGCGGCTCCTTCAGGAGCGGCTGGCGACTCCCGAGCAGATCGACCGGATCGTGCGCCTCGGCGGCGGCTTCCGGATGGGCCCGTTCGAGCTGATGGACCTGGTGGGCATCGACGTGGGCTACGAGGTGGCGCAGTCGTTCCACGCGCAGAGCTTCGGGGAGCCGCGCTGGAAGCCGAGCCCGCTGCAGGCGCGGATGGTCGCGGCCGGCCGGCTCGGGCGAAAGACGGGGCGCGGCTGGTACGACTACTCGGGCGAGGGGCGCTACCGGCCGGAGGACCCCGAGCCGCGCGAGGCGGGAGGAGGAGACGGGCGGCGCGTGGCAATACAAGGAGGCGGCGCGGTAGCTCGCGAGCTCCGCGAACGCGCGCGGGAAGCTGGCTTTGATGCTCGGGAGCCCGACGAGTTCGGCGGAGCGGACGAACCCGAGCTCGTCATCGATGCTGCTGTACCGACACGCGCCTCCAACATCGGGCTCGCGACCGACGGCGTCCCCTTCTTGTCGATCTGTGCCGAGCGCAGCCTGGCGCAGAGCTATACGCCGGAGGCGTGCGGCTACCACGTTCTGCCGCCGCTCGACGCAACGCGGCTGGTCGAGCTCACCCGCCTTCCGACCACGCCGGACTCGACGGCGGACGCCGCGGCCGACTTCTTCTCCGCGCTCGGCTTCGAGACGGAGTGGGTGGACGACGCTCCCGGCCTCGTGCTCGGCCGGATCGTCTGCCAGCTCGTGAACGAGGCGGCGTTCGCGATCGGCGAGGGCGTGGGCTCGGCTGACGACGTCGACGCCGGGCTCGAGCTGGGGATGCACCACCCGCGCGGGCCGATCGCGTGGTCCGAGGCGATCGGCGTCGATCACGTGCTCGCCACGCTCGACGGGCTCATGGCCGAGCGCGGGGAGGAGCGCTACCGCGCGGCGCCGCTCCTCCGGCGCGCTGCCGCGACCGGAGCTGGCATACGCTAGGCCGCTCCATGCGCGCCGTGACCTTCCAGGAGCCGGGCCGGGTGGCGATCGAGGAGCGCCCCGAGCCGGAGCCGATCGCGGCCGACGACGCGGTCGTCCGCGTCGACGCGTCGGGGGTCTGCGGGTCCGATCTCCACATCTACCACGGCCGCGTGCAGATCGAGCCCGGGTTCACGCTGGGGCACGAGTACGTCGGCACGGTGGTCGCCGCGGGTGACGGAGTGACGGGCGTGTCGGAGGGCGATCGCGTGCTCGGCACCTTCCACACCGCGTGCGGGATGTGCTTCTTCTGCCGGCGCGGGCTCTACCAGCAGTGCGACGAGGCGCGGGTGTTCGGGCACGGGGCCACGCTCGGATCGCTCCAGGGCACGCAGGCCGAGCTCGCGCTCGTGCCGCGGGCGAACATGACGCTGCGGCGCGTTCCCGAGGGCCTCTCCGACGCCGCCGCCCTCTTCGCCGGCGACGTGATGGGCACGGGCTACCACGCGGTGGTGGCCGCCGGGCTCCAGCCGGGCGACACATGCGCCGTGATCGGCCTGGGGCCGGTCGGCCTCTGCGCGGTGATGGCCGCTCGCGCCTCCGGCGCGTCACAGGTGGTCGCCGTGGATACGGTGGCCGAGCGGCTCGACACCGCGCGTGCGCTCGGGGCGCACCCCGTCCACGCGACCGAGGAGGACCCGCGGGCGGCGGTGAAGGAGTTGACCGAGCTCGGCGGCGTCGACGTCGCGGTCGAAGCCGTGGGGCATCCGGCCGCACTCGACACCGCGATGCGCCTGACGCGGAAGGGCGGCACGGTCTCGGTTGTCGGCGTCTACGCCGAGCGCGCGGAGGTCCACATGGGGGTGTTCTGGATCAAGGGCCTGCGGATGATCAGCGGCCGCGCCAACGTGATCGCGCACCTCGACTCGGTGCTGGCGATGCTCTCCACCGGGCGGCTCGACGTCTCACCGCTCGTCAGCCGCGAGATGAGCCTCGACGACGCCGCCGAGGCCTACGAGGTGTACGACCGGCACGAGGCGCTCAAGATCGTCCTCCGGGCGTAAGCAGCCCCTCGTAGGCCGGTCAGACCCCGAGGTACAGCGGGATCTTGTAGCGGCGGAAGCGGAACGTCCGGTGCCGGTAGTCGACCATCGCCAGGTAGATCTCCCCGGTGTAGTTGAAGCGCGTCTCGTATGTGATCGCGATGCAGCGGTAGCGACCGGCGAGCTCGGTCAGGTCGGTCTGGTCGGTGCCGAGCGCGGGGTCGCAGCGCGTGCGCAGCACTGGCCCCTTGAAGACGCCGGCCGCGGCCTGCATCCGCGCCCGGGCCGTGACCGCCGCCTCGAGGCGCTTGACGAGATCCGCGCGTGCACGCCGCTCGTCGGCGGCCCGGCTGGCGCAGCCCGCGAGAAGGATCGCGAGAAGTAGGAACGCTGCCGCGAGCCGCCTCACGGCGCGAGCCTACCCCGGACTATCCTCCAGCCGTATGGCGACCGCCACCGCCGAGGCGCTCTCCGACGCCGCCCGCGCGTTCGTATCGGGCGGGCCGCACAGGCTGCTGATCGGGCCCGACTGGACCGAGGCCGCCGACGGCCGGACCTTCGAGACGATCGATCCGGCCACGGGCGAGCCGATCTGCGATGTCGCGCACGCGGGGCCGGAGGACGTCGACCGCGCGGTCCGGGCCGCGACGGCGGCCTTCGAGGGCAAGTGGGGAACGATGCCCGCCGCCGGGCGGTCGATCCTCATGAACAAGCTCGCCGACCTGATCGAGGAGCACGCCGGCGAGCTGGCCGAGATCGAGTCGCTCGACAACGGCAAGCCGGTGAAGATGGCGGCGCGCGTCGACCTGCCCGGGGCGATCGATCACCTGCGCTACTACGCCGGCTGGCCGACCAAGATCGAGGGGGAGACGATCCCGGTGTCCTGGCCGCGGATGTTCGTCTACACGCGCAAGGAGCCGGTGGGCGTCTGCGCGCAGATCATCCCGTGGAACTTCCCGCTCCTGATGTCGGCGTGGAAGATCGCGCCGGCTCTGGCTGCGGGCTGCACCGTGCTGCTGAAGCCGGCCGAGCAGACCCCGCTGAGGGCGTGGTCAACATCCTCACCGGCGACGGGGAGACCGGCGCGGCGATGGTCGACCATCCGGGCGTCCACAAGATCGCGTTCACGGGCTCCACGGCTGTGGGCCGCGAGATCGGCGCCAAGGCCGGCCGCTCGCTCAAGCGCGTGACGCTCGAGCTCGGCGGCAAGAGCCCGAACATCATCCTCCCGGACGCGGACCTCGACGCCGCGGTTAAGGGCTCGTTCCAGGGCATCTACTTCAACACCGGGCAGGCGTGCAACGCGGGATCGCGCCTGTTCGTCCACCGCGAGCAGTTCGACACCGTGGTCTCCGGGCTGGCCGAGGCGGCGGGCAAGGCTAAGCTCGGCCCCGGGCTCGATCCCGACACCCAGTTCGGGCCAGTGATCTCGAGCGAGCAGCTGGAGCGCGTCCTCTCCTATATCGACTCCGGCAAGCGCGACGGCGCGGAGCTTGTCGCCGGGGGCGAGCCGGACGGTGGCGGCGGCGGCTACTTCGTCCCCCCCACGCTCTTCACCGGCGTGCGCGACGACATGGCGATCGCCCGCGAGGAGATCTTCGGCCCGGTGCTCGTGGCAATGCCCTACGACGACCTCGAGGAGGTGGCGCGGCGCGCGAACGACACCGAGTACGGCCTGGCGGCGGGGATCTGGACGCGCGACGTCGGCAACGCTCACCGGCTGGCCGCGATGCTGAAGGCCGGATCCGTGTACGTGAACGTGTGGGGCCCGAGCGATCCGGCCGCGCCGTTCGGCGGCTACAAGGCGTCCGGGATCGGGCGCGAGATGGGCCACGCGAACCTCGACGCGTACCTCGAGGTGAAGACCGTCTGGACCAACCTCGCTTGACGCGCGGGCGGCCGTGGCCACCGCCGATCTCACGGTAATAGCGCTCGGGCGGCCGGACCCAAGCGCGAGCGAGTACATCGCGGAGATCCAGCGGCGCCTGCGCGCGCAGGACAGGGTGAGGTTCCGGCTGCACGCGATGGGCACCGAGCTCGAGGGCTCGACCGAGGACATCCTCGCGGTGGTCGGCGAGCTGCACGCCGTCCCGTTCGAGAGCGGGATTCCGCGCGTCTACACGGTGCTGAAGCTCGACGAGCGCCGGGACAAGCCCGATCAGACGCTCGACGACAAGGTCCGAGCCGTCGACGAGCGGCTCTAGGCGTCTACTGCGTCTTCTGGCCGTGCTCCTGCAGCCAGTGCAGGAGCCCGCCCTCCACGAGGATCTCCCGCTCCTTGGGGGCGAAGTCGTGCGTGACCTTGAACGTGTCGCCGTCCTCGGTCTCGACGGTGATCTCGTCTGAGCCGGAGGAGAGCGCCTCGCGGACCCTGGGCAGCTTCCAGGTGTCGCCGACCTTGGCGCGGTCGTAGTCCGACTCGTCGGCGAAGAGGAGCGCGAGGATCCCCTGGGCGACGAGGTTGCGGCGGTGGATCCGCGCGAACGACTTCGCGAAGACGGCCTTCACGCCGAGCTGGAGGGGGGCGAGTGCGGCGTGCTCGCGTGACGACCCCTGACCGTAGTTGTGGCCGCCCACGATGAATCCGCTGCCCCACTCCTGAAGCCGCTTGCGGAACTCCGGATCGCGGTGGCGGAACGT
>VAXR01000062.1:0-2579 GCA_005885165.1 Actinomycetota bacterium
GGCGCGCGAGGTCGGACACCTGGCGGGCGATCTTGTCGAAGCGCTTCTCCACGCGGGCTCGGAGCTCGTCGTCGACCTCGACGTTGCGGCCCTTGACCTCGATGCGCATGCCGCCTCCTCCTCGTGTCGCGTGTGGAAATGGATGGTAAGGGGACGGACGCGCGCTGCCAAGGGCTGCTCGTCAGCGGCCAGGAGTCCGCGCGTACGCGATCGCCGTTACGTCCGTGGCTCCGGCCTCGAGCAGAGCGGCCGCGCAGGCCGCGAGCGTTCCGCCCGTGGTAACCACGTCATCGACCAGAATGGCGCGTCGTGGCACCCCCGCGGCGGGACGCACGCGCACCGTGCCGTGCGGCGCGACCAGCCGTTCGGAGCGATCGCGCCCGACCTGCGTAGCGCTCGGCCCGGTGCGCTCGAGGCAGTCCGCGACGTCCATGCCGGCGCGGGCCGCGACGCCGGCGGCAAGCCGCTCGGCCTGGTTGAAGCCGCGGACGCGAAGCCGGCGCGGGTGAAGCGGCACCGGCACGAGATGCCCGCGGCCGAGCGTGCCGGGCGGGGCGTTCGCCGCGATCTGCGCGGCCATCGTCTCCTCGGCGCGCGCTGCTCCCCTGAACTTGAGCGCGCGCACGAGCCCGCGCGCCGGGCCCTCGTACGCGACGGGCGCCCACAACGGCACGCCCGACGGCGCCACGACGGCGGCGTCGAGCCAGCGCAGCTCGCGCCGGCAGTGCGCGCATAGCGGCTCGAGGCTGCCGGCCCCGGCGCCGCAGGCGGCGCAGAGCGGCGGCGCGATCAGTCCGATGAGCTGCCTCAGCGCCATCCGGCCACCGTGCCAATGACGGCGTTACGGCGGTGGCACGAGTGCGACGATGCTGTGCCGCGATTGCGACGGATGAAGTTCCGGCCCTTCCGATGACACACCCCCACCTCCATTGGACGCTCGACCCCGGGCCGCTCGCCGCCATGGCGGTTGGAAGCGTCATCTACGTGAGGCGTTTCAGGGCGGCGCGCCAGGAGGCCGGTGGACGCGGCGCGGGATGGCTTCACGCGGCCGCGTTCGCGGGCTGCGTCGCCGTTCTCCTCGCGGCGCTGGTCTCACCGCTTGACGGGCTCGGCGAGAACTACCTGTTCTCGGCCCACATGGCGCAGCACGTACTGCTCGGGGATATCGCTCCGCTGCTCCTGCTCCTGTCGCTTTCGCGCGTGATCATGCGACCGGCGACGAGGCGCCTCACATCGCTGGAGCGCCGCCTGGGCGCGCTCGCGAGCCCGCTTGCGTTCATCGCACTCTGGCTCGTCCTCATCTACTTCTGGCACGTGCCCGCGCTCTACGACGCGGCGCTCCGCCATCCGCTGGTGCACGCGGTCGAGCACCTCTGCTTCTTCTGCGCCGGCGCGGCCGTGTGGTGGCCGCTCGTTCAGCCGGTGCCGATGCGCCGCCGGCTCACCGGCCTGGCGCCGTTCCGCTACATCTTCGGGGCGAAGGTCGGCCTGGCCGCGCTCGGGCTCTACCTCACGTGGTCGACGGCCGTCGTCTACGGCTATTACGAGCACGTGCCGCGCATCTGGGGCCTGAGCGCGATCGACGACCAGAACGTGGGCGGTGCGCTGATGCTCGTGGAGCAGTCGATCGTGCTGCTCACCGCGCTCGTGATCCTCTTCGTGCGGATGCTCGCCCAGTCGGAGGAGGACGAGCGACGGCGGGAGCGTCTCGAGGACGCCGCCCCGGCCTGACTTGGCGCAAACGCATCCCCCATGCACGGAACTTTCGTCCGTTTCAGCCGTTATTCAGTTGTGGAGGCGCCATGTGCGCGCCTCCGCACACGCGCAGTGAGGCGCGCACGGACGCAGCCGGCAGGAAGCCGGTCGGCCGAGGCCCCGTCGCAAGGCGGGGCCTCGCCGTTTCAGCTCCCGGCGTTGAGCTGGAGCTCAGTAGCGGTAGTGCTCGGGCTTGTACGGCCCGTCCGGCGTCACGCCGATGTACGCCGCCTGCTCCGGGCGCAGCTCGGTGAGCTTCGCCCCCAGCGCCGGGAGGTGGAGCCGCGCAACCTTCTCGTCGAGGTGCTTGGGGAGCACGTAGACCTTCTTCTCGTACTCGTCGTTGCGCGTGAACAGCTCGACCTGGGCGATCGTCTGGTTGGTGAAGGAGTTCGACATCACGAAGCTCGGGTGGCCGGTCGCGTTGCCGAGGTTCAGCAGCCTGCCTTCAGAGAGCACGATCACCGAGTGGCCGTCCGGGAACACCCACTCGTCGACCTGCGGCTTCACGTTGATGCGCTCGATGCCCTCGACCGCGGCGAGGCCCGAAATGTCGACCTCATTGTCGAAGTGGCCGATGTTGCCGACGATCGCCTGGTGCTTCATCCGCGCCATGTGATCCGCGGTGATGATGTCGCGGTTGCCGGTGGCGGTCACGAAGACGTCGGCGGTCTCGACGACGTCCTCGAGCGTGAGCACCGTGTAGCCCTCCATGCACGCCTGCAGCGCGCAGATCGGGTCGATCTCGGTGATCACGACGCGAGCGCCCTGGCCGCGGAGCGCGGCCGCACAGCCCTTGCCGACGTCGCCGAACCCGCAGATGA
>VAXR01000062.1:2587-3553 GCA_005885165.1 Actinomycetota bacterium
TCAACCAGCGAGTGCCGGCAGCCGTAGATGTTGTCGAACTTCGACTTCGTGACCGAGTTGTTCACGTTGATCGCGGGAAACAGGAGCTCGCCGCTCGTCTGCATCTGGTAGAGGCGGTTGACGCCGGTGGTCGTCTCCTCGGTGACGCCCCGGATGCCCGAGGCGAGCGTCGTCCAGCGCTGCGGGTCCTCCTCGAGCGAGCGCTCAAGCAGCCTCAGAATCACGCCCATCTCCTCGGACTCGGCCTCCGCCGGGGAGGGGACCGCGCCCGCGCGCTCGTACGCGACGCCCTTGTGGACGAGCAGCGTGGCGTCGCCGCCGTCATCGAGGATCATGTTCGGGCCGCCGTCGCCCGGCCACCGCAGCGCCTGCTCCGTGCACCACCAGTACTCCTCGAGCGTCTCGCCCTTCCAGGCGTAGACCGGCACGCCGCGCGGGGACTCGGGCGTGCCGTCAGGGCCCACCACAACGGCCGCCGCCGCGTGGTCCTGGGTGGAGAAGATGTTGCAGCTCGCCCACCGCACCTGGGCGCCGAGCGCCGTGAGCGTCTCGATCAGCACGGCGGTCTGCACGGTCATGTGGAGAGAGCCGGTAATGTACTCGCGACGCATCGCCATCAGCCCGGGCATCTCGTGCTCGGCCAGCCGGATCTCCTTGCGGCCGAACGCGGCCAGCGACAGGTCCGCCACCTTGTAGTCGGCGGTGGTCGTAGTCGGCGCTGCGGTGGTGGTCAAATCGGCTCTCCTAACGGCTTCGTGGGCGCTTCGACCTTAGCGTGAAGCACTAGCGCAGAAGCTCCTTCAGCCGCTCGATCGGCTCCATCGGGCTCGGGTCGACTCCGAGCAGCGCGGAGAGGTAGATCGAGACGAGATCGCCGAGCAGCACGAGCGACAGGACCCGCTCGGCCGGCGTCTCGCCGCGCGGCTCGACGTGCTCGACGGCGGCGGCGCCGGGCGCGATCACCTC
>VAXR01000062.1:3672-11367 GCA_005885165.1 Actinomycetota bacterium
CCAGCGGCGGGCTACCGGCGCGGTTGCGCCCGCCCCGTACACGATCGGCACGGTGTCGTGCAGGCGGCGCGCGAGCGCCTTTGCCTCTGACTCGTCGGGAGCGTCCGGCCCCCACTCGCCGGCGAGCTCGCTCAGCAGCGCGGACGCCGCCCCCACCTCGCCTCGAAGCGCCGGGGCGGCCCCGCAGGCGGCGGCGCACTCGAGCGCGGCCACCGTCATGTAGGCGACCGCGGCGCGCGGACGCATCCCCGACGGCACCCCGATGACCGGCACCGCCTCCGACCGAGCACGTTGGGCGAGCTCGCCGCCGGTCGTGACGACGGCACGTGCGGCCCCGAGCTCCCCCGCCGCCTCGAAGCAGCTCACGGTCTCCTCGGTGTCCCCCGAGTAGCTCGCGCAGAGCACGAGGCTGTCGGCCGGGAGCCAGGGCGGAAGCCCGTAGCCGCGGACCGTGCGGATCGGCGCCGCGGCGCGCTGGCCGGCGATGCCCGCGGCGAGGTCGCCGCCGATCGCCGAGCCGCCCATCCCGGCCACGACGAGGCCTCCGGCGGCCTCGGTCTTCGGCACGCGCGCCGACTCGGCGCGCCACAGCGCGTCCTCGAGCTGCGCGTGCTGCTGGAGGACGTCGTCGAGCATCCGCGCGCGATCGATCGCGGCCACTGCCTCCCGGGTAAGCGCGGTCATGCGACCCCGGGCTCCCGTCATCCCACCCGGCCCTCGCTCATCCGACCCGATCCCCCGGCTCGATACGCGTCCCGGCGTCCAGCCGCGCGCCGGCGCCGACGGTCGCGCCCGCCCCGACGATGGTGCGCTCTGCGATGCGCGCGCCGTCCTCCACGCGCACGCCCTCGGCGAGCACCGCGCCCGACACCTGGCAGTCGCTCCCGACCCAGACGTCGTCGAGCAGCACCGAGCGCTCGATCGTCGATCCGTCGCCGACCGAGCAGTGGCGACCGAGCACGGACATCGGCCCGATCCTGGCGCCGCTCGTGATGCAGCCCTCGCCGATCAGCGATCCGGTCTCGTCGCGAGGGGGGAGCGTGCTCCGGACCCGATCCGCGAGCAGGTCGTAGGTCGCCTCGAGGTATCGCTCCGGGGTCCCGATGTCGATCCAGTAGCCGGCGGCCATGTATCCGTAAAGGCCGTCCCCCACCATGCCCGGGAAGACTTCCCGCTCGAACGACACGGCCCTCCCGGGCGGGATGCGGAAGACCAGCTCCCGCTCGAGCACGTACGCGCCCGCATTGATGCGGTTGGTCGGCGCGGGGCCGTCGCTCTTCTCGAGGAACGCCTCGACCCGGCCATCGGACGCGGTCGGCACCACGCCGTAGCTCGTGGTGTCGGAGACTGCGATCAGCGCAAGCGTGGCGGTAGCGCCGGTGCGCTCGTGCTGCTCGATCTCTGCGGTGAGATCGATGTCGGTCAGGGCGTCGCCGTTCAACACGAGGAAACGCTCCGCGAGCAGGCCGCGGTCCCCGGCCAGGCGAACGGGCCCGGCGGTGCTGAGCGGCTCCTCCTCCACCACGTAGCGAAGCGCGACCGAACCGTGACGATCGCCGAGCACCTCTTCCACGGCCGTGGAGAGGAACCCGCAGGAGAGGATCGCGTCGTCCACGCCGTGGGCGGCGAGCCAGTCGAGCATGAAGGTCAGGAACGGGCGCCCCGCCAACGGCATGACCGGCTTCGGAACCGACAGCGTCAGCGGCCGCAGCCGCGTCCCCTCGCCGCCGGCGAGGACCAGTGCCTGCATCCGCGGGAGGGTAGTCTGGCGCCGGTGCGACGGCCCTTAACGGCGCTCGCAGTCGTGGTGCTGCTCGCGGGTCCGACGGCGCTCGCCTTCTTCACGGGCGGCTACTTCGAGGGACCGCGGCTGACGGCTGGGATCACCGCCGCCGCGATCGCCGCGCTCGCGGCGCTCATCGCGCCGCGCGTGCTGCCCCAGTCCAGGAGCGGCCGGATAACGATCGCCGGGATGGTGCTGCTGGTGGCCTGGGTGGGCGTCTCGATCGCGTGGGCGCCGGTCCGCCAGGACGCCTACGGGGACTTCGAGCGGCTCGTGATGTACCTCGCGGTGCTCGTGTGCGCGGCGGCGCTCCTCCGCGGCCGGGCGGCGCTCTCGGCGGTCGAGCCCGCCCTGGCGATGGGCGCGGCGATCGTCGTGACCTACGGGCTGTCGGAGCGGCTGCTCCCGGGCGTCCTCCACTTCCAGCGCAGCCTCGGCGCGGCGGGACGGCTCGAGCAGCCGCTCACCTACTGGAACGCGATGGGCGCGCTGGCGGCGATGGGGATGGTGCTGTGCGCGCGCCTCGCGGGCGACGCGACCCGCGCCGTCGCGCTGCGGACGGGCGCCGTGGTGGCGGCCGCCCCGCTCGGCACCGGCTTCTACCTCACGCTCTCGCGCGGGGCTTACGGCGCCCTGATCGCCGGCCTCCTGACGCTCGTGTTCCTTAGCCCGACGCGCTCTCAGCTCCGCGGCGCCGCCCTCGTGCTCCTCACCGCGGCGGTGCCCGCCCTGGTCGCCGGGAACCTGGGGTCGGTACAGACCCTCCACGGGACCCTCGCCCACCGCGAGGCGCAGGGTGGGCTTGCGCTCGCCGTCCTGGTTGCGGCCGCGCTGGCGGGAGGCGTCGCGACGATCCTGATCGCGCGCTCGGAGCACGCCGGGCGCCTGCGGACCGCCGCCGTCGCGCTGCCGCGGCGCGCGCTGCTCGGTGCGGCGGTTCCGATCGTCGTCCTGGGGCTCATCGCGCTCGGCGGCCTGGTTCAGGAGCGCCACAAGGTGACGACGTACCTGACGCCGGCCGCCAACTCACAGCGACTCGTCTCGCTCACGAACGACCGCTACGCGTACTGGGGGGTCGCTCTCGACGCGTTCGCCGCGCACCCGCTGAACGGAGTCGGCTCCGGGGGCTTCCGGGAGGAGTGGCTCGCGCGCCGCACTCTGCCGGAGAACGCCCGCGACGCGCACTCCCTCTACATCGAGACCGCGGGGGAGCTCGGGCTCGTCGGCCTGCTCGTGCTCGCGGTGCTGATAGCCGGCGTCGCGGGCTCGGCGCGCTCCGCGGCGCGCGTCTACCCCGTGCGCGCCCCCGGGATGATCGCGGCCGTCGTGGCCTTCGCCATGCACGCCGGACTCGACTGGGACTGGGAGATGCCCGCGGTCTCGCTCGTTGCGATCCTCCTCATGGGGGCGCTGGTTGCGATGGGCGACCTCCCGCCCTCGCTGCCCACCACGCATCGAGGGCTACGGCGGCGAGAATCGCGACCGACAGCTCAGCCGGTTCCCGAAACCGTGGCTCTCCATAGCCTCCGAGCACCGACGCCAGCGCGACGACCACCGGCCCCGCGAAGATGACCAGCGACGCCCGGCGGCGCCGAAGCACAACCGCGCCGGCCACGGCGAGCGGCAGGAGCAGGAGGAAGACGGCGAGTCCGAGGCCGGTCATGACCGACTCCCGTCCCTGGGCGAAGCGCGCGTAACCGATCGGGTTGTATAGCCCGAGCGTCCGCAGCAGGCGCACACCAAGCACGACCGGCAGCCGGCCCGCATGGTCCGTCGCGTAGTCCAGGCCAACCTTGCGGAAGATGGCCGCGGTGGCCGCCTCGTTGGAGCCGGCGCGCCGGGGAACGCAGAACAGGTCCCAGGTTCCGAGCGACGCGCCCCAGTACGTGGAACGGCAGTTGGCACCCACCAGCAGCGAGCCGTTGTTGTTCGAGATCGGCACGAAGCGGTCGAAGACGTCGGCGTTCCGGACGGTCCAGGGAACGAGGGCGACGGCGCACGCCGCCGTCGCGACGCCGACCCGCAGGGGCCAGCCCACACCCGCGCGTACGGCGACCGGGATCGCCACGAGCGGCAGCAGCAGTAGCCCCTCGGCGCGGGTGAGGGCCGTCAGCGCGATGAGGACTCCAAGGACACCGGCGCGCAGCACGGACGGTTTGCCCTTGAGCGCGTACGCGGCGGCCATGACCGCCGCGGTGAGCATCCCGAAGAGCGCCTCGCTCATGATCGCGCCGTCGGCGGTCACGAGCATCGGGTGGACGGCGACGATACCCGCGGCGATCAGTCCGGCGCGCTCCCCGGCCACCCGGCGCCCGACGACCCCCACCAGGGCGATGGTCGGCACGCCGACCGCGCAGACCACGATGCGCTGGTGGTAGTAGTTGATGACCCCGGCCTTGGCGATTGCCCCGAGCAGCAGGGGATAGAGCGGAGGGTGCAGGGCCGTGGGCTCGAGCCGGCCGAAGAGCTTGAAGCCGACCGGATTGGCGAAGCCGTGGCCCTCGGCGATCAGGCGGCCCAGCACGTAGTAGAAGTCGGAGTCGCCCTCGGGCCGCACGTCGGGCGACAGCACGATCACGTAGAACAGCCGCAACGCGAGCCCGAGCGCGGCGATCGCGGCGAGGCGGCGGGGGAACGCATGCGCGAGCCTGGAGCGCGCAGCCCTTAGGCCGGTCGCGACGGGCACCTGTTCAGCGGCGCCGGCTCGGCTGAATGATCAGCTTCCTCAGGTGCGCCTCCGCGTCCGCCGCGCGCTTCGGATCGGTGACCCGTGTGATGGCGGCGATCACGATCCAGCCCAGCCGGTTGCGCGGCTCGCTGCGCGCAAGCTTCTCCGCGGCCGCGAGCGCCTTGCTGCGGCGCCCCGCGGCGAAGTAGAGGTAGACGCGCTCGGTGAGAGGACCGTCATCGCCCGGGCGGAGGTCCTGCGCGCGGCGCGTGTCGGCGACCCCCTTCCGGAGGAGCGCGGGCGTGAGCGACCGCCGGCTCGCGGTCCTCTGTGCAGCCGCGAGGGCGTGCATGTCCACGACCGAGACGGCCAGCCATACGATCGCCGCGACGGCCACGACGCCGACCGCGAGGCGCTGCACGAGGTCGGCCCGAGCCACGCGGCGACCGTAGCAAGCGTCCGGATCAGGCGGTGCGCTCGGCGTCCCGCCGCAGCCGGCGCAGCAGGCCGGGAGCTCGGTCGAGCGTCACGGCCGCCAGCACCACGATCGAGATGTCGGCGGGGTGGCGGAAGCGCGGCACGCCGTAGCCGATCGCACTCACGATCGTGACGAGCGCCACGGGGGCGAGCATGACGAGGAGCTCGGGTCGCCTGCGGCGGATCATCCAGCCGCCCGCGATCGCCAGCGGGAGCAGGACGTAGTAGGCCGCCACCCCGTCCTTGGTCGCCCAGCGCGCCTGGCTCTCCGCGAACATGACCTGGCGCTTCGGCTGCCAGAAGTCCCATGTGCGCATCACGCGAACCGGGATCACGACCGCCAGGCGACCCACGTGACGGCCCGTGTAGCGCAGCCCCTCACGTCGCCAGCGCGCCGATTGCTTTCCCTCGTCGGGAGTCGCCCGCTTGGAGATGCAATAGAGGTTCCAGCCGCCGAGGTCGATGCCGTGGTAGGTGCGGTGGCAGTTCGCTCCGGCGAGCAGCGTCGCATCGTTGTGGGAGAGCGTGAACTCGTGGAAAGTCGCGGCGTTGCGTACCACCCACGGCGAGATCACGAGCAGGCAGGCGACTGTGGAGGCGCCGGCCAGGAGAAGCCGGCGCGCCTGCGCCCTGGCCGCAACCGGCCAGGCGAGCAGCGGCAACAGGAGCAGCGCCTCCGCCCGCGTCAGCGTGGCGAGCCCGATCAGGGCGCCGAGCGCCGCGGCCAGAGGCGGCCCGGGTTCGCGGTCGAGCAGCCGGAGCGCCGTCAGGAGAGCGGCGGCTATCAGCAGCCCGTAGAGCGTCTCGCTCATCATCGCCCCGTCCGCAGCGACGAGCACGGGGTAGACGGCGGCGATGCCGGCGGCGATCAGACCGGCTCGCGGCCCGCCTAGCCGCCGCGCGATCAGGCCGATCAGCACGATCGTGCCGAAGCCGAACAGGGCGCCGCAGGCGCGCTGCGGGAGCTCACCGGTGCCGCCGAGCAGCGCGACGACCGACATGGCGAGCGGATAGAGGGGCGGGTGCGAGGCGCTCGGGATGTCCCGGCCGTACACGAACCCAAACGGATCGCTGAAGCCATGCCCATTTGCGATCAAGTCCGCCTGGCCGTGGAAGACGAGCGCGTCGCCTATGTCCGGCACGTGCCGGGCCAGGACGAGCACGTAGACGAGGCGAAGCGCCGCCCCGCCCAGCGCGATCGCAAGCAGGCCGCCGCCAAACACGCGCCGCGAATCGAGGTTCCCGACGCGCTCCCGGCGGGCAACCATCGCGGGCAGAGTATCTCGTGCCCCTCGCCCAGCGGGCCGCCTCGCGTACCCTGACGCGGCCTTGGAGCACGTCGACCCGGGGAACCGTCAGCTTCGCGGCCGCCGGGTTCCGATCGGCCTGGCCGTGTTCGCGTTCGCGATCGCGATGGTGCAGCGCCCCGGGTTCGCGACCTCGGACACGAAGATCGACCTGCACGTGTCGCCCGTCCGGTTCCTCTCGGACGTCGCCTCGACGTGGACGCCCACCGGCTCCCTCGGCCACGTTCAGGGCGGGCAGTACGCGGGCTACCTGTTTCCGATGGGCCCCTTCTTCGCCGTCGGGCACCTTGTGGGGATCCCCGACTGGGTCGTCGGCCGCCTCTGGCTGGGCACGCTGATCGCGCTCGCTTCCTGGGGCGTCGTGCGCCTGATGGACGCCCTGTACCGGCCTGGGCGCGGTGTGCCGCACCTCGTAGCCGGCGCGATGATCGCGCTCAACCCGTACGTCGTGGTGTTCGCCAACCAGACGAGCGTCACGCTCGTCGGCTACGCGGCGCTTCCGTGGCTCCTGCTTGCCGTCCACCGCGGCCTGCGCGATCCCCGTGGCTGGTGGTGGCCGGCGGCTGTCGCGCTGATCCTGATGTCCACGGAGGGCGGCGTGAACGCTGCGGTCACGGCGTGGCTTCTGCCGGCGGTCGGGCTGCTCCTGCTCTGGGAGGCGTGGACCAGGGCGGTCACATGGCGGGCTGTCGGCGACTTCGTCCTTCGCGCGGCGCCGCTTTCGCTCGTGGCGTCGCTCTGGTGGGTCGCGCCGGCGCTCGTGCAGTCCCGCTACGGCATCGACTTCCTCCAGTTCACCGAGCACCAGGGGGCGATCTGGACGACCACCAGCCTGAGCGAGGCGATCCGGCTGATGGGCTACTGGATCACCTACCTCGGCGTTGGCTTCGCCGGCCGCGTCCAGCCGTACTTCAGCGACGCGGGCACCCTCCTGTTCGATCCCGCGGTCGTCACGGCCACGCTGCTGGTTCCCGCGCTCGCACTCGCCGGGTTCGTGTGGAGCCGGCGCTGGCGCTACGGGCCGTTCTTCCTGGCGCTCGTGTTGATGGGGCTGATCGTGATGACCGTCGGTTTCCCGGAGGGGACGCCGCTTCGCCGCACGTCGAACTTCGTCTACAACCACATCGCGGCGATCCGCTTCCTGCGGACCACCTACAAGGCGGGTCCGCTTGTCGCCCTCGGGCTCGCCTGCCTCGGCGGCGCCGCGGCGGGCGAGGCATGGAGGCGGATCGGCGCTCGTCGGACGCTCGGCGTCACGGCCGCCACGGCTGCCGCAGCGCTGCTCGCGCTGTCGGCGTGGCCGCTCGTGCAGGGGCGCGCGGTCGAGCGGCGGCTGGCCTGGAAGCGGATCCCGCACGCCTGGACCGCGGCTGCGCACGGGCTCGACCGGACACTGCCGCGCGGCTCGCGTGCGCTGGTCCTTCCCGGCCAGCTCTTCGCGTTCTACACGTGGGGCGGAA
>VAXR01000062.1:11376-11911 GCA_005885165.1 Actinomycetota bacterium
GCCGTTCGCCGACCAGCGCGCGACGGACCTGCTGTGGAGCACGGACTCGCTGCTCCAGGAGAAGCGCCTGGTTCCCGGGCAGCTGCTCCCCCTGGTGAGGCTGATGGGTGCGCGGGCCGTGATCACGGGAGCCGACGACGATCGCTTCCGCAGCGGGGCCATGGCCGCGGCCGACGCCGCCGGCGAGCTCCGGTCGCAGGCCGGGTTCTCGCGGCCCAGCGTCTCGTACGGGCCGTTTCGACGCTACGACGTCTCCCCGGCATCGCTCGGCCCGCCGGTCAGGCTGCCCGAGGTCCGGCGCTACGACGTTGCCGGCCCGGGCCTCGTGCGGGTCCAGCCGGCGGCGCCGCTCACCGTGGTCGACGGCTCGGCCGACGCGCTCGGCGACCTCGCGGGGTTCGGCGCCCTCCCGGCGCGGACTCCGCTCGTCTACGCGGGCGACCAGACCGCCGGAGCGATACGGGCGGCGGCCTCGAGGGGCGCCGACCTCGTGGTGAGCGACTCCAACCGGCGCCGCACCCTTCTCCCATCCCAG
>VAXR01000050.1:0-14132 GCA_005885165.1 Actinomycetota bacterium
CTTCGACTTCTTGACCTTGCAGGTGACCCTGGCGTCGCGCCCCGGGCGGCCGCGCGGGCCGGGGGCGCCGCGCGGGCCCTGTCCCGCCTGCGGTCCCTGCGGTCCCTGCGGTCCGGCCTGTGGTCCGGCCAGCCAGCGCACGAGGTTGTCGAAGGTGTCGGCGATGAAGACGTTGCGCCCCGCCTGATCGACCGCCACGCCGTAGGGCTCGTTCAGCTCCGCGCTTCGTCCCGCCTCGCCGTCGCCGCAGAACGGGCTGTTCGCGCAGGCGGTGCCGTCGCCGGCGAGCGTCCCGATCGTCCCGCCCGCCGTCAGCTCGCGGATCTTGTTGTCGCTCTGGTCGGCGATGTAGACGTTGCCCGCGCCGTCGACCACCACCCCGGATGGAAAGCTGAGCTGGGCGGAGGTCGCGGTCGCCCCGTCGCCGCAGGACGTCGTGCTCGGGCTCCCGCACGTGTTGCCGGTGCCGGCGATCGTCGAGATCGCGCCCGCCGGCGTCAGCTTGCGGATCTTGTTGTCACTCTGGTCGGCGATGTAGACGTTGCCCGCGCCGTCGAGCGCCACCCCGGTTGGAAAGTTGAGCTGGGCCGAGGTCGCGGTCGCCCCGTCGCCGCAGGACGTCGTCGGGCTCGCGCACGGGCTGCCGTTGCCGGCGATCGTCGAGATCGCGCCAGTCGGCGTCAGCTTGCGGATCTTCTCGTCGGCGCTGTCGGCGATGTAGTTGAGCTGGGCTGCCGTCGCCGTCGGCCCGTCGCCGCACGTGGTCGTGCTCGGGCTCGCGCACGTGTTGCCGTCGCCGGCGATCGTCGAGATCGCCCCGGACGGCGTCAGCTTGCGGATCTTGTGGTCGTTGGCGTCGGCGATGTAGACGTTGCCCGCGCCGTCGAGCGCGACCCCGGTTGGTTCGCTGAGCTGGGCCGAGGTCGCGGTCGGCCCATCGCCGCAGGTCGTCGTGCTCGGGCTCGCGCACGTGTTGCCGTCGCCGGCGATCGTCGAGATCGCCCCAGCCGGCGTCAGCTTGCGGATCTTGTTGTCGTTGGTGTCGGCGATGTAGACGTTGCCCGCACCGTCGACCGCCACCCCGTTTGGTTCGTTGAGCTGGGCTGACGTCGCCGACGTTCCGTCGCCGCACGTCGTCGTCGAGCTCGCGCAGTGGCTGCCGTTACCGGCGATCGTCCAGATCGTCGCGGGGTTGGTCGGGTACGCGGAGGCGGTCCCGCTCAGCAGCGCGAGCGAGCCGACCGTGGCTGCGGCAGCGAGCAGCGGTCTGCGCACGGGTGCGCGCCACAGGGCGACGAGCTTCGTTGACATGGCGAGTCCTTTGGGGGCGGGGTAGTCCCCGCCGGACCCTAGCCGGGGCTACGCGGGCTCGGTAGGTCGAGGCCCCGGTCAGTGCCGGTTCGGTGGGAACCCAACAGTGAGCCCGCCGCTTCCGCTCAGCGAAAACCGGCACGGCGCCCTCGGCTTTAGCGGCCAGAGACAACCCACTGGGGTCGAGAACCCGGCCGGACACGACGGTTTTAGGTGTCCGGCGTGTCCGGTTACAGAAGAAGCGGGTCCGCTCCATGGGCGTGGGTATGGGATCGCGAAGGAGAGCATCATGGGGCCCCTCCTTGAGCGCCTCGTGGGGCCTATTACGAAGCACTGCTCGAATGGACGCGGCGGCAAGCAGTTGGGAAAGGTCAGGAGGACGCGGTTCACCATGACCTCACCGACCTCAGCGGCGAAGTCACGCGCGCCTACGAGCCCGATCTGCGCCCGCTAAAGGCGGGGCTCTCCCCGTGCTGAGCGGATTCCGCTTCGACCCGTCGTAGCCAGGCGAGGACCCGCGCTAGATCTGCGGTCCGGGCCCCGGAGGAGCGGGCTGCGGATCGGGCGTGGGGCTCGGCGGCGTCGGATCGGGCCGCGGCGGGCCGGGTCCGGGCGGCGGGGGCTTGGGATCTGGCGCCGGCGGCGCCGGGGTCTCGTTCATACCTGTTCGTATCTCAGTCGGGTGTTACCCGCTTCGGCGGCCCTGAACCGCGCTACGGCGTGGCTAATTACGGCTGCCTGGCCGCTCGCGTGATGGGTACCTAATGCTCGCTTGCTCGAGCGGAGGGGGAGGGATTCGAACCCTCGAGGGACCTAACGGCCCCTAACGGTTTTCGAGACCGCCCCGTTCAACCACTCCGGCACCCCTCCGAAGCGCGGTCAAGCGTAGCCACGCGGCGGGTCGGCGTCCGGTGCGCATCGGACGGGCCAAGCCCGGTGCACAGCGCCGGAGCGCCTCAGCGCCGGAGCGCGAAGAACTGCCGCAGGAGCTCGGCCGACTCCCCGGCGAGCAGCCCCTCCCCCACCTCCGGCCGGTGGTTGAGCTGCGGCTCGCCCAGGACGTCCAACACGCTCCCCGCCGCGCCGGCCTTCGGATCGCGCGCGCCGTAGACGACACGCGGCACCCGCGCCAGCACGATCGCGCCGGCGCACATCGCGCACGGCTCGAGCGTCACGTACATCACGGTCCCCGATAGCCGCCAGCCGCCAAGCGCGCGCGAGGCCTCCCGCAGCGCCAGCAACTCGGCGTGCGCGGTCGGATCCCCGCGCACCTCCCGCTCGTTTCCCGCGGCCGCCGCCACCTCGCCGTCGTGTGCGATCACGCACCCGATCGGCACGTCGTGGTGCTCCAGTGCGCGCTCGGCCTCGCGCAGGGCCAGGCGCATGAAGTACTCGTCGCGCGGGAAGAAGACGTCGCTCACGTTCCGGTCACGAGCCGGCGGCCGACCCAGCCCTCGGCGGCGCGCAGCCCGCCCATCACGCCGAGGCGGTCCGCAACGCGCATGCCGGCGGAGGCGACCGTCAACGTGGAGATGCGCCGGCCGAAGGCGCCGGCCTCCATCAGCTCGCGGTACCACTCGACGGTGGCGCGGATCGTCCGGTCGAGCGGACGGGTCTTGTAGCGCAGCTCGCGCTTGGCCTTCTGCGAGGACACGCGCCAGTTCTGAGCCATCAGCGCGAAAGCCTCGGGAGCGATCGGCGCGGGCAGGCGCAGGCTGTTCTGCCACGCAGCGAGCACCCCGACCTCGCGCGGCAACACCGCGAGCGGCCGATGGATGCCCGACTCCACCGCCAGGCGATCGATGAGCTCCACCCAGGTGAGGTTGTACGCGCCGAGGATGTATCGCTGCCCGGGCTTTCCGCGCTGCTCGGCGAGCAGGTGCCCGACGGCGACGTCCTCCACGTCGACGACGTTCGTCGCGCCGTCCACGACCGCCGGGAGCCGTCCGAGCAGGAAGTTGCCGACCACGCGCGTCGAGGTCTCGCCCGGCTGGGTCCGATCGACCGGCACACCCAGGACGTACGAGGGATTCACGACCACGACCTCCACGCCCAAGCGCGCGCCCGCGGCCAGCGCCTCCGCCTCGCCCTCGTGCTTCGCCTCCGCGTAGGCGAGTCCGAACTCGCCGCCGCGGAACACCGTCTCCTCGGTGGCCGCCTCGCCGTGGGGCGCCCGTCCGATCGCCGCCACGCTCGAGGTCAGCACCACGCGGCCTACGTCCTCCGCGGCGGCGGCCTCGACGACCACCCGCGGCGAGAGGGCGTTCATGTCCCAGACGAGCTCGCGCGGCCGCGAGCCGACGTAGCCCGCGGTGTGGAAGACGACGTCGGACCCGCGCAGCGCCCGCCGCATCGAGCCGCGATCTAGCACGTCGGCGCGAACCTCCTCGGCCTCCAGCGCCCCGAGCCGCCCGAGCCGCTCGCGGTCCCGGTAGGTCACGCGAACGGAGTCCCCGCGCTTGACCAGGGCCTGGGCCACGTGCCCGCCGACGAATCCCGTCGCACCTGTAACGCAGCTAGCCGTCATGGGCTACTTGCTCGTACGTTTGCCGAACTAAGCGGCAATCTGGGGTGTTTCCAGGTGAACTCAATCTGTCACCCGCTTGCTGTGAGCGAACGTACACTCAACGCACCGTAACCAAATGCGAATCCGCCCCCTCATCCTGGCGGCAGCGCTCTCGGGCGCCCTGGCCGCTCCCACAGCGGCCCGCGCATCCGACAGCGCAGCAGGGCAGGCAGCGATCGCGGACCAGGTGGTCGTGAGCTACGACGCCGCGGCCGATGAGGCCCAGAAGGCGAGCGCCCAAGAGTCCACGGACACCACGCCGGTCGGGACGCTGGCCGACGGAGCACAGGTCCTGAAGATCAAGGGCGGGCGCTCGGTCTCGAGCACGATCGGGGAACTGCGCAAGAAGCCCGGCGTGCGCTACGCCGTGCCCAACTTCCGCATGCACGCCGCCGCCCTCCCGGCTCCCTGGTTCCCCGACGATCCCGGACACGGCGGGCCGGGAGACTGGCGCAAGCTGCAGTGGAACTTCGCCGGGCCGTTCGGGATCAACGCGCCCGAGGCCTGGAGCATCGCACGTCGCGACGGCGTGGCCGGCGGCAGGGGCGTGACGATCGCCGTGATCGACTCGGGGATCGCGTACAGGAGGTGGGGCCGCTTCCGCCGGGCGCCCGACCTGCCTAGGCACGGCTGGGTGGACCCCTACGACTTCATTAGGCACAACAAGTACCCGCTCGACGAGGACGGCCACGGCACGCACGTCACCGGCACGATCGTGCAGCGGACGAACAACGGCCACGGCCTCACCGGGCTCGCGTACAAGGCACGGATGATGCCGCTGCGCGTGCTCGACGCCAACGGCAACGGCGACGGCGCCACCTTCGCCAAGGCGATCCGCTTCGCCGTCAACCACCACGCGCAGGTGATCAACATGAGCGTGGAGTTCGACACCACGCTCCACGCCGCCGACATCCCCGAGGTCATCTCGGCGATCAACTACGCACACAAGCACGGCGTGATCATGGTCGGCGCCGCGGGCAACGACAGCGAGGACCACATCGCGTATCCGGCGCGCGACCGCTACGTGATCGCAGTTGGCGCCAGCACCGCGAACGGCTGCCTCGCCGAGTACTCGAACGACGGGAGCGGCCTCGACGTCGTGGCGCCCGGCGGCGGGGACGACTCGGAGCTGACCGACAACGCGTGGGACATCGCGCACTGCAACCCGAACAAGCCCACCCGCGACATCTACCAGCAGACCTTCACGCACGGTGTCACGCACTTCGGGCTCGAGGGGTTCGAGGGCACCTCGGAGTCGACCCCGCACGTCACCGCGATCGCCGCGCTGATCCTCGCCACGGGCGTGATCGGCAAGCACCCAGCGCCGGACGCCGTCCAGAGCCGCATCGAGGCGACCGCCACCGACATGGGGGCGCCCGGACCGGACAGCCGCTACGGGGCGGGCCTCGCGAACGCCGCCGCGGCGATCACGCCCTAGACCTCAGGTCGTCCTGATGATCATCACGCTGCAGGGAGCGTGATGCGACACCTTGTTCGGCACGCTCCCGAGCAGGAAGCGCTTCGCGCCGGTCATGCCCTTGTTGCCGACGATGATCAGGTCCGATCCCTGCTCCTCGGCGACGTCGAGGATCGCGTCGGCGGGATCGCCCTGCCGGGCGTAGGTCTCGACCTTCACGCCAGCCTCCTTGATCTTCTCGCTCGCGTCCCGCAGCGTGGCGTCCACGTCCTCGCGCTCGTTGACCATCCACTGCAGGTCGTCGGGCGCCTGCACGCGCTCCTCGCGGAGGCGCTGGCCTCCAACCGGCTCGAACGCACTCACCAGGTGGATCTGCGCCCCGATGGCGTTGGCGAGCTCGGTGGCTTGGCGGACCGCCTCGCCGGCGGTCTCGGATCCGTCTGTGCCGACAACGATCGAGCCGAACATCAATCTCCTTCCCGCATCCCCTCGGACCGCGGGATCATATGCCGAACCGGCGCTTCGACTTGACGTCAGCGTCGAAACCTAAGAGTCTGGGCACCATGGCGGCGACCAAGTGCCTGGTCGTGGACGACCACTCCGTAGTGCAGCAGGGCCTTGAGCTGCTGATCGGTGACATCGAGGACCTGGAGCTCGTGGGCGTCGTCGAGTCCGGGGAGGACGCGCTCGACGCCGTCGCGCGGCTGAAGCCCCAGATCGTCCTCATGGACGTGCGCCTGCCGGGAATCGACGGCGTCTCGGCCGTGAAGAAGATCCAGCAGGTCGCGCCGAGCGTCGAGTTCGTGATCTTCTCGGCGTACGGCGACAAGCGCCTGCTGTCCGACGCCCTCGCGGCCGGCGCGCGCGGGTACGTGCTGAAGGGGTCGCCGCCGGAGGACCTCGTACGGGCCATCCGCACCGTGGCAACGGGCAAAGCGTTCGTCGACCCGTCGCTCTCGCCCGCGCTCCTCATCAGCGACGCCGGCCACGCGCAGAGCGCGCTGTCCGAGCGCGAGCGCGAGATCCTCCAGCTCCTGGCCGAGGGCTACCACACCGAGGAGGTCGGCCGCCGGATCGGGCTGTCGGTCGAGACCGTGAAGTCCGACACCAAGCGCGTGATCGCCAAGCTCCAAGCGGATACCCGCACACACGCCGTGGCGATCGCCCTACGGCGCGCACTGATCGACTGAAGCGGACGGCGAGCCACGGGTTCGCCACAATCGGGGCATGGAGCAAATGCCCCGCTTCTGGATCTACATGCAGATCGGGATAGTGATCTGCTTCCTGATCTCCGTGGTGATCGTCCTGATCAAGCTCTAGCCAGGCGTGGCCGCGGGCCAGGCCTGGCCCCGGCTACGAGGTTTTCCGCTCGAGGTTCGCGATCTCCTCGGCCTTCTCCTCGGCCTTCTGCTGGGTGTCGACGAGCTCCTCCTTGGCCTCGCCCTTTCGTTCCTCCTGGCGGCCCTCGCGACGCAGGCTCGGGTCGCCCGCAACGTCGCCTGCCGCTTTCTTGGCCCTGCCCATGATCTTGTCGAGAAGTCCCATCGTCTCCCCTTCTTTGCCAGCCCAAGCTTTGCCCGGGGCCATCGGTACCCAAACGAGTGATGGTGATTTGGCGCACCGCTGGTGGTGTACGCTTACGGACGTACCCGTCCACGCCGCAGAACGGTGGGTGGCGGGGACCCGTTGTACGCCGGTGACGTCCATCGCCGGGCCTTCTCGGTAATGAGTGGCGCCGCGCCGTTTCGAGCTCGAAACGGAAGGATTGGCATGGGGCCATCGCAGGATCCAATACCGTCGGAAGCCATCGAGACTCTGGCCTTGGAGCTCCTCGCGATCCTCGAGGGGTCCTACGGCCGGACCGCCGAAAAGGCGACGGTCCACTTGGTCGATGACGCGGTCGTCGTGTTCCTCGACGGCCTGAGTTTCCACCCGAGCGAGCGATTCCTCTACCCGCTCGGCATACGAGGACGCCATCCAAGCCACCTTCCAGGCCGCGGTCGAGCGCGCCACCGGCCGCCGCGTGACCTCGTTCGCAAGCGCCACCAAGCTCGATCCGCCCTACTCGGTCGAGGTGTTCCGCCTTGCTCCCGAGCTTTGAGTAGCGGCCGGTTCGGAGTAGACTCGGTACTTAGTTAGGAAGCGCTGCGCACGTGTAAGCGTCGCGGTCGCCGCCATCTGGACTCACAGGGCCGAGAGCCCTCAAGCCACACGACCCGAGGAGCCAGAATGGCGGATTTGGAGCCGCGCGCGGCTGAGCACACGGAGGTTGGGGAGCATGCATCCGTCCTCGCCACGGTCTCGAACGCGATGGTGCGGCTGTACAAGGACTTGTTTGGGCGCGGACCAACCAAGGCGCGAACCTACTTCGCAGGCCCGGACGTGCTCGTCTGCATCCTGGGCGACACGTTCACGCCCGCGGAGCGCAACCTCGTCGCGATGGGGGAGCAGCAGCGCCTGCGCGATGCGCGGGTTTTCTTTCAACACGCGGCGGAGACTCAGTTTCGCGAATCGGTAGAGGAGATAGTCGGCCGGAAGGTCGTGGGCTTCGTCAGCGGCGTCGACGTGTCCGAGGACATCGCGGCGGAGATTTTCGTCCTCGAGCCGGACCCAGGCCGGCGGCCAGTGGCCATTTCGCGGCCGTGAGCTAAGCTGGTCATACGGGCTGGGCTCGCCGCAACTCGCCCCCGTCCGTCCAAGCGGTCAAAAGAGGGGCGGACCAAGGAGGTCGGCGATGGCCGACGTACAGCAGAGTCCGCGGGGCGCGATGGCGGCGGAGATCTCGAACGGCCTCGTGAGCCTGCATCACGAGTTCTATGGCAAGGGTCCCTCCAAGGCGAAGACCTACCTGGTCGACGACACGGTGCTCTGCGTCCTCAACGAGGGCTTCACCACGGTCGAGCGCACGCTGATCAACGGCGGCGATTCGGGCGCCGTGCACGACATCCGGCGCTCGTTCCAGAGCGCGATGAAGGAGCAGTTCACGGCGGTGGTCGAGAACGCCACGGGGCGCAGCGTCACGGCGTACCTGAGCCAGATCCACACCGATCCCGACGTGGCAGTCGAGATCTTCCTGCTCGAGCCCACCGGTGAGCCGCTGAGTGGGGAGCACCACCTCGAGTACACGGCACCTCAGCCCGACTGGGCCGACGAGGACGGCGCAGGCTAGCCACCGGCGGCGGTGGTCACTTCTCGGACCCAGGCCGCAGCTTGCTCGGCTTCCGAGGCGTCCGCCAACTCGAGCTGCGGCGATTCATGCGCCGCAAGCCAGGAATGGACGATCCGCACCTCGTCGACCTCGTCGGGCGGTACGGCGTGCGCGGGCCGCCGCTCGAGCGCCGCACGGGTTCGCTCCACGAGCTCCCGGCCGGCTGCGGGCACCTCACCCCAGTCGGCCACGCGCCCGCGCACGATCCAGAACGCGTCCCAGCGTTGTTTGGAGGGATGTCTGGCGACCACGAGCCGGGTGCGCGAGTGGGTCGCCTCGAGCAGCCCACTGAGCCGGCCGATCAGGCTCTCGAGCCGCTCGCGCCGGCGCAGCAGGACGTCCGCCCGCTCGTAGCGGCGAGCCTTCGAGGCCTCGCGCATCTCCGACTCCAGCTGCGCGAGGAGCTCGTCGCCGCCCCCTCCCTCGACAAATGGCCGCAGCGCCTCGTCAAGCCGTCGGCGGTAGAGGTTCGGGTCGAGATCGCGCAGGCACGGCGATAGGCAGCGGCCCATCTGCCCGTACGCCGACGGATGGTCGCGGCGGGGCAGCCTGCGGCCGCAATGCCTGAGGCCGAACATCGAGTTGAGCTGCTCGACGAGCTCCAAAGCGGCTTCCCGGCCGCGCACCGGCCCCACGTTCACGGCGTGCCCGGGCGCCGGCTCCGGCGCCACCTCGAGGATCGGGAACGGGATGTCGAACCGGCAGCGCAGGTAGACGAAGCCGTCACTTCGTTTGAGCTTTACGTTCCCGTGCGGGCGCCAGCGCTTGATCAGCCTGTTCTCGAGGACGAGGGCGCCGAGCTCCGAGCGTGTCGGCATGTAGTCGACGACCTCGGCGCGCTCGGTCCAGCCGGCGGGCGCGCAGAAGTGCGACCGCGCGCGGCTGCGAACGGAGACCGACTTGCCGACGTACAGCGGCCGGCCGCTCTCATCGCGGAAGATGTAGACGCCCGGGTCGTCGGGAAGCCCCGTCAGGTCGGGGCGCCGATCGCGCGGCACCCGGCGTCCGCGCTCCCGGCCCGCGTGCCGGCGGCGCCGCGGGCCCAGAAGCTCACACGCCTCCCCGACCGTCTGGACGCTGGCGCAGAGGCGCGGCAGCAGCGCACAGAAGATCCGCGCGCACGTGCGCGCGTCAGGCAGCGCTCGATGCACGACGTCGACCTCGATCCCCAGCGCCGCCGCGAGCGCGGCGAGCTTGCGCTCGCCGGCGAGCGGCGCGTAGCGGCGCGCCATCGCGACCGTGCAGAGCACGGGCGGCCGCGGCCAGTCGAGCCCTGCCCGCTCGAAGGCGTGGCGCAGCACGCGGCGGTCGAATGAAGCGCTGTGCGCGACCAGCACCCTGCCGGCGAGCATCCCGCGCAGCAGCTCGAGAGCCTGCACCGGCGAAGGCGCCGAGTCGAGCATCGCCTGCGTGATCCCCGTGAATCGCTCGATGCCGCGCGACAGCGGACGCTCCACCCGCACCAAGGACTCCAGCTCGTCGTGCAGCTCACCGCCGCCCACCAGGACGGCCCCGATCTCCGTGATCTCGCAGTCCTCGCCGGGCAGGCCGTTCGTCTCCACGTCGACCGCCACGAACTCGGCTATGCGGAGATCGCTCTTGCGCAGATCCACGCGATGAGTGCTACGCGGACGGGCGGACGGCAGGAGAGGCTGCGCCCGGTGTGTGCCCAACGTCACCGTGCACGGCGCGCGGTCTGTGCCGAACGTCACCCCGAATCGGACATCGCGGCGTAGCGTCGATTACGCACGCGCCTACGCGTGCGCACACGCAAAGGAGAGACTCATGAGAACCAGAGCACTCACTCCCGACTACCTCGGTGTGGCCCTTGCGCCGCTCGCCTTCGCGCGCGGGAGCTGGATCATGGTCGGCTTCTGCGTGTTCATGTTCATCGGGATCGTGGTGGGCTACTACACGCGCAAGGGAAGCGGGATCGAGCCGCGCCCCTACGGGAAGATCTACGGCGGCGCGCCTGGCGCGTTCGGACCGGGCTCGGTCTCGGGCAAGGACGATCGTGAGCGAGTCGACTGGAGCCGCGGTACGCGTTAGCCGGCGCCGGCCGGGCCAAGGCGACCTGGGCCCGGCCGCCTCTCGGCGTCAGACCGCCGCGGCAGTCGCCGTGTGGATGCGGTCGAGGGCGCGGCGCAGGAGGCGCGATACCTGCATCTGGGAGACGCCGATCATCGCGGCGATCTCCGACTGGGTGAGGTCGCCCAGGAAGCGGAGCGCCACCACCGCGCGCTCGTCTGGTGGGAGCTCACTGACGGCCGGCCAGATCACGACAGCGCGCTCGACGTGCTCGTAGCCCGGGTCGTCAACGCCGATCGTGATCGGAGGCTCGGGGGAGTCGTCGTCGCCGTCAATCCGATGGTCGAGCGACGCCGCCTCGTAGGCCGTTGTGGCCAGCGTCGCCTCGAGGACATCCTCCACGCCGAGATCGGTCTCGGCGGCGAGCTCCCTGGGTGACGGGGAGCGGCCGATACGGGCACCCAGCTCGTCGGTGGCGGCGTGCACCTTCATCACGTTCTCCTGCACGCTCCGCGGCACGCGCGCCGACCAGCCGTGGTCGCGAATGTGGCGCCGCAGCTCCCCGATGATCGTGGGGACCGCGAAGCTCGCAAACGATGTACCGCGCTCGGCGTCGTACCGCTGCGCCGCGAGCACGAGTCCCATTGACGCGACCTGCACCAGGTCTTCGATCGGCTCGCTCGTGTAGCGGTAGCGCATGGCGAGGCGCCGTGCGAGTGGGAGGTACTCCTCTACCAGTTCCTCGGCCTGAGCGGCCGGACGACGCGTCTCGAACACGACCAGCCCTCGCGTGGGTCGCTCTCATCCGGACCGATCCACACACGGCGGGCTTCGATCACTCGCGCGTGTCTCGCACCCCTGCGCAGCGGGCCCGCCCAGAGGACTGGACGGACCGCCACGCCCGAGGTTAGCGCAACGTCGTGCGGATCTCGCCTACCCCCGACGGGGCCGCCGGTTTACCCCTTCTTGCGGTTGACGGCGCGCTGGAGCTGCGACTTGTTCATCCGCGACCGGCCGGAGACGTTGAGCTTCTTCGCCTCGTTGTAGAGCTGATCGCGCGTGCGCCCCTTCGGGCCGCTCGTGCCGGAGCGCCTGCCGCCGCGACGGCCCGACGAGATGTCGTGTGTCGACGTCCTGGAGCGGGTGCGGGACTCGCCCGAACGTGCGCGCTCCTTCTGGACCGTGCGTGCCGCAATCTCCTTTGCACGCCTGGTCGACCGCCCCTGCTGCCGCTCGCTTCGCTTGACGTGCTCGTACTGGCGTGCGCGCTTGGTGCCTTTCTTGACGCCTCTCGGTGGCATCGGCTCACCTCCGCGTGTCGCTTTCCGTGATTCACATTGCCCGGAGCAGCGGCCTATGACACGGCAAACCTCGCCGCACCCTGGAGTACGATCGTCGTTCGTGGCCACCGAGCTTTCAACCGGCACCTCCCTGCAGGCGACCGATCCGGAGATCGCCCGCCTCGTGGAGGAGGAGGAGCGCCGCCAGCGCGAGACGATCCGCCTTATCCCGTCGGAGAACTACGCCTCGAAGGCCGTGATCGAGGCGACCGGAACGGTTCTAACGAACAAGTACTCCGAGGGCTACCCGGGCCGTCGCTACTACGAGGGGCAGCAGGTGATCGACCCGATCGAAACGCTCGCGATCGAGCGGGCGGAGCGGCTCTTCGGCGTCGACCACGCGAACGTCCAGCCCTACTCCGGCTCCGTCGCCAACCTCGCCGTGTACCTGGCCTTCTGCGAGCCGGGCGACACGGTGATGGGCATGGCGTTGCCGATGGGCGGCCACCTGACGCACGGCTGGTCGGTGTCGATCACCGGGAAGTGGCTGCGCGCGGTCCAGTACGGCGTCTCGCGCGAGACGGGCACCGTCGACTTCGACGAGGTTCGCCGGCTGGCGCGGGAGGAGCGGCCCAAGCTCATCTTCTGCGGCGGCACCGCGGTGCCGCGGATCATCGAGTTCGATCGGTTCGCCGAGATCGCCGAGGAGGTCGGGGCGATACTCGTGGCCGACATTGCGCATATCGCCGGCCTCGTGGCGGGCGGCGCCCATCCCTCGCCGACCCCGCACGCGCCGGTGATCTCCACGACCACACACAAGACGCTGCGCGGCCCGCGCGGAGCGATGCTGATGTGCCGCGAGGAGCACGCGGCGGCGATCGACAAGGCCGTGTTCCCGGGGCTGCAGGGCGGGCCGCACGACCACATCACCGCAGCGATCGCGGTCGCGCTCGAGGAGGCGTCGCGGCCGGAGTTCGCCGAGTACGCGCACCGGATCGTGGACAACTCGCGCACGCTCGCCGACGAGCTGATCCGCCGCGGCTTCGACCTGGTCTCGGGCGGTACCGACAACCACCTGATCCTGATCGACCTCACCTCCAAGGAGGTTGCGGGCAAGGTCGCCTCCCAGGCGCTCGACCGCGCCGGGCTCGAGACCAACTACAACACCGTCCCCTTCGATCCGCGCAAGCCGTTCG
This sequence comes from Actinomycetota bacterium, assembly GCA_005885165.1. Classification (GTDB taxonomy): domain Bacteria; phylum Actinomycetota; class Thermoleophilia; order Solirubrobacterales; family Thermoleophilaceae; genus AC-37. Next base: position 13,007 of record VAXR01000050.1, read on the forward strand.
ATCCATCCGGCCTGCGGATCGGCACGCCGTCGGTCACGACGCGCGGCATGGGCCGCGACGAGATGCTCACGATCGCCGACCTGATGGATCGCGTGATCGAGGCCGCGCGCGCCGGCGACGACGCCGCGCTCGACCGCATCCGCGACGAGTCGCGCGAGCTCGCCACCGCCTTCCCGGCGCCGGGCATAGACGCCTAGCGGCCAGCGTCGGCACCGGGGTATCAAGCCCCGCGGCCCGAGGCCGACCTAAGGGAGCAGGGGATCTATGCCTGCGCTCCTGCCTGCCCGCGCGTCGAAGGACGCCAAGAAGAAGCCCGCGCCGCACAAGCGGCGCCCTGCTGCGCATCACCACAAGAAGCACAAGAAGAAGCACAAGAAGAAGCGCCATCGCCACCACCACCACACACCGCCGCCGTCGGTCCCGCCGCGGCCGGATCCGCATCCCGCGGGCGGCTCGCTCCCGCCGCCGCCGGACCTCGACCACCGGAAGGCCGAGCGGCTGCTCTGGCGGGCGGGCTTCGGCCCCCGGCCGGGCGACGTGGACGCGGTCGTCGCCAAGGGCCTCGACGCCACGGTCCAATCACTCGTCTACCCGGGCGGCACGGTCACGCTGAACGGCCCCGACCCCGCCGACGACGACGGCAACGCGCTCGCGCCCGCGGACGCCTGGGGCCACGACCATTGCTGGTGGCTCGACCGCATGGTGCGGTCGGACCAGCAGCTCGTGGAGCGGATGACGCTGATCTGGCACGACTGGTTCGCCACGAGCAACGACAAGGTGAGCGACCAGCAGCTGATGCTGGACCAGAACGCGACGCTGCGGGCGAACGCGCTCGGGTCCTTCCACGACCTGCTCCGGGCGTTGACCGTGGACCCGGCGATGCTCGTCTGGCTCGACGGCATCGACAACACGCGCTGGGACCCGAACGAGAACTACGCGCGCGAGGTGATGGAGCTGTTCACGCTCGGGGCCGACCGCGGCGCGTACACCGAGCAGGACGTGCGCGAGCAGGCGCGGGCGTTCACGGGGTGGAGGGCGACGTGGACCGACGGCGTCGGCCTACACGACTTCCGCTACGACCCGAACCGCCACGACGGCACGAACAAGACGGTGTTCGGCCAGACCG
>VAXR01000050.1:14141-25659 GCA_005885165.1 Actinomycetota bacterium
AGAGAACGGCTACCACGCCTCGTTCTTCGTCACGAAGCTGTGGAGCTACTTCGTCCCCACGCCGCCGGACTCGAGCACGCAGGCTGCCCTGCAGAAGCTCTACCTCGACTCGAACTACGGCATCGCGCCCGTAGTCGAGGCGATCCTCAAGCACCCGGACTTCTACGCCGATCGCGCGCTCGTCAAGCCGCCGGTCGTCTACAACGCCGGCCTCCTTCGGGTGGTCGGGCGTGGGGTCGACACCACCGCCTGGGCCTGGCTCGGATCGCAGGCCGGCAAGCAGCTCTTCTACCCGCCGAACGTCTCAGGGTGGGACGACTCGATGTGGCTCGACACCTCGACCTGGCGCGGGCGTTCGGACATGGTCACGTACGCGATGCGCGACCGGGCGATCGACCCCTGGGACGACAAAACGGTCTACAGCACGACTGAGACCCCCGCCGAGGGAGTGACCAAGGCGCTCGATTTCCTCGGCAAGCCGGCCATGACGGACGAGACGCGGAAGGCGCTGCTCAACTTCTCGAGCTCCTGCCTCCCCTCGCCGATGGAGGACTGGCAGCAGAAGCCCTACCGGGCGATGCGCCAGAACGCCCTCCGCCACCTGATCCTGACCTCTTCCGACTGGCACGCGAGCTAACCCATGGCCTGCTGCCGCGACTTCACCCGAACCGAGCTGCTCCGGCACGCGACCGCACAGGCGGGCCGCGGCCTGCCGGCGATCGAGCCGGGGATGCCCGCCCCGGCGGGCACCGGCCTCAGCAGGCGGACGTTCCTCGCCCGCAGCGCCGGCATCGCGCTGGCCGTCTACGGGGCACAGCGGATCGGCTTGCGCGCCTTCGAGGAGGGGGTAGCCGCGGCGGCCGCGAGCGGCCCGCAGCCGGCCCTCGTCAGTCTCTTCCTCCCCGGTGGCTGCGACGGCCTGAGTGTGCTTGCGCCGGTCGGTGATTCGCGCTACGCGACGCTCCGGCCCACGCTCAAGCTCGACCCGTCCACGGGGATCGCCTTCACCGAGGACTCGCGGCTCTACTGGAGCCCGGCGGCGGCCGGCCTCTCCACGCTGCACGGCGAGGGGAAAGTCACGGTCTTCCCAGCCATCGGCTACGACCATCCCGATCAGTCGCACTTCACGAGCCGGCACTTCTGGGAGGTCGGCGCGCTCGACACGAGCGCCCGCTTCGGGTGGCTGGGGCGCTACCTCGACGTGGCGGGCAGCGACTCCAACCCGCTCCAGGGCCTCAGCCTGAACGGGGACCTCTCGCCCACGCTGGCCGCATCCCGTGTGCCGGTGGCGGCGATCGAGAAGCCCGAGGACTATGGCTTCTGGATCCGCGGCGTCGACGACCCGGTGCTCGAGCCGACGCTCGAGGCCTTCGGCACCCTCGGCGCGCTGCCCACCGGCGACCCGATCCGCGCAGGCGCCCGCAAGGTGGCCACCGAGGTCGACGGCGTCCGGCGGGCGCTGGCGCCGTTTGCCACCTCCGATGGGAGCCCGAGCTACAAGAGCCCGGTCACCTATCCGGACAGCGATCTCGCGAAGAAGTTCGCGGGGCTCGCGGCGATGATCGCCGCGGGACTGCCGCTGCGGTGCATAGCGCTCGACTCCGACGGCGGCTTCGACACCCACTCGAACCAGGCGACCGACCTTCCGACCGACCTCAAGACCACTTGCGACGCCGTGCTCGCCTTTCAGCGCGACCTCGAGGCGCGCGGGATCGCCGACCGCGTGCTGGTGACGATGTGGTCCGAGTTCGGGCGGCGCCCGGAGGAGAACGGCTCGGGCACCGACCACGGCGCGGCCGGCACGGCGTTCGTCATCGGCTCGCGTACGCGCGGCCAGATGGTGGGCGAGTTCCCGGGGCTGGCTCAGCTCGATCCGGAGGACAACCTGCGCTCGACCTCGGACTTCCGCGGCCTGTACTGCTCGCTGCTCGAGCAGTGGTTCGGCTTCGATTCGGCCCAGGTCATCCCCGGCGCGGCGTCGCTGGCCCGCCCGGCGCTCCTGAAGTCATGAAGAGGCGTCTCGGCCTGGTGCTCGCAGTCTCGGTGACCGCGTCGTTCCCGGCGCTCGTCGCCCTGTCGCCGGCAGCGGCGGGGACCCGCCACCACGGGCACCACCGTCGAGGCCACCACACGCGGCACAAGAAGCACAAGCGCCGGCGACATCACGCCCCTACGCCGCACACGTCGGGCGGCGGTACGAGCGCATCCGGAAGCACCCCGCCGCCGAGCGGCTCGGGCTCCCCCTCGACTTCCGGGTCCGGCAGCACACCGCCGCCGACGGTGCTGAGCCACCTCCAGGTCACCGAGCGGGAGTTCTCGATCGTCCCGTCGAGGGCCGCGGTCGCAGGCGGCACGGTCGCCGTGGAGCTCGACAACCGCGGACAGGATCCGCACGACCTTCTGATCCAGCGCGTCGATGGTTCCGGCATCCAGTTCGACTTCGGGCCGGCGCAGCCGGGATCGATCACTTCCCGGAAGCTCAACCTCGGCGCGGGGCAGTGGGAGCTCCTTTGCACGCTTCCGGGCCACTACGCGCTCGGCATGCACGCGCTGATCACGGTTACGGGCTGACGGCACCGGCGGCTGAGCGGCCACGCAGCTGACCGGACCCGGCCGCGCACGGGGTTGGTAGTTTCGCGGGCGTGAGAACCGGGCGGCGGGCGGCGTGGATGCGGCGAGCGCTGGCCGTTGCGTGTGCCCTGCTCCTCCCTGCCGCGGTCGCTCTCGCGGTGACGCCGAGCAAGGGGACGTGGTCCGGTTCGACCTCGCGGCCGGCGCCGGTGAGCTTCCGCGTACTGAAGGATCGGTCGGCGATGCGCCGCTTCCGCGTGGGCTCGGACGGGCCGCCGCCGACCGGCGTGAGGCTGCGCTGCTCGTCGAAGCCGGGCGACTACATCGACTCGGAGTTCGTGGCGCGCAAGGGCGGCGCCGATGCGATCCCCGTCGACAGCGGCGGTCATTTCGCGGCCCGCTACGACACGTCAGGGAAGATCTCGCGCGGAACCCTCAAGGTGGTAGGGCGCTTCAAGTCGAGGCACAGCGCGGCGGGCACGCTGAACTGGAAGGTCAAGACCCGGAAGGGCAACCACACCTGCAAGAGCGGGAACGTGCACTTCACCGCTCACAACCCATAGGGCTCCGCCGGTACCTCGCTCACCCGCGCGCGCCCCTCGTGGCGCTGCTGGCGGTGATCGCGTTCGCCGCCGGCACCAGGGCGTTCGACCTCGGCGCCCCGTGCTCGTCGCCGTGCGCCCACAATTCCGATCACTCGCTGATCTTCGACGAGTCCTATTACGTGAACGCGGCGCGGGTGATCGCCGGGATCCATCCTCCGGCGACCGCCCCCTACCACGACGCCCCGCTCGGGAAGGACCCGAACGCCGAGCACCCCCAGCTCGCCAAGCTCGTGATGGCAGGCGGGATCGAGGTGTTCGGGGACGGCCCCTGGGGATGGCGCCTGGGAAGCCTCGTGTTCGGGCTGATCGCGGTCGCCGCAATGTACGCGCTCGTCAGGGCGGCCGGGGGATCGAGCTGGCTGGCGGCGGGCGCCTCGGCGGTCATGGCGCTCGACAACCTGATGCTGGTTCACGGCCGTATCGCGACGCTCGACGTCTATGCGCTCGCCCCGATGCTGGTCGCCTGCGCGCTGTACCTCCGGCGCCGGCTCCTACTCGCCGGGCTCGCGCTGGCGCTCGCCGCGTCGATGAAGCTCGTGGCGCTCTACCTGCTCCCGGTGCTGCTGCTGATCGAGCTCATTCGATTCGCGATCGAGCGCCCGCCGCGAGGCCGCCGGGTCCGTCCACTCGCCGGACGCATCCGGCCCTTCGTTGTCACGGCCGGTGCCGGGATCGTCGCGCTGCTGCTCCTCCTGTGGCTCCTCGACGTCGCCATGCCGGCGTACGACCCCGGGTCGCGGACGGTCTACGGCGGAAGCCCGTTCCCGCACGTCGGCCACATGCTCTCGTACGCCGCGAAGCTCAAGTCGGTGCCGCACGCGACCGGCATCAGCTCGTCGCCGTGGCAGTGGCTGCTCGACCAGAAGCCGATCAACTACTCGCGCGTCGCGGTCAACTCCCTCGCCGGCGGCAAGATCGTGGCGAGCCACGCGATCGTCTCGTTCCGCGGGGAGGTCAACCAGTTCGTGATCATGGCGCGAGCGGGATCGGGTGGCGATCGTCGGCGTCGCCTGGTGCGTCGGCACGTTCGTCCCGTTCGTGGTCGAGGCCGACGTCTTCGGCCGGATCTCCTACCTCTACTACGTGCTGATCGTGCTGCCCGGGGTCTATCTGCTGACGATCCGGCTGTTCGGGCACCGCGCGATGCCGGTGGCCGCGACGATCGGCTGGGCGGTTGCGCTCGTCTACAGCTTCGTGGATCTGTACCCGATCCGCGGCTGACGTCGCCGCCTGTCAGAAGACCGCTCAATAATCACTTTTCGTGGTCGCTGGACCGGGTATCGAACCCCTAGACCCGAACGTGAAACAGGAGGTCAAGATGGCTTCTCTCGACCGCCTCTTGCGCCGTGCCACGTCCTTCGTCGCCGGCAAGGCCGAGGCCATCCGCTACGGCACAAGCGAGCCGAAGGCCGGAATGGACGACGTCACGCTCGCGCGCAAGGTGGAGTCCGTGCTCTTCCGCGACGCGGAGTCGCCGAAGGGCGAGGTCGACATCAGCGCGGTCGATGGCATCGTGGAGCTACGCGGGAAGGTCAAGCGGCCGGAGGACGTCAGGTGGCTCGAGGAGCAGGCGCGTTCGGTTCCGGAGGTCCGGTCGGTCCGCAACCTGCTGCACCAGCCGAAGACCCTGTCGTCGACGCGCGTCGCTAGCGGTTGACCGAGGCCATTCCGGCCTCGTCGTAGCGCTCACCCGCTACGGGCGGCAGCTCAGCATCGATGCGCGCGAGGTCCTCGTCGGTCAACTCCACGTCGACCGCGGCCGCGTTCTCCTCGAGGTACCTTCGCCGCTTTGTGCCGGGAATCGGAACGAGGTCGTCGCCCTGGGCGAGTACCCACGACAGCGCGAGCTGCGCCGGGGTAATGCCCTTCTCGCCGGCGATTTCGGCCACCTTTGAGGCGAGCCGCAGGTTGGCCTCCAGGTTCTTGCCGGTGAACCGCGGCCCGTAGCGGCGGAAGTCGCCCTCGTCGAGCTCCTCGGGTGACTTGAAGCGGCCCGAAAGAAATCCGCGCCCGAGGGGCGAGTAGGGCACGAAGCCGATCCCGAGCTCCCTGCAGGTGGGCAGCACCTCGGCCTCGGGGTCGCGCGTCCACAGCGAGTACTCGGTCTGCACCGCGGTGATGGGATGGACGGCGTGGGCGCGGCGAATCGTCTCCGGCGCGGCCTCGCTGAGCCCCAGATGACGCACCTTGCCCTGCTCGACGAGCTCCGCCATCGCCCCCACCGTCTCCTCGATCGGCACCTTCGGGTCGACGCGATGCTGGTAGTAGAGGTCGACGTGGTCAGTGCCGAGCCGTTCCAGTGAGCCGTCGATCGAGCTCCGGACGTGCTCGGCCGACCCGTCGAGCGGGCCCACCGTCGACATGTCGCCCGGTTTCGCCTGGTCGATCCGCCGCGCGAACTTGGTCGCGATCACGTAGTTGTCACGGTGACCCTTGATCGCGCGGCCAACCAGCTCCTCGTTGGTCTTGGGTCCATACAGCTGCGCGGTGTCGAGGAAGTCGATCCCGAGCTCCAGCGCGCGCTGGATCGTCGCGATCGCCTCCCGTTCGTCGGTCGAGCCATAGAAGGCCGACATCCCCATGCATCCAAGCCCGAGGGCGGAGACTTCGAGCGATCCGAGCTTGCGCTTCTTCATGACTGCTCCAGGTGGTTGCGGGGTAGCGGCCACACTAGCCCTTGCGCGGTGCCGGCGGCTCGAGGTCGGGGGCGTGCTGAGCTCGTCAGCTCTACGCGGACTGAAGGATCTTGTCGAGCAGCCCGGGGAAGCGGGCCTCGAGATCGTCGCGGCGCAGGGTGTTGACGCGTGCGGTGCCCTGCGGGCGCTGGTGGATCACGCCGGCCTCGCGCAGGATCTTGAAGTGATGCGTGCACGTTGACTTCGTGACCGGCACGTCGAAGCCGCCGCAGGTGTGCTCGCCGTCAGCTATCAGCGTGGCCACGATCCGGAGACGCACCGGATCGCTTAGGGCGTGAAGCACCGCCCCGAGCTCGATCTGATCCCGCTTAGGGTGGGCGATGTCCTCTGTGACCTGCGTCGCCGTGGCTGTCATGGAAACCATTGTACGACGATCATCGTACATCTGCTACTGTACGACGACCATCGTACAAATGCTTTCGCCCCGAGGAGCCCGGATGAACGAGGTTCGAACCACACGACAAACCGACTCGGCCAGCGCGCGGAGGGCGCAGCGAGGCGTGGCGGGGCTCGTCGCGCAGTACGTCCACGAGCTCGCGGATGGGCACCGCGACAACGGGTTCAGGCGTGCGGCCGCCCCCGTCAGGCCTCAGGCCTCCGGAGACGCCCTGCGCGTCCCGCGGCCCGAGGCGTGCACCGCGTGACCACCCGAGGCTCTCCCTCCCGCGGCAGCGCGTAGTCCCTCTGGGGATTGCGGTCCGCACCTTGCGGGCATAAAAGCGGACCACGGTGAAGGCAGGAGGGGAGGAACTCTCTCGGCGCGCGTTCCTGGCTGGGACCGTAACCGCCGGCGCGTATGCCTACTTGGCGTCGCCGGCGCTCGCGTCCGGGCGACACTCTCATCGCCACCGGGACATCGCGACGCGGGTCGCCGTGCTCGGCGGGGGCGTCGCCGGACTGACTGTCGCGCACGAACTTGCCGAGCGCGGGTTCAAGGTCACCGTGTTCGAGCCCAAGGCGCTGGGCGGGAAGGCACGCAGCATCCCCGTCCCGCGCACTGGCGTCGGCGGACGCAGGGATCTGCCCGGTGAGCACGGCTTTCGCTTCTTTCCCGGCTTCTACAAGAACGTCCCGGACACGATGCGCCGCATCCCCGTACCCGGCAACCGCAACGGGGTGTTCGACCATCTGGTGGACGCTCGTCAGGAGCTGTTCGTCTTCGACGACGGCCAGGCGTACCTGCTCCCGAGCTTCGACGCGCACGGGTTCTCGGAGGGGATCCGGTCCGTGATCACGGCGATCGGGCTCGCCTCCCACGTTCCGCCGAACGAGATCGAGTACTTCGTGCGGAAGATCCTCGTCTTCCAGACGAGCAGCGACGCTCGCCGCGTCGGGGAGTGGGAGAAGGTTCCGTGGTGGGACTACGTCAACGCGGAGCATTTCTCGCGCGAGTACCAGCGCACATTCGGTAACGGGCTCACCAAGGACCTCGTCGCCGCGAAGGGCAAGAAGGCCTCAACGCGGACCATCGGGCTGATGGCTCTGGCCTTCGTGTACGCCGGGATGTCGCAGGCATCGCCGCAGATCCGTGCGCAGAGCGGCTACGGCGCGGCCGACCGGCTGCTCGACGCACCGACCAACGAGGCGTGGATACACCCCTGGGTTGCGCACCTCCGGCGCCTCGGCGTGAAGTTCGTGATCGGCTACCGCGCGTCCAAGCTGCGCGTACACGGCGGACGCATCGCCGGTGCGACGCTGGTGGACAAGCGAGGGCGGCGGGTACGTGTGAAGGCCGACCACTACGTCGCCGCGATGCCCGTCGAGAGGGCGCGCGTGCTGTTCGACGACGCAGTACGCGCGGCTGCGCCCGAGCTGGTCCGCCTGGACCGGCTCGAGTACGACTACATGAACGGGATCCAGTTCTTCCTCAACCGGCTGCCCCCGCACCCTGTCCAGGGGCACGTCGCCTATCTCGAGAGCCCGTGGGCGCTGACCTCGATCGACCAGGGCGTCTTCTGGAAGCGTGACCTCGCCGCGACCTACGGCGACGGGCGGCTGAGGGACATCCTCTCCGTCGACATCTCGGACTTCTTTACGCCGGGGATCCTCTACCGCAAGGCCGCCGTCGACTGCACGCCCGGGCAGATCGCCCGCGAGTGCTGGGCGCAGGTCAAGCAAGGCCTCAACGCGCAGAACGACGTCGAGTTGAGCGACGACATGCTGATCGGCTGGCACCTCGACCCCGCGGTCGTCTTCCGCCGCCACAAGCGGGCGATCAGCACCGAGCCGCTCCTGATCAACACCGCCGGCTCCCTCGCCCACCGGCCTCACTCGACGACCGCGATCCCGAACCTGTTCCTGGCGGCCGACTACGTGCGCTGCGATGTCGACCTCGCCACGATGGAGGGCGCCAACGAGGCCGGTCGCCAGGCCGCCAACGCGATCCTCGATCGCTCCCGCGCGAACGCCACCAAGGCCAAGCTCGGCACGCTCTGGGAACCGTCGGAGTACGACAGCGCCAAGAGGGTCGACGAGCAGCTCTACAGGGCCGGCAAGCCCAACGCACTCGATGTCGTGCCGGGCCCCGTCCCGGCGTAGCTATCTAGCGCGCCCGACAGGATTCGAACCTGTGACCTTCGGTTCCGTAGACCGACGCTCTATCCAGCTGAGCTACGGGCGCAGGCGGTCCCCGATGGTAGCGGCCGAAACCGGTGCCATCCTGTCGCGAAACGAGGTGGAGAGAACCTATGTCGCGCGCGATAGCGCTGGTTACAGTCGTCGCCCTGGTTGCGCCCGTTTTCGCTGGGTGCGGGGCCAGCAAGAAGTCGTCGAGCGCCGGCGGCACCGGCTCCCCGGTGCCGTCTTCGGGGTCCGGCACCAACTTCAAGATCGAGAAGGACTCGAGCGGCGCGATAAAGCGCACCTGCGACCGGCCCTCGATGGGAGGCTGCAACTCCGACGGGACCTGGTAGCACGGCAACCGCCGGCGAGAATCTCGGTCGCGACCGATGAGTTCCGTGCCTTCGGCCGGTCTATTTCACTCGCCGGGCCAGGTCGCGGTTTGCCACGGCCAGCGGTAAGGAATTCGACGAAGGAGACCCATGGGCATCGCGTTTCCGGGCGAGTCATCGGAGTACCGGGCGGCGCGCGATCGGCTGCTGGAGCAGGAGATCGAGCTGCGTCGGGCGATGGAGTCGGTCGCCGCGGCGAGGCGCGAGCTCCCGCCCGGCGGAGTCGTGCCCGAGGACTACGTCTTCCAGGGAGCGCGAGCGGACGGCACGCCGGCCGACGTGAGGCTGTCGGAGCTGTTCGCGCCGGCCAGGGACTCGCTGGCGATCTACAGCTTCATGTTCCCGCGCGACCCCGGCGACGAACGGCCCGGGCCGGCGACTGGAGAGACGGCGCTCTTGCCGCTCGAGGAGGGCCCGTGCCCCTCGTGCGTCGCCTTTCTTGACCAGCTTGACGGCGCGGCGGAGCATGCGAGCCAGCACCTCAACTTCGCGGTCGTAGCGAAGGCGCCGCTGCCCCGCATCCTCACGTTCGCCGAAGAGCGCGGCTGGCGGCGGCTCCGGCTCTTGTCCTCTGCCGCCAACACCTACAACCGCGACTACCTCGCCGAGACGGCGGAGGGGGCACAAAGGCCGATGCTGACTGTGTTCCACCGCGAGGGCGACGTGATCCGCCACTTCTGGAGCTCGGAGCTCTTCTACGCACCATGGGACCCCGGGCAAGATCCACGCCACGTCGGCACCCTCGAGCCGGTCTGGAACCTGTTCGACCTGACGCCGGAGGGACGCCCGTCCGACTGGGATGAGCAGCTGAGTTACGCCTGATCGCCGACCGCTTCCCTGGAAAGCGGCGCCTAGAACAGCTCCGCCAGCTTCTCCGCCGCGCGGCGGGCGCCGTCTGTCTCAACAGGCCGGTAGTCGACGGGGCGGCCGACCTCCTCGCCGATCGCGTCGGCGATCGCGTCGGGCGTCGACAGATCGAAGTCCATTCGCCGACCTGCCCCGTAGCGATCTAGCCGATGGGCCACGTGCATGTTCTGCTCGAAGTGGTGCCGCAGCGGGAAGTAGAGGAACGGCCGCCTGCTGGCGGTCAGCTCCATCGCCGTGGTGAGACCGCCTTGCACGATCGCGAGGTCACAAGCCGCAAGGTGCCGGTAGAGGTTGTGCACGTAGGCAACCACCTCGAGCCCGTTGGGCTGCGGGAGGGAGTCGGGGTCGATGCGCGGGCCGGCCACCACGATCATCCGCAGCTCCGGCACCCTCCGCTTGGCGTCGTCGAACGAGGCGATGACCCTGCGCAGCAGATGGCCCCCGACGCCTGATCCACCGACGCTGACGATGCAGACTTTCTCGCCCGGCCGGTAGCCAAGCTGGTGGCGGAGCTCGTCCCGGTCGCCGAGGTCGCGCGGGTCGAATCCGCTGACGTAGCCCGCGAACTCGAAGTTGCGCTCGGTCCAATCGCGGATCATGGGCAGCTGGGGCCCGAGGCGCTCGTCCACGATGTCGTCGGGATTGCCGACGAACAGCGCGCGGTCGCGCAGGTCCGGATGCGCCGCGATGTGCTCGACCATCTCGGCGTTGTAGTCGGCGGTGAGGTAGGCCTCGTGATCCCCGCCGTCCCGCATCGGCAGCCAGCCGACGAAGTCGGTGAGCCATGCGTACCGCGCTCGCTTCTCGCGCGGATTCTCGTGTAGGTAGTAGTCGAGTTCCCAGGCCTCGTCGCCCACCCATAGGTCGTAGCGGTCCTCACGCACGACGTCGTGAAAGACCATGAAGTTGTTGATGAGGATCTCGTCCATCCGGCGCCACGCCTGGAAGCAGTGGAGGTCGTGCTCAGCGGACTCCGACTCGATGTGCTTCGACTCGTTCGCGAGGTGATCGCTCGCGGGATGGATGCGCTCACCCTCCGCCTCGAGCACCCGCGTCACCGGATCCTGGGCGAGCCAGTCGATCTCAAGGCCGTCGACCAGCTTGCGCAGCTCGCGCGCGATGGCCACGTCGCGCTGGGCGTGACCGAGGCCGATCGGCGACGAGATGTAGAGGGCGCGCTTGCGCCCGTCCGACCGGTGGACCGTGGGATCGCGCGGCGGCGGCGCCTCGACGAACTCGCGCAGCGCCAGGTTGACCTGCACCGGCTTGCGCGCCTGGGGAAGGTGCCCGCCGTCCTTCACCGTCTCGAGCCGGCCGCCCGTGATCTTCGCCAGCGCCTTTCCGTCCGCATACGGCGTGATGCGGTCCTTGGTCCCGTGGATGACGAGCACCGGGCACCGGACCCGCTCGGAGAGCTCGATCTGCTCCCGCCGGGTCACGGGCGCCGCAAACCGACCGACTGCGCTCGCGGCAAGCCGCGCCCCGTCGGTGTCGTGGGACCACGCTACGGCGTCCTCGATCTGCTTGGTCGAGTGCGGCTCGGGGAGCATGCGCTCCGCCCACCACTGGACGAAGTCGGCGTAGCCGCCGTGGGTCCAGTAGTAGGGATTGACCTTGCCCCAGCCGCGCGTCGTCAGGGGGCGCTTCTGCGCGAACGAAGCCATGCGCGGGTGGTTCAGCACGCGCCAGTGGAGCGAGCGCACCCGGCTCACCGGGAACATCGGTCCGACGAACACCAGGCCGGCGACGCGCTCGGGGTGGTCGCCGGCGAGCAGGAGGGCGCGCTGGGCGCCCCGCGACAGCGCGACGCACACGGCGCGGTCGACGC
>VAXR01000238.1 GCA_005885165.1 Actinomycetota bacterium
CTCGCCTCGACGGCGCTCGACACCAAGCACCGCAAGATCAACTTCGGCAGCGGGCCGATCAGCGTCGGCAAGGTGAAGGGCGCGTTCCCGGAGACGGCGCGGGCGCTCGAGCGGACCTCGCCGATCATCGCCCAGGGGCGGCCCTACACGCCCGACCTGATCGGCTGGTTCGACGACTTCTCGACTTCGGGTCCGACCGACGCCGCGGCTGGCGTCTCCCGCGCGCTTGTCGTCTTCAACCTCTTCGACCTGACCGGCCAGGTACCCGGGGCGCTTCACCTCCCCGGAATCGGTCCGGCGATCATCCCGCTCAACGAGCGCACCACGGCGCTGTCGAAGACCGCACGCATCGGCCAGTTCAAGCGCTGTCCGGGCGGGTCTGAGCAGGCCGCCGTCGACGGCTCAAACGTGTGGTCGGCGGCCGACCAGCACGCGCTCGACTGCAAGGAATCGGCGCGAGCAACGGGGCCGATCAAATGAACCGCTGCCCCGGCACTCTCGTCTCCCTCCTTTCGCCCGCGGCTGAGGTCTGCGAGCTCGGCGACGCGTTCCGGTCGCCCAGCTCTTACCTGCTGCCCATCGCTGGCCAGCAGGGTGAGGAGGATTCGGGCAAGCGATCCGCGCCATCGGGAGCGCCGATCCCATGATCCGCCGGATCATCAGCGCGGTCGTGGTCGTGGGCGCCGTGGTCGCGGCGGCCGTGCTAACCGGCGCGGGCGGCACCTCCTCGGGCAAGACCTTCAGGATCGCCCTCGACAACGCCTTCGGGCTCACGAAGGGCGGCGACCTGCGCGTCGGCGGCGTGAAGGCGGGGCAGACGACGGGGTTCAAGATCTCGAAGGGCCCGGAGTGCCAGAACGCCGTCGCCGACGGCCCGGCGCGCACGTGCGCGATCGTCAGCGCCCAGGTCAGCGAGCCGGGGTTCAAGTCGTTCCGCACGGACGCCACCTGCGCGGTCCGCCAGCAGTCGCTGATCGGCGAGTACTACGTCGACTGCCAGCCGGGCAACGCGCCGCAGGAGCTCAGGGCCGGCGCCACGATCTCGGTCAGGCACACGCAGTCGACGATCCCGGCGGACCTCGTCGGCAACGTCATGCGCCGTCCCTACCGCGAGCGGCTCGGGCTGATCCTGGCCGAGCTCGGCACCGGCCTCGCGGGTCGCCCGGACGACCTCGCCGAGGTCCTCCGCCGCGCTCACCCCGGCCTTCGGGAGACCCAGAAGACCCTGAAGATCCTGGGCGATCAGAGCAAGACGATCCAGGACTTCATCACCAACTCCGACACGGTGGTGGCGCAGCTCGACGCGCGCAAGCGCGACGTCGCCCGCTGGATCACCCAGACCGGCCGCACCGCCCAGATCTCGGCGACGCGCCGCAACGACATCGCGGCCGGGTTCCACAAGCTGCCGACGTTCCTCGACGAGCTGCGGCCGACGATGGTCGACCTCGGCAACCTGATCGACGCACAGACGCCGCTGCTGCAGTCGTTCCAGAACGCGGCGCCGAGCCTGCTCGAGTTCCTCCAGCGGCTCGGTCCGTTCTCGCAGGCCTCGCGGCCGGCGTTCAAGAGCCTCGGCCAGACGTCGGTGGTCGGGCGCAAGGCGTTCATCGACTCGGCGCAGGACGTCGCCGCGCTGAAGCAGCTCGCGGCCAACGCGCCGAAGCTCGGCAAGCCGCTGCGCCAGTTCCTCCAGACCGCGGACGACCGCCGCCGGGCGATCAACAAGGACCCGCGGGCGGCCTACAGCGCGCCGCCGGCGCCCGACCCGAACTCGAACAGCCCGACCGCGCGCAAGGGCTTCACCGCAATGGAGGCCATCCTCAACTACGTCTACTGGCAGACGCTCGGGCTCAACGAGTTCGACAGCATCAGCCACGTCCTCCGTATCGCGGCGGCACCGGCCCCTACCAGCCGGGGACCTTGAGCCCAGACCCGACCAAGTTCGGCGCGGCGTCGCTCAAGCCGACGGCCCCGTCCCACAAGGGCGAGCAGCGCAGCGCCGGCCAGCCGCGCGCGCTAGCGCTTCCGGGCCAGCCCGACCAGTCGGTGCCGCACGTGACGCTGCCCCCGGCCGTCCAGTCGATCATCAACCAGCTGAAGCACCACAAGCCCGGCACGCCGCTGCCGCACCTCCCGCCGATCCCCGGCCTGCCGAACCTCCCGACCTCGAAGCTCCCGAACGGCAGTCCGGCCCCTGACCAGATGCTCGACTTCCTGCTCAGCCCATGACGCGCGGCCGCGGAACAGCCTCGATCGTCGCGAGCCCGGTCCTGGTCGGGGCGGTCACCACGCTGATCGTGATCGTCTCGGTCTTCCTCGCCTACAACGCGAACCAGGGGCTGCCGTTCGTCCCGACCTACAACATCAAGGCACAGCTGCCCGGCGGCGCGAACCTCGTGCCCGGCAACGAGGTCCGGATCGGCGGCTTCCGCGTCGGCGTGATCGACACGATCGGCACCGCGCAGGGCGTCTTCCAGGGCCAGCGGCGGTCGATCGCCGTCGCGCGGCTGAAGCTCGACAAGACCGCGCAGCCGCTGTCGGTCGACACCGGCGTGCTGGTCCGCCCGCGCTCGGCGCTCGGGCTCAAGTACATCCAGCTGACGCCGGGCCACTCGAAGCAGACGCTGCGGCCGGGGGACACGATCGCGCTCAAGAACGCGTCCCAGCCGGTCGAGTTCGACGACCTGCTGAACACCTTCGATGCGAGGACGCGGCAGAACTCGCAGGACGCTCTGTTCGGCTTCGGCGACGCCCTGGCCGGCCGCGGGCCCGACATCAACACGGCGATCCAGTCGCTCGCGCCGTTCTTCCGCTACCTCGGCCCGGTGATGGCGAACCTGTCGAACCCGGCGACCCGGCTCAACCAGTTCTTCCTCCAGATCGGCCGCGCGTCGGCGCAGGTGGCGCCGGTTGCGGCCGTCCAGGCGCAGCTGTTCGCCGACATGGCCGACACGTTCGCCGCGATCGGCGCCAACCCGCCCGCGCTCCAGGCGACGATCGCCAAGGGCCCGCCGACCGAGGACGCCGCGATCCGGAGCTTCCGGATCCAGCGCCCGTTCCTGGTCGACTTCACCGACCTCTCGAACAGGCTGCGCCCGGCGATCGACGTCCTGCCGACCGCGCTGCCGAAGCTGAACGCGGCGTTCCGCGTCGGCCAGCCGGTCG
>VAXR01000030.1 GCA_005885165.1 Actinomycetota bacterium
CGCCTACGTCGAGCACGGCATGCACAAGCTCCCGCAGCCCGTGAAGCTCTGGTACTGGGGGCCGTTCTTCCGCTACGAGGCGCCGCAGGCCGGACGCTTCCGCCAGTTCACGCAGGTCGGGATCGAGGCGATCGGGTCCGACGACCCGACGCTCGACGCCGAGTCGATCCTGCTGCTTGCCGAGCTGCTCGACCGCACCGGCGCCCGCGGGGTGCGGCTCCGGATTTCTAGCCTCGGGACGCCCGAGACGCGCCGCGCCTACTCGGACGAGCTCGGCACCTTCCTGCGCGAGCGCGAGGACAAGCTGTCGGACGACGTGCGGGCGCGCCTCGACCGCAATCCCCTTCGCGCCTTCGACTCCGATCACCCGGGCACCCGCGCCGCGCTCGAGGACGCGCCCCGCCTGCTCGACAGGCTCGACCCGGCCGACGCGGAGCACTTCGAGCAGGTGCGCGCGCTGCTCGACGCCGCCGGCCAGCCCTACGAGGTCGACGGCACGCTCGTCCGCGGCCTCGACTACTACACGCGCACCGTGTTCGAGTTTGAGAGCACCGAGCTGGGCGCGCAGAGCGC
This sequence comes from Actinomycetota bacterium, assembly GCA_005885165.1. Classification (GTDB taxonomy): domain Bacteria; phylum Actinomycetota; class Thermoleophilia; order Solirubrobacterales; family Thermoleophilaceae; genus AC-37. The sequence continues at coordinate 574 of VAXR01000030.1, forward strand.
GCTGGGCGGCGGTGGGCGCTACGACGGGCTCGTCGAGCAGCTCGGCGGGCCGCCGACGCCGGGCGTCGGTTGGGCCGCGGGAGTCGAGCGAATCCTGCTCGCCTCGGGTACCGACGAGCCGCGGCCGGCGCCGCGTTCGGTTTACGTGGCGACGACCGGCGAGGCCGACGCCGCCCAGGCGTTCGGGATCGCGCGTGAGCTGCGGATTCGCGGGCTGCGCGCGGAGCTCGAGCAGGCCGGACGCTCGCTCAAGGGCCAGCTCAAGCACGCGGACCGGCTTGGCGCGGACTACGTGGTGATCGTCGGGGACGCCGAGGTGCAGGTCAAGGACATGTCGACGGGCGAGCAGCGTGCGGCCGGCTCACCCGGCGAGGCGATCGAGCTGATCGCGGGAGCCGGACCGTGACCGACCTGCGGGCCAACCGCTACCGCACCGCGTGGGCGGGCGACCTCCGCGCCGGCGACGTCGGCGGCGACGTGCGCGTGTCCGGCTGGGTCCACCGGCGGCGCGACCACGGCGGGCTGATCTTCATCGACCTGCGCGACCGCAGCGGCCTGCTGCAGCTCGTCTTCCACCCGGAGGACGCACCGGAGGTGCACGCGGCGGCGCACGGGCTCCGCTCCGAGGACGTGATCTCCGCCGAGGGACCGCTGGTGCCGCGCGAGGAGGAGAACGTCAACCCCGAGATGCCGACCGGCGAGATCGAGCTGAACGTGCGCGCCTTCGAGAAGCTCGCCGACGCCGAGACGCCGCCGTTCCAGGTCGACGAGGAGGGGCCGATCGAGGAGGTCCTTCGCCTGCGCTACCGCTACCTCGACCTCCGGCGCGAGCGGATGCGCTCGAACATCGAGCTGCGCCACGCCGCCGTTCAGCTGACGCGCGAGTACCTGAACAGCGCCGGCTTCCTGGAGATCGAGACGCCGATGCTGACGCGGTCGACGCCGGAGGGGGCGCGGGACTTCGTCGTGCCGAGCCGGCTCCAGCCCGGTGCGTTCTACGCGCTGCCGCAGTCGCCCCAGCTCTTCAAGCAGCTCTTCATGGTCGCCGGGTTCGAGCGCTACTACCAGATCGTCCGCTGCTTCCGCGACGAGGACCTCCGTGCCGACCGCCAGCCGGAGTTCACCCAGCTCGACCTCGAGATGTCGTTCGTCGAGGAGGAGGACGTGATGTCGGTCATCGACGGCTGGCTCAAGTCGGTCCTCGCGGTCGCCGGGATCGAGGTCGACCTGCCGCTCGAGCGGGTCCGCTACGACGACGCGATGCTCCAGTACGGCACCGACCGGCCTGACCGCCGGCCGGGGATGGAGATCCACGACCTCGGGGATGCGTTCTCCGGCTCGGAGTTCAAGGTGTTCGCCGACGCGCTCGCGGGCGGTGGCGTGGTCCGCGGCCTGCGCGCCGGTGGGGAGTTCCCGCGCAGCCGGCTGGACGAGCTCACCGAGCGCGCGAAGGAGCTCGGCGCGAAGGGGCTCGTCTGGGCGACGGTCGAGACCGGTGGCGACTGGCGGTCGCCGGTTGCGAAGTTCCTCTCGCCCGAGGAGCGCGGCCGGGCCGCCGAGACGCTCGGCGCGGTGGAGGGCGACACGATCTTTGCGGTGGCGGACTCGACCGAGGTCGCGGCGCGCGTCCTCGGCACCCTCCGCCTCGAGCTGGCCGGGCCGCGGGAGGGCCATGACCTCTTCTGGGTCGTCGACTTCCCGATGTTCGGCTGGAACGAGGAGGAGCAGCGGCTCGATCCGCTCCATCACCCGTTCACGGCGCCGGTGGGCGACCTGGACGGCGACCCGGCGGAGTGGCGCAGCCGCGCCTATGACGTGGTGCTCAACGGATGGGAGCTCGGCGGCGGCTCTATCCGTATCCATCGCTCCGACGTGCAGGAGCGCGTGTTCGACGCCCTCGGCCTGCCGCCGGACGAGGCTCGTGAACGTTTCGGCTTCCTGCTCGACGCGCTCCGCTACGGCGCGCCCCCGCACGGAGGGATCGCGTTCGGGATGGATCGAGTCGTGGCTCTGATGGCCGGCCTCGACAACATCCGCGACGTGATCCCGATCCCGAAGACGGCCAGCGGCGCGGACCTGCTCACCGGCGCGCCGGCGCCGCTCGACGCGCATCAGCTGCGCGAGCTCGGACTGTCGGTTACGGGGCGGTGACCCCTTGGGGACGTGGCGTGGAGGCTCGTTGCTCACATACCGCAACAACGTCCCACCGACCCCGCGCGGGCGTGACCCGTCGACAGCTCTCGCGTCGCACGAGCTCGCGGCCGGGCCGGTAGGGGCGACGAAGGAGGAGAACTAGAGAGGCCGCTCCGGCAAGCAGGTCCTCCGACTATTGCCCGTCGCCTCCGGCCTCCCATGCTCTGTCACATTGCTGTAACACACGCCATCCGAACGTGGCGCGTTCGCGGGGTTGGTCGAATTACCGCACCTATATGGCACGTAACTCGACCAACCCCATCCAGTGCTCGACCGGAGCGTTACAGGACAGCGACGTACGTGACGGGTCGCTCTCTTCGTCGCGGTCGACCTAGTAGTTGCCCGATCGGCCCCAAGCGGCCGGAGAGCTCGCCCGCCAGTGCCAGCGGGGACGGACTCGCCGGCGTTGCGACCGTAGGGCGCACGAGTGGTAGCGTTGACCTCGGCCCTAGCTTGAGCGCCAGTCGCCATTACGTTGAGCCAACACAACCGGGATGGGAGTCCGGCTCGGCGCGGGTCGTGGCCCTCGCCGGAGGACACCCGAACTTGCGAGAGCAGGTTCAACTCCCAGGCGGCAGCGCCAAGCTGGGGCCACCTCGCCTACCCTGGAGTTCCCCTTAACGCGCCGGGCTGGCCCTTATGGAGGAATCTCAAGTCGGACTGACGCTCTCTCCCCTGGAGGACCACCTCGCGGCTCCGCGCGGGCGCGGACGGCTCGCCGACGCTCCGCATTTCGGGACGGCGGGCGGCGCGGCGTGCGGCGATTCGATCCGGATCGCCGTGGCCGTGGAGGGGGAGGCCGTCGCCGACGCCGGCTTCGACGCGAGCGGCTGCGCCGCTGCACGTGCCGTCGGCCATCGCGGATTCGCTCGGCGGGCTCACCCCCGAGCGGCGCCACGCGGCGGAGCTCGCCGCGGACGCGCTGCACGGCGCGATCGGCCGCGCCTGCGGCGACGGCGCGCCGGCGCTTCGGGCGAACGCGGCGCGAACGCTCGTCGCGATGAGCGGAGGCGTGGACAGCGCGGTCGCGGCCGAGCTGGCACGGCGCCGCGGCGACGAGGTCGTCGCCGTCACGCTCGAGCTCTGGTCGGATCCGGAGAACGACGGATCGCGCAGCTGCTGCTCGCCGCAGGCGGTCGTCGGCGCGCGAGCGCTCGCCCATCGCATGGGGCTTCCGCACGTGACGCTGGACCTGCGCCAGCCGTTCCGCCAGCACGTGGTGGACCACTTCCTGGCGGAGCACGCGGCGGGCGCCACGCCGAATCCCTGCACGCGCTGCAACGGGCTCGTCCGCTTCGACGCGATGCTCGACCTGGCCGAGCGGCTCGGTGCCGCGCGGCTCGCGACCGGCCACTACGCACGCATCGCGCGCGACTCCGCTGGACCGCTGATCCTGCGCGCAGCCGACCCGAACAAGGACCAGTCGTACATGCTCGCGCGCCTGCGGCCCCAGGACCTCGAGCGGCTCGACTTCCCGCTCGGCGAGCTCCGCAAGCCCGAGGTGCGCGAGCTGGCCCGCGCGGCCGGCCTCCCGGTGGCCGATCGGCCGGAGAGCCAGGACCTCTGCTTCCTCGCCGGGACCGACGGCGCGCATTTCCTGCGCCGTCACGGCGGCCCAGCGCTTCGCCGCCGCACCGCCCGTCGTGGAGAAATTGTCGATCTCGACGGTCGGGTCCTCGGGAACCACGGCGGACAGCACCTGTTCACGATCGGCCAGCGCCGCGGACTCGGCGTGTCGGGCGACGCGCCGCTGTACGTGGTGCACAAGGAGCCCGAGCGCGACCGCGTGGTCGTGGGTCCGCGCTCGGCGCTCGCCACGCGGCGCGTGGAGGTCGGCGCGGCGACACTTCACCGTCCCGGGTCGGGGGTCGATCGCGTGAAGCTCCGATACCGCTCGCCCGCGGTCGGCTGCCGCGTGGAGGGGGATCCGCCGGCCGGACGCCACAGGCGGCTCGGGCTGGCGTTCGACGAGCCGGTGGAGGGCGTCGCGCCCGGCCAGCTCGCCTGCCTTATGCGCGGCGACGCGGTCGTCGGCTTCGCGACGATCCGCCCGGCGCCTCCGCTCGCACGTCAGCCATCATTGGTGCATCGAAGCGAGGCCGTCATTGCCGGTCGCTGACCGGATCGAGCTGACCACGCCGGTCGGTCGGTCGTGGGAGGCCGTCATCCGCATGGTGCTCGGCGGGATCGCCGACCGCCTCGACCTCGGCTTCGACCAGCTCGACGACCTCCAACTCGCCGTGGAGCGGCTGCTCGCCGAGGGGGACCCCCACGACCCGGTCACGATCTCGTTCGAGCTCAGCCAGGGCGGCGTCCGGGCGCGCGTGGGACCGCTGCGCGACGCCGCGCTGGCGGACGCGCTGCAGGGGCCCGAGCCACCGCCGGGTGAGCTCACGCTCCCGCGCATCCTCTCGACGGTGGTCGACTCCTACGGCGTCGAGGAGGTGGCGGACGGCCACCTGGTGGTGCGCCTGGAGAAGCTCGTGAGGGCGCAGTGAACCCCGTCGAGCTCTCCACCGCCACCGACCGCGACCTCCTCCGGCGCTACCACGAGGAGGGCGACGCGAGCGCGCGCGAGGTGCTCGTCGAGCGCCATCTGCCGCTGGTCCGATCGCTGGCGCGGCGCTACGCCGGCCGCGGGGAGTCGCTCGACGACATCGAGCAGGTGGGCGCCATCGGGCTGATCAAGGCGATCGACCGCTACGAGCTCTCGCGCGAGGTGGCCCTCACCACGTACGCCACGCCGAACGTGGTGGGCGAGATCAAGCGCCACTTCCGCGACAAGGGTTGGGCCATCCGGGTGCCGCGCGCGCTTCAGGAGCTCAACGGGAAGATGGGCCCGACGATCGAGCGGCTCACCTCGAAGCTGGGGCGCTCGCCGAGCATCGCCGAGATCGCCGGGGAGTTCAAGACCACGACCGAGCAGGTCGTGGAGGCGATGGAGGCCGGATCCGCGTACGCGCCGCTGTCGCTGTCGGCCGGCCCGTCCGGCGACGAGGAGCTCGACCCGATGGAGACGATCGGGTCGACCGACGCCGGATACGAGCGGACCGACGACCGCGCGTCGCTCGAGCCGGCTCTCGCCGCACTTCCGGATCGCGAGCGCGAGATCCTCCGGATGCGGTTCGAGGACGGCCTCACCCAGACCCAGATCGCGGAGCGCGTCGGCATCTCGCAGATGCACGTGTCGCGCCTGATCCGCCGCTCGCTCGAGCGGATGCGCAGCCAGCTCGGCTAGCCGGTTCCGGCGCAAGCTGTGGCGCGGCCGCGCCCGGAGGTATCGGACCGCCGGCGTCGAATGCGCCCCGGTGTGGATGACGAGCTGCGCCTGCCGTGACGGGCACGGTCGACTTCGCGCGCGAAGCTCCGGGCGACGAGGGCTCCGCGCTGATCGACGTGATGCCCGACGTGGCGGCCCGCTCGCCGTTCCAGCTCTTCTGGCGGCGGCTGCGCACCGATCGCGTGGCCCTCGCCGCCGCGGCGCTCATCGTCCTTCTGGTCCTCATGGCGATCTGCGCCCCGCTGATCGTCAAGCTGGTCGGGGCGCGCCCGCCGAACCAGCAGTCCGACAAGTACTTCTCGCTGGGGAAGGTGGGGGTTCCGTCTCCCACCGGGCCGAGCTCGAAGAACCTCTTCGGCGTCGATCCCCTCGGCCGGGACCTCTTCAGCCGCGTGGTCTACGGGGCGCGCGTCTCGCTCGAGATAGCGCTCGCGGCAACCGCGCTGTCCGTCGCGATCGGCCTGGTCGTGGGGCTCTTCGCCGGTTACTTCCGGGGCTGGGTCGACACGGTCCTCTCGCGCCTCGTCGACGTGCTCCTCGCCTTCCCGATCCTCCTGCTCGGCATCGGGATCGCCTCGGCCTGCTCGCTCGGGCACGGCTGCCTCGGCGGACTGATCAAGCCGGGCCTCGGTGTCGTGATCCTCGTGATCTCCTTCGTCAACTGGACCTACATCGCGCGCATCGTGCGCGGACAGGTCCTGTCGCTGCGGGAGCGCGAGTTCGTGGAGGCGGCGCGCTCGCTGGGCGCCTCGCACATGCGGATCATGTTCCGGGAGATCCTGCCGAACCTCGTCGCGCCGCTGATCGTCTACGCAACGCTGATCATCCCGCAGAACATCCTGTTCGAGGCCGCGCTCTCCTTTCTAGGGGTAGGCGTCCAGCCGCCGGATCCGAGCTGGGGCAAGATGATCGCCGACGCCACCGATGTGTTCGACACCGCCTGGTGGTACATGGTGTTCCCGGGTGCTGCCCTGCTGCTCACCGTGCTCGCGTTCAACCTGCTCGGGGACGGGCTCCAGGACGCGATCAACCCGAGGGCGTCGAGGAGCTGAGATGAAGTTTTTGATGGCAATGGCACTCGCATCAACGGCCCTCCTGGTCGCGGGCTGCGGCGGCACCGCCGGCAAGAAGGGGGGGACGCTGACGGTCCTCTCGCAGGGCGACGTCGACAGCCTCGACCCCGGCTACCAGTACTACCAGTACGACTACGAGGCGCTGAGCCAGCCGGCGCAGCGGACGCTCTACGGCTGGAAGCCGAACCTGCGCAAGCCGAGCCCCGACTTCGCCGCGTCGATGCCGAAGCTTTCGAACGGCGGGAAGACGATCACGATCAAGCTGAAGAGCGGCGTCCGCTTCAGCCCGCCGGTCAACCGCGTCGCCACCGCGGCGGACGTCAAGTACGCGATGGAGCGCGACTTCCTGCCGCAGGTCGCCAACAGCTACGCGCCCGTCTACTACGGCGACATCGTGGGCGTCAAGGCGTTCACTGACGGCAAGGCCAAGGGTATCTCCGGCATCCAGGCGCCGAACCCGACCACGCTCGTGATCAAGACGACGAAGCCGGTGGGCGTCCTCACAACCGCCAACGCGCTGACGCTCCCGGGCACGGCCCCGGTCCCGAAGGAGTACGCGCAGAAGTTCGACAAGGGGAAGACCTCGACGTACGGGCAGCACGTCGTCTTCACCGGCCCGTACATGATCCCGAACGACCGCTCGGGCAAGGTCACCGGCTGGACCCCCAGCAAGCGGCTCGAGCTGGTCCGCAACCCGAACTGGGATCGGAAGACCGACTACCGGCCCGCCTACCTCGAGAGGATCGCCTTCCTCGCCGGCAACGACCTGTCGCTCGCCACGCGAAGGATCCTGAGCGGCAACGGCCAAATCAGCGGCGACTTCGCGGCACCGCCGGTGGCGGACTTCAAGCTCGCCCTCGAGCACTACCCGTCGCAGGTGTCTTTCACCCCGGGCGACTCATACCGCTCGATCACGATGAACACCACGGTGAAGCCGTTCGACAACGTCAACGTGCGCAAGGCGGTGGCGGCGGTGATCGACCGGAACGCCCTGGTCGCCACGCGCGGTGGCTCGCGGATCGGCCCTGTCGCGACCCACTACATTCCGCCGTTCCTTCCGGGCTTCCAGGAGGCGGGGGGGAGCAAGTCGCCGTACGACTACATGTCCCAGCCGAATGGCAACCTGGCGCTCGCGAAGAGGTACATGAGGAAGGCGGGCTACGCGAGCGGCAGGTACAACGGACCGTCGCTCCTGATGGTCGGAGACGATTCCGCGCCGGCGAAGAACACAGGCGAAGCCGTTCAATCGCAGCTGCAGCAGCTCGGGTTCAAGCTCAACTACCAGCAGGTGCCGCACGAGGTGGCGAACTCGAAGTTCTGCGGAGTGCCGAAGCAGAAGGTCGCGATCTGCCCGAACTGGGCATGGGGGAAGGACTTCTACGACTCCCAGAGCATGATCGACCCGACGTTCAACGGGAAGAACATCGTCCCGTCGAATAACTCGAACCTGTCCGAGCTGAACGACCCGAAGCTCAACGCCGCTATGGACCGCGCCGAGCGGATTCCGGACCCCGCGGGGCGGGCGAAGGCGTGGGGCGCGATCGACAAGGCGGTGACAGGCCTCGCCGTGCAGGTCCCGTGGATCTGGGACAACGACGTGAACCTGCGCTCGAAGAACGTGAAGGCGGTGACCAACCTCTTCAACGGGACCTGGGACGTGGCGTTCACGTCGATCAAGTAGTGCGCGGGCGCTGAGCGGGTGATCACTGCGGCGGCCTCGACGACCGAGAGTCAGGCCGCCGCCACGGGCCGATGATCCGTTACATCGTCCGACGGCTGCTCTGGATGGTCGTGCTGCTGTTTCTGGTGAGCGCGATCACCTTCCTGATCTTCTACGCCCTGCCCTCGGCGGACCCCGCAGTGCTTCGAGCCGGCCGCCAGCCGAACACGCAGCTGATCGCCCACATCCGGCACCAGCTCGGGCTCGACAGGCCCTGGTACGTGCAGTACTGGCACTACATAAAGCGGCTGGTCCTGCATTTCGACTTCGGCTACAGCTATCAGAACCTCATCTCGGTAAGGAGGCAGATCTTCGAGCGGCTCCCGGCAACGATCTCCCTGACCCTCGGTGCCGCCGTGTTGTGGATCGTGGTCGGAATGGCGGTGGGCACGATCTCCGCGGTGTACCGCGGCCGGCTCGTCGACCGCGTCGCGATGACCGGCGCTCTGGTCGGGATCTCGGCACCCGTTTACTTGCTGGGGCTGGTCGGCCTCTACTTCTTCGCGAACGACACCGGCAAGATTCACGTGTTTCCGGGCTCCGGGAGCTATACGGGGCTCACCGTCAACCCGGTCAAGTGGTTCACCTCGCTTCTCCTGCCGTGGATCGTTCTGGCCACGACCCAGGCCGCGATCTACGCGCGGCTCCTGCGCGCCAACCTGATCGACACGCTGTCGGAGGACTACATCCGGACTGCCCGCGCCAAGGGGCTGAGCGAGCCCCGCGTGGTCATCGTCCACGGGGTACGCAGCGCGATCACGCCCGTGGTCACCGCGGCCGGGCTGGACGTAGGGATCCTGCTGGGCGGGGCGATCCTGACCGAGACCGTCTTCAACATCCCCGGAGTAGGCCACCTCGCATACGAGTCGATCAAGAACAGCGACCTCCCGATGATCCAGGGCACGGTCCTGCTCGGCGCGTTCTTCATCATCCTGCTGAACCTGGTGGTGGACGTGCTGTACGCGTTCATCGATCCGCGGGTGAGGTACGCGTGACGGCCACCGCCGATTCGCTCCTGCTCGACGTGCACGATCTGCACGTCGAGTTCGACACCCCGGACGGGACCGTGAAGGCCGTCGACGGGATCTCCTTCGGGGTCCCGGCGGGGACGGCGCTCGGGATCGTCGGTGAGTCGGGGTCCGGGAAGACCGCCTCGGCGCTGACGCTCATGGGGCTGACGCGGCGGGACGGAGCGCGAGTCAGCGGCGCCGTGTACTTCGAGGGCCGCGACCTCCTCGGGGCCTCGGAGCACGAGCTGCGGCGTATCCGCGGCGATCAGATCGCCATGGTGTTCCAGGACCCGCTCTCCTCTCTCCATCCGTTCTACAAGGTGGGCGCCCAGCTCGCCGAGGCGATCCACGCCCATCGCGACGTCTCGCGGGAGGCGGCGCGCGTGCGCGCGATCGAGCTCCTCGGGATGGTGGAGATCCCGGACCCCCGCCAGCGCGTCGACGCCTACCCGCACGAGCTGTCGGGCGGGATGCGCCAGCGCGCGATGATCGCCATGGCGCTCGCGAACGAGCCCCGGCTGCTCATCGCCGACGAGCCGACGACGGCGCTCGATGTGACCGTCCAGGCCCAGATCCTGCAGCTGATCCGGCGCCTTCAGCGCGAGCTCGGGATGGCGCTGGTGCTCATCACCCACGACCTCGGGGTCATCGCCGAGACCGTCGACGGCGTGGCGGTCATGTACGCCGGGAGGATCGTGGAGCGCGGGCCGGTGCGGACGGTCTTCCACGCGCCCGAGCACCCCTACACCTGGGGCCTGCTCGGCTCGATCCCCAGGCTCGACGTTGCACGCGAGCGGCCGCTCGTGCCGATCGCCGGGCGGCCGCCGAGCCTGATCGCGCCGCCGTCCGGCTGCAGCTTCCATCCACGCTGCCCGTACGTGCGCGAGCGCCACAGGCGCGTCGACCCACCGCTCGAGGCCGTTCCCGGCGACCGCGGGCACGCGGTGGCGTGCCTCCTGCCGAGCGACCAGCGGCGCGCGCTCTGGGCCGAGCTGCGCAAGGGCCGGACGCCCGCCGCGGCCAGACGCGGCGCCGGAGTGGAGGGCGGGGAGGCGTGAGCGACAACCTGGTGGAGGTCCGCGACCTCGTCAAGCACTTCCCGATCACGCGCGGCGTGATCCTGCAGCGCGGGATCGCGAGCGTGCGCGCGGTGGACGGGATCTCATTCGACGTCCGCCGCGGCGAGTCGTTCGGGATCGTGGGGGAGACGGGCTGCGGCAAGACCACGACCGCCCGGCTCGTGATGCGACTGCTCGACGCGACCGCCGGGACGATCGCCTTCGACGGCACGAACGTGACCTCGCTCCGAGGGCGCGCCCTACGGCCCCTGCGCCGCGAGGTGCAGATGGTCTTCCAGGACCCCTACTCCTCGCTCAACCCGCGGAAGACGGCGGGCAGCATCATCGCCGAGCCGTTCGTGATCCACGGGCTCGAGCCCGGCGCGCGCCGGCGGTCGGCGGTGCAGGCGCTGATGGAGCAGGTCGGCCTGAACCCGAGCACTACAACCGCCTGCCGCACGAGTTCTCCGGCGGCCAGCGCCAGCGGATCGGCATCGCTCGCGCGCTCGCGCTGCGGCCGAAGCTGGTGATCGCCGACGAGCCGGTCTCAGCGCTCGACGTGTCGATCCAGGCGCAGGTCCTGAACCTCCTGCGGGACCTCCAGCGCGAGCTCGGGCTCACGCTGATCTTCATCGCGCATGACCTCTCGGTCGTCCGGTACATGTGCGACCGCGTGGCGGTGATGTACCTCGGCAAGCTGGTGGAGGTAGCCAGCTCGGACGAGCTGTTCGCGCACCCGCGCCATCCGTACACCGGCGCGCTCCTGTCGGCGCTGCCCGTGCTGGACCCCGAATAACGGAGGGGCTAGATCATCTAGGGCGAGGCGGGGAGGTCGGCGGGAAGCGGGGTCCCTAGTCTCGGCCGCAATCCGTAGGCGCGCGACGCGGACACGGATTCGTACGAGTCGAGCGCGACGCGCCGGCGCAGCGCCTCGACGATGCGCGGCTCGAACTGGGTCCCCGAGCCGAGACTCAGCTCGTCGAGTGCCGCCCCCGGGGTCATGGCCCGCCGGTAGGGGCGGTCGGTCGTCATCGCGCTGTACGCGTCGCAGCAGAAGACGATGCGGGCGACGACGGGGATCTCCTCGCCCTCGAGTCCGTCGGGGTAGCCGCTGCCGTCCCATCGCTCGTGACAGGAGCGCACGACTCGCCCGACCCTGGCGAAGCGGCCGCCGACCTGGTCGAGCAACGCCTGCCCTTCGACCGTGTGGGTCTTCATCAGCTCGAACTCGTCGTTGGTGAGCTCGGCGGGCTTGTTGAGGATCTCCTTGGGAATCGTGATCTTCCCGATGTCATGCAGCAGCGCAACGATCTCGAGCTCCTGGCGGATCCGGCGGCCGAGACCCAGCTCGTCGGCAACCCACACGGCCAGCTCGCCGACGGAGCGGCAGTGGCTGGCGGTGTAGCCGTCCTCCGCCTCTACGACATCGGACAGGACCATCGCAACGGCGATCGTGCGGTAGCGGGGGGAAATGTGCAGCAGCTCGCGCTGGCGGGCTTCACCGACGAGTTGCTCTAGGTCCATGCAATTGCCCTTTCTCTTCGCCCGCGCGGGTGCGCGCAAGGAACTGCGCAATTTGCAGACATTTCAGAAATGCAACCTGTGCCCAAATAGCGCGCTTTAGAGCGGCCGGCCGGCTGATTTCGCAGGGCTACACTGGCCGCGTGACGGCGGCCGAGATACGCGAGCGATTCCTCGCGTTCTTCGAGTCGCGGGACCACCGCCGCATGCCCTCTGCCTCGCTCGTGCCGCCGACCTACGACCCGTCGGTGCTGCTCACCACGGCGGGGATGCAGCCGTTCAAGCCGTACTTCCGGGGCGAGGAGCCGCCCCCGCACCCGCGTCTTACCTCGTGCCAGAAGTGCTTCCGCACTGTCGACATCGAGGTCGTGGGGACGACCGCTCGTCACCTCACGTTCTTCGAGATGTTGGGCAACTTCTCCTTCGGCGATTACTTCAAGCAGGGAGCGGTGGACTACGCCGTGGAGCTGTCCACGCGCGACTTCGGGCTCGACCAGGACCGCATTTGGGTGACGGTCTTCGGGGGCGACGACGCGCTCGACCTCGGTCCGGACGAGGAGGCGATCGAGTGCTGGCGGTCGGTCGGGATCCCGGACGAGCGGATCGTCCAGCTCGGCCGTGAGGACAACTTCTGGCAGGCGGGCCCGACCGGGCCGTGCGGGCCGTGCTCCGAGCTCTACTACGACCGCGGGCCGGACTTCGGGCCCGACTCCGACAGGCCGGGGGACGACACGGAGAGGCAGCTCGAGTACTGGAACCTCGTGTTCATGCAGTACGAGCTGCACGACGGCGGGTCGCTCACGCCGCTCCCCAGGCAGAACATCGACACGGGCCTGGGGCTCGACCGGATGGCGGCGATCCTCCAGGACGTCCCCTCGGCGTTCGAGACCGAGCACTTCCGCCCGCTGGTCGAGCTCGGCGAGGAGCTGTCGGGGCGCCGGTACGGCGAGGACGCCGCGACCACCCGGGCGCTCCGCATCCTCGCCGACCACGGCCGCGGCATGACGTTCCTCCTGGGCGACGGCGTGGTCCCGTCGAACGAGGACCGCGGCTACGTGCTGCGGCGGATCATGCGACGCGCGATCCAGCAGGGCCGGACCCTGGGTGTGGAAGAGGATCTGCTGCCCGCGCTGTGCCGGCGGACGATCGATGTGATGGGGGAGGCCTATCCCGAGCTGCGCTCGCAGTCCGAGACCATCCTGAAGTGGGCCAGCGCCGAGGAGGAGGGCTTCCGGCGGACGCTGGCCCAGGGCGAGCGCCTGCTCGCGGAGCTGATCGAGCGGGCCAAGGCGGAAGAGACCTCGTGGGTGGACGCGGAGGACGCGTTCAAGCTGCACGACACCTACGGTTTTCCGTACGAGCTGACCAAGGAGCTGCTCGCCCAGGAGGGGCTGGCGGTCGACGACCAGGGCTTCGAGGAGCTGATGGAGCGGGCCCGCGAGCTGGCTCGATCGGGCAGCGCCCGCGGCCCCGGGCGCCAGGACCACGAGCAGGTGCTGGCGTTCGCTCGGTCGACGGACTTCGAGTCGCGCTTCGTGGGCTACGAGGCGACCGAGTGGGACACGGTGATCGGCGCTCTGGAGCCGCTCGACGGGCAGCTTCTGGCGAAGCTGCCGGAGAGCCCGTTCTACGCGGAGGGCGGCGGCCAGGTGTCCGACACCGGGCTCGTCAAGACGCCTTCCGGCCTCGGCCGGGTCGACCGGGTGTACCGGATCGGGGAGGACCAGGCGGTCGCACTCGAGCCGCTCGAGGGCGAGCTCGGCGTGGGGGAGGAGGCCGCCGCCACCGTCGATCGCGACAGGCGCCTGCGGACGATGTGCAACCACACCGCGACGCACCTGCTCCACGCGGCGCTCCGGCAGGCCCTCGGCACCCACGTGCGCCAGGCGGGGTCGTACGTCGGCCCGGACAAGCTCCGCTTCGACTTCACGCACGGCCAGCGGCTCACGCCGGACGAGGCGGCGGCCATCGAGGAGCAGGTCAACTCCTGGATCGTCGAGAACCGCCCGGTGCACGCCGTCCACACGACGCGCGAGGCCGCCGAGGCGATGGGCGCGATGGCGCTTTTCGGTGAGAAGTACGGAGAGTGGGTACGCATGGTCGAGGTGGCGGAGGTGTCGCGCGAGCTCTGCGGAGGGACGCACGTTGGGTCGACGGCGGAGGTCGGCCTGTTCGAGATCGTCAGCGAGGGCTCGAGTGCCGCCAACGTCAGGCGAATCGAGGCGGTCACGGGCGCCGCCGGGATCGAGTCGTCGCGGCAGCGGGCCGAGGAGCTGCGCGAGCTGGCCGAGCTCCTGCGGGTTCCCGAGCACGAGGTGGTGACCGCGGTTCGCAAGCTGAGGGAGCGTCTCGCCGAGCTCGAGCGGGGGTCGAGTTCGTCCGCGCGCGAGCAGGCGGCGAAGGTGGCCGAGCGCGCCACCGAGCTGGCGGGCGCCAGGGTCGTCGCGGAGGTCGTCGAGGCCGGCGACGCCCGAGCCCTGCTCGAGCTCTCCGATCGCGTGAGGCAGGCGCTGGGCGAGAGCGCCGTGGTGCTGGGGACGGAGTCGGAGGGCCGGGTGCACCTCGTTGCGAACGTCGCACCGGAGGTCGTCGAGAGGGGGGTGAAGGCGGTGGACGTGATACAGGTCGCCGCCGAGCAGGTCGGCGGTGGAGGCGGTGGCCGCGACACCATGGCGCAGGCCGGCGGTCGCCACCCCGAGAAACTCCCCGACGCGATCGCGGCCGCGCGCCTCGCGATCGAACGCGCTCTGGCGTGAGAGTCCTCGCCCTCGACTACGGCGCCGCGCGCTGCGGATCGGCCGTGTCCGATCCGAGCGGCTCGCTCGCCACTCCGCTCCGAAGCGTGGAGCGACCGGACTCGCCGGCCGGGCTGGAGGAGCTCGTCGAGCTGGTGCGCGAGACCGGCGCGGAGCTGGTCGTGGTCGGGTTGCCGCTGACGCTGGCAGGCGAGGAGGGCGAGCAGGCCGCGGCGACGCGTTCGTTCGCGGGGAGGCTCAGGCGGGTGGCCGGCGTGCCGGTGGAGCTGTACGACGAGCGGCTCACAACGAGGCGCGCGATGCGGTCCGGGGGCGCCGCCGACGAGGACTCGCGCGCGGCGGCGCACCTCCTGGAGGACTGGCTCGAGTCGTCGGCAACGCGGACCGAGGCGTGAACGGACCCTCGGCGGGCCCGCCCCGTGCACGAAGATCGGTGAGCGAGCTGCGCGCGGCGCGGCGGGAGCGCGAGCGCGGCCGGGCGGTGCGCTCGCAGCGTCGGGCTGGCCGTAGACGGCTCGGGGCCCTGATCGCGGTGATCGTGCTGGCCGGGCTGGCGTGGTTCCTCGTCGCGCTCTTCCAGCCGTTCGCCGGCTCGGGGCACGGCACCGTCACGGTCTCGATCCCGCACGGGACCGGGGTGGGGAAGATCGGCGACATCCTCGAGAGCCACGGCGTGGTGTCGAACGGCTTCCTCTTCGAGGTGCGCGCCACGCTGGCGGGCCGGAGAGGGGACCTGAAGCCCGGCGTCTACGACCTTCGCCGCGACATGAGCTACGGGGCGGCCATAAACGCGCTCGTCCACGGGCCGCAGCGCACCGTCATCGAGGTCACGATCCCGGAGGGCAGCTCGCGTCGGGAGATCGCCCGGCTCGTCGCGAAAGACGGCCTGCGCGGCGACTACGTGCGGGCCACCCGTCGCTCGCACCTCCTCAACCCGAAGCGCTACGGAGCGAAGCATGCCCGCGATCTGGAGGGATTCCTGTTCCCGTCGAGCTACTTCATCCGCCGTGGCTCGCCGGTGAAGCTGCTCGTGGCGAAGCAGCTCACGGCGTTCAAGCGGGCCTTCCCCCGCGTCAAGCTGCGGGCCGCCCGGCGCGTCAACCTCACGCCCTACGACGTCCTCACGATCGCTTCGCTGGTGGACCGCGAGGCGCTTCTGCCGAGCGAGCGGCGCGTGATCGCCTCGGTGATCTACAACCGGCTGCGTGCGCACATGCCGCTCGGCATCGACGCCAGCGTGCGTTTCGCCACCCGCAACTGGACGCATCCGCTCACCAATGCGCAGCTGCACGTGCGGTCCCCTTACAACACGCGCGTCAACGTCGGCCTCCCCCCGGGCCCGATCGGCAACCCCGGCCTCGCCGCGATAAATGCCGCCGCCCACCCCGCCAAGACGCGCTACCTCTACTACGTGGTCAAGCCCGGGACGTGCGGGCGCCACGCGTTCTCGGTCGATATGGCCCACTTCCAGCGGGATGTGGCCCGCTACCAGTCCGCCCGCGCCGCGAACAAGGGCCGCTCGCCCACGCGTTGCCGGAAGTGACCGGGCGGACGCTCTGCGGCGTGCTCGGCCATCCGGTCGCGCACAGCCGCTCGCCGGCGATGCAAAACGCCGCCTTCGACGCCGTCGGACTCGACTGGCTCTACGTGCCGCTGCCCGTCGCGCCCGACCGGTTCCGGGAGGTCGTGCGGGCGCTCCCGGCGTCCGGCTACAGGGGAGCGAACGTGACGATCCCGCACAAGCTCGCCGCGCTGGAGGTGGCGGACTCCGCGTCCGAGGCGGCCACCGGGATCGGGGCCGCGAACACGCTCACCTTCGCGGACGGCCACCTGGAGGCCGAGAACACCGACGCGGCCGGCCTCCAGCGGGCGCTCGAGCGACCGATGACCGGTCTCCGGACCCTAGTGCTGGGCGCGGGGGGCGCCGGCCGCGCGGCCGCGTGGGCCCTGCGCGAGGGCGGGGCGGCCGAGGTGGCGATCTGGAACCGCACGCCTGAGCGGGCCGCTGCGCTCGCCCGGGACCTTGGGCTGGACCACGCCGAGCGCCCGGATCGGGCGGCCGTCGACCTGCTCGTGAACGCCACGTCCGTCGGCCTCGATCCACGGCTTGGCGCCGATGACGCTCTACGCGGGCTCGGCCTCGCCGATGCGGACCCGCCGGCGGTCGTGGTGGACCTCGTCTACCGCTCGGATGGGGCGGAGACGCCGGTGGCCGGCTGGGCCCGGGGTGGCGGCGCCCACGTGGTCGACGGCATCGAGGTGCTCGTGAGGCAGGGAGCGCTTAGCTTCGAGCTCTGGACCGGTCGCCCCGCGCCGCTGGAGGCGATGCGGGCGGCAGCGCGTTCCGCTCGGGCGTAACGCATGTCAACTCGCCGGGGCTTTGCTGCATTTTGGTCGCAGGACGACCAAAAAGCAGCGCGGTTAGCGAGAGAGGGCTAGAACCACCGGCCAGACCCCGTCGAGACCCCACGCCGCATCGGCCCTCAACTCCAGTCCCAACGCTGCCGATAGAGGCCGCAATGGCAGTTCCCCGCCCTGTCATGCTCGCGATCCTCGGCCTCGCGCTGATCGCTGGTGCGTTCCTCGTGACGAGGAGCGGCTCGAACCAGTCGGTCACTCAGGCCAGCAAGCCGGCACCGCAGACACCCGTCAGCACGCCGCCGCAGCCTGCGACCAAGCCGGGGCTTCAGCTCCGGCATACGCCGGTCAAGCCGCTGCAGAGCACGCGGGCGCTGTCGCGCAAGCCCGTCGCCAAGCCGGTCGTCCACCCCCGCGTGGGGGCCGACGGCGAGATCCCGCCCCAGGCCGAGGCGGCTGCCACGGCGCTCGAGCAGGGCAAGGTCGTTGTCCTCTTCTTCACCCGCCCGGGATCTGCCGATGATGCTGCGACCGCCAGTTCCGTCAAGTCAGTCCGCGGAATGAAGGGGGTCTCGGTCTTCTCCGCGAACCTCGCCCAGATCGCCGCCTACCGGCAGATGCTCGCCGGAGTCGGCATCTCCGAGGTGCCCGCGGTGGTTGTCGTACGGCCCGGACGCCGCGCGGTCCTGTTCCAGGGCTACGTCGACTCCGAAACCCTCCACCAGAACGTCGCGGACGCGCTTCGATGAACGAGCCACAGGCGCCGGCCGCCCTCGGGTCGCTGCCCCTCGACGAGCTGTCCGACCAGTCGGACCTCGCCGCCGATGAGCTCCAGCCCGGCGGCCCGGACGACGGCGACGAGTCGCCCGGGCGGTTCGCCGGAATAACTCCCCCCAGGCGCCGCGGCGGCGCCGGCCGCTTCATCACCGACGTCATCGTCGAGCTCGGCTTCCTGCCGCAGTCGCGCGTCGACGCCGCGGTTGAGGAGGGCAGGGCCGCCGGCGGCTCGCCCGAGGAGGTGCTCCTGCAGTCGGGCGCGCTGAGCTCCGACCAGCTCGCCCGCGCGACCGCCGAGCGCTTCGGCCTCGACCACGTCGACCTGACCGTCTACCAGCCCGACGTCACCGCCGTCGGCCTCCTCACCCCGCAGGCCGCGCGGCGCTACAACGCCGTCCCGATCGGCTTCCACTCGAACGGGCACCTGCTCGTGGCGATGTCCGATCCGTCGAACGTCCTGGCGATCGACGACCTGAAGCTCATGACGGGGTACGAGATCCGGCCCGCGGTCGCCTCGAGCGAGGACATCGGGGGCCTGATTGTGAAGATGAACCGCCTCGACGAGGCGGTCGCCGAGGCGACGGAGGGCGAGGACGACGACGAAGAGGACCCGACGCTCGTCGCGGACATCCGCGCGTCCGCCACCGACGCGCCGACTATCAAGCTCGTCAACTCGATCATCGCGCAGGCGGTCGAGGACGGCGCATCCGACGTCCACTTCGAGCCGCACGGCCGCGACATGCGCGTCCGCTTCCGCGTGGACGGCGTGCTCCACGAGACGACCACGATCCCGCGCCGGATGATGCCCGGGGTCATCTCGCGGGTGAAGATCATGGCCGACCTGGACATCGCCGAGAAGCGGCTGCCCCAGGACGGTCGCGTGACGCTCCAGGTGGAGGGCCACCACGTCGACGTCCGCATCGTCACGCTGCCGTCGTCCGGCTCCGAGGGAGTCGTGATGCGCCTCCTCGACAAGGAGGCCGTACTGCTCACGCTCGACGCGCTCGGGATCCGCGACAGCGCACGGATCCGCTTCGAGGAGGGCTTCCAGCAGTCCTACGGCGCCGTCCTGGTGACCGGTCCCACGGGCTCCGGCAAGTCCACCACGCTCTACGCGGCGCTCAACACCGTCAACAGCGTCGAGAAGAACATCATCACGATCGAGGACCCGGTCGAGTTCCAGATCCCCGGCATCAACCAGATGCAGGTGAACCTCAAGGCGGGGCTCACCTTCGCCGCGGGCCTGCGCTCGATGCTGCGCGCCGACCCCGACATCATCATGGTTGGCGAGATCCGGGACGGCGAGACGGCGCGGATCGCGGTCGAGGCCGCGCTCACCGGCCACCTCGTCCTCACCACGCTCCACACGAACGACGCCCCGTCGGCGGTCACCCGCCTCACCGAGATGGGCGTGGCGCCGTTCCTGACCGCGTCGGCCGTCGACGTGGTCGTGGCGCAGCGGCTGGCGCGCCGGCTCTGCAACTACTGCAAGCGCCGCACGGTGCTCACGATGGAGACCCTGAAGGCCGCGAACTTCCCGGACGCCGCCTTCGACATCGAGGCGTACGAGCCGGTCGGCTGCGCGCGCTGCAGCCACACGGGCTACCGGGGCCGCGTCGGCATCTACGAGGTGATGACGCTGAGCGACGAGATCCGGGAGATGACGATTGCGCGGGAGTCCGCCGATGTGCTCCGCACAAAGGCCGTCTCGGATGGGATGAAGCTCCTCCGCGACGACGGCCTGGAGAAGGTGAAGCTCGGGGTCACCTCGATCGCGGAGGTTGCGCGGGTCGCGGCCTAGCCGCAGATGCCGATAAGGGGCCTAACCGATGAACTTCGACTTCGCCGACATCCTGCTCGAGGTAGTCGAGACCGGAGCGTCCGACCTCCACCTCACCGCCGGTTCGCCGCCCATGGTGCGCGAACGCGGGCGGCTGCGCGCGCTCGACTACCCGCCGCTCACGCCGCAGGACACGCGCGAGATCGTCTACTCGATCCTCAACAACGAGCAGCGCAAGCGGCTCGAGACCGACTGGCAGATCGACCTCTCGTACGCGATCCCGAACAAGTCCCGCTTCCGCGTGAACGCGTTCTTCCAGCGGGCGTCGGTTGGCGCGGTCATGAGGACGATTCCTTCGGATATCCCCCAGCTCGAGGAGCTCGGCCTGCCGCCGGTGCTGCTCGACTTCACGCACAAGCCGCGCGGCTTCGTGCTCATTACCGGGCCGACCGGGTCCGGTAAGTCGACGTCGCTCGCCGCGATGGTCGACCGGATCAACGAGGAGCGCCACGAGCACATCCTCACGATCGAGGACCCGATCAAGTTCCTGCACCGCCACAAGCAGTGCATCGTCAACCAGCGCGAGCTCGGAACCGACGCGACCTCCTTCGCCGAGGGGCTGAAGTCCGCCCTCCGCCAGGACCCGGACGTGATCCTCGTAGGCGAGATGCGCGACCTCGAGACGATGGCGACGGCCCTGACCGCCGCCGAGACCGGCCACCTCGTCTTCGCGACGCTTCACACCCAGGACACGGCGCAGACCGTGGACCGGATCGTGGACGCGTTCCCGCCGTCCCAGCAGCACCAGGTGCGGGTCCAGCTCTCCGTCTCGCTCCAGGGGATTGTCACCCAGCAGCTCCTCCCGACTGCGGACGGCCAGGCGCGCGTGGCGGCTTGCGAGGTGCTCGTGCCGACGCCCGGCGTGCGCAACCTGATCCGCGAGGGCAAGACCCACCAGATCTACTCCGCGCTCCAGACGGGCGGCGCGCACGGCATGCAGACGATGGACGCCGCGCTCGTCGACCTCGTCCGCCGCGGCGCCATCACGATGGAGCTCGCGGAGCGGCGCTCCTCGACGCCCGACGAGCTAAAGCGGCTCATGGCGGGTGGATCCGGCGCGCCGATGCCCGCGATGAAGGTCCCGACGGGCAACGGCGGAATGGCGGTTGGCTAGCCGATGACCACGTTCGCCTTCAAGGCCGTCGACCTGGCGGGTGTGCCGACGCGCGGGGAGCTGGACGCCGACGACAAGCAGGCGGTCAACTCGCAGCTCCGTGCCAAGGGGCTGATCGTCCTCGACATCGAGGAGCAGAAGACAACCGACCTGGGCGATTACTTCGGTCGCTGGCGCCGCGTCAAGTCGCAGGAGCTGACCGTGGCGACGCGCCAGCTCGCGACGATGATCCAGTCGGGCATGTCGCTCCTGCGCGCGCTGTACGTGCTCGAGGAGCAGGCCCGCAGCGACAAGTTCCGCGAGGCGCTCACCTCGATCCGGATGGACGTGGAAGCCGGCATCGCGCTGTCCGAGGCCCTGAAGCGCTACCCGACGATCTTCAACGCCCTCTACACCGCGATGGTCGGTGCCGGCGAGGCCGGCGGAATCCTCGAGGAGACGCTCGAACGCGTGGCGGACCAGCTCGAGAAGGACGACTCGCTCAGGCGCCAGATCAAGGCCGCCCTGATGTACCCGATCCTGATCTCGACCTTCGCGGTGGTCGTCCTGCTGGCGCTCGTCGCGTTCCTCGTCCCGGTCTTCGAGAAGGTGTTCAAGGAGTTCGGCGGCCACCTGCCGGCGATCACGCAGTTCACGGTCGACTTCTCCCACATCGTCACCGGCGCGCCGTACCTGATCGTCGGGGGCGCGGTCGGAGTGGTGGTGGGCTTCCGCAAGTGGAAGAAGTCGTCGCGCGGCGCCCAGCAGTGGGACCGCTTCAAGCTGAAGGTGCCGTGGAAGATCGGCGATCTCGTGCAGAAGGTCGCGCTTGCGCGCTTCGCCCGCACCTTCTCGGCGCTGATCGGGGCCGGCGTTCCGATGCTCCAGGCGATCGACATCACCGGGCGCACGTCCGGCAACAGCGTCATCGAGAAGGCGATGGACGCCGTCGGCGAGTCGGTCCGCGGCGGCGGCTCGTTGACAACGCCGATGCGCGCGGAGCCCACGGCCTTCCCGATAATGGTCACGCAGATGATCGCGGTGGGCGAGGAGACCGGCGCCCTCGAGCAGATGCTGAGCAAGATCGCCGACTTCTACGAGGACGAGGTCGCGGCGGGCCTGAAGGCCCTCACCTCGATCCTCGAGCCGCTGATGATCATCCTCGTCGGCGCGATCGTGGGCTTCATCGTCGTGGCGATGTACATGCCGATGTTCAAGGTCTACGACAACATCCGCTGACGACCAGGCGGCCCACTCGCACGGGCCGCCCCACAACGGGATCCAGCACCGCGTCGTAGCGGCCGGGCGCCGTCAGAAGCACGTCGAACGAGGCGGGCGTGCCGGGTTCGACCGGCTGCACGAGCCCTAGGCCGCGCAGCAACACCTCACCCGCCCTGGTCGATGCCACCTGCAGCGTCACGTGTGTTCCGGCGCGCAGCCGGCGCACAGGCGGCTTGCGGCCCGGCCTGTAGCGAAACGTGACCGAGGCCGACGCGCTCGGCGTGCGCGGTACGGGCGGCGGAGGCGCGACCTGGGTCGTGCGCGGCTCGCGCGGAACGCGGGTGCTCGGCACCCCCACGAGCGCCTCGACGGCGGCCACACCAAGGAGGACGACCGCCATCAGGAGCAGCGCCCGCCGCAGGTGCATGCGGCCGATGCTAAGGGCCGGGTCCGAAGTGAGCGGAACCTTGCGGGTGTCATTAAAGCGACGCGTCGCCGGGGTCGATAACTGGCCTAAAGCCAGACCACGGCGCAAAAGGCAAACCCGCCGCGAGGTGGGGACGCAAAGCCACGGGGCTCGGGAATCAGGCTCAACCTGAGTCGGCCGGGTTACCGCCACGGACAGGGTCCAAGGGGGCTTAGCCGCGGAGCTGGCGCAACAACCCAGACTCAAGGAGGACGAGTCAATGCTGCGGAAGCTCCGCGAGCGTATTCAGGCCGAGGAGAGCGGTTTTACCCTTATCGAGCTCCTCGTCGTCATTTTGATCATCGGCATCCTTGCCGCGATTGCCCTGCCGGCCTTCCTCGGCCAGCAGGAGAAGGGCCAGGACGCGGACGCGAAGTCAAACGCCCGTAACCTGGTGTCGCAGATCGAGTCTTGCTTCGCAAGCGAGCAGGACTACACCAAGTGCACGAGCCCGGCCAACACCGGTCTGCCGGTCGGCACCGGCACCGGCCAGGTCTCGGCCGCGTCGGCGTCGTCGTCTGACTACACCGTCACGGCCAAGTCGAAGGCCTCGAGCGGTGGGGTGCACACCTTCGTGATCACCAAGGCTAGTCTCGGTGGCGCGTCGACCCGCACCTGCACCCCGACGGGCCAGGGTGGTTGCCCGAGCAGCGGCAACTGGTAAGAAGCAGCTTCGACGCTGTCTCTTCGAGAGGCGGGCCTCAGGGCCCGCCTCTCGGCGTTTCGGGAGCGCGTTCGGGCCGGGAAATCCCGCGCGCGCGGGCTCAAGTCGGGCCCCCCGCGAGCCGATCAGGAACTGAGCCCTCCCTCCGCGGAAGAACGCGGGCGAAACCGGGCCGGGCGCTCCTTAACCCTCACAGATGGAACTTGCCTTCGCAGCCCCCTTCGGCCTGATGATCGGGTCGTTCCTCAACGTGGTCGCCTACCGGCTGCCGCGCGGCGAGTCGCTCGTCTCGCCGGGCTCGCACTGCCCCGGCTGCGATCAGCCGATCCGGCCCTGGGACAACATCCCGGTCGTCTCCTGGCTCGTCCTTCGCGGCCGCTGCCGCAGCTGCGGCACGCGCATCTCGGCGCGCTATCCGCTGGTGGAGCTCCTCACTGCAGCGGTCTTCGCCGCCGTCGTGCTCACTCGCGGCCTGAACTCCGGCCTCGTGGTCGAGCTCCCGTTCGCGGCGATGCTCATCGCGGTGGCGGGCATCGATCTGGAGCACCGGATCGTCCCGAACAAGATCCTGGTGCCGATCGCCGTCTGGGCCGTCGGCGCCGGCGCGGTCGTGCACGCGCATGCGCTTCCCGAGCTGCTCGGCGCCGGCGCGGGCGCGTTCGCGTTCCTGCTGGTCGCCGCGCTCATCCATCCCGGAGGCATGGGGATGGGCGACGTGAAGCTCGCCGGCGTGATGGGGCTCTATTTGGGCGTCACGGTCATCCCGGCGCTCTTCATCGCGTTCCTGAGCGGGTCGCTCGTGGGCGTGGCGATGCTCGCGCGGCACGGCGCGAAGGGCCGCAAGAAGGGCGTTCCGTTCGCCCCGTTCCTGGCTCTAGGCGGGATCGCGGCGCTGCTGGCGGGCCATCAGCTCATCCACCTTTACACGCACCACTTCGTTTGAGGCCGCGGCCCTCTCCGCGCGCCTAAAGGACTTCTCTCAGCGGTCGATACCGGGTCTGTAAGGAAGCGACATGGCACTGGCGCTCAGCAAGCATCCCAACCGCGGGACGGTCGGTCTCGACCTGGACGGCGCGTACCTCGCCGCGGTTCAGGCGACCCCCGATGGCGTCACGCGCGCGGCGAGCATGGATCTCGCCCCGGGCGTGATCAGTGACGGCGAGGTCACCGACGTGACCGCGCTGACCGAGTCGCTGCGGGACTTCTTCAAGTCGGAGGGGCTGCCCAAGCGCGTCCGGCTCGGCATCGCCAATCAGCAGATCGTGGTGCGTCATCTCGAGATCCCGAAGATCGACGACGAGAAGGAGCGCGCCGCGGCCGTTCAGTTCCAGGCGGCCGAGGCCATCGCGATGCCGCTCGAGGAGGTCGTCCTCGACCACGAGGTCGTGGGCGAGACCGTTAACCCCGAGGGCGCGACGCGCCTCCGCGTGGTCGTCGTCGCCGCACGCGAGTCGATGATCCAGCGCATCGTCGAGGCCGTCCGCGGCGCCGGCCTCAAGCCCGAGGGCATCGACCTGAACGCGTTCGCGCTCGTCCGCACGCTCGCAGCCCCGTCCGACTCGAACGAGACGGCTCGCGTCTTCTGCCACCTCGGCGGCGTGACGAACCTCGCCGTGGCCGTCGGCACCACCTGCCTCTTCACGCGCCCGCTGTCGACCCAGTGGGACGCCGAGCACGACAACATCGCCGGAGCCCTCGCTGAGGAGATCCGGCTCTCGATCGACTTCTACATGGCGCAGCCCGAGGCGCGCTGGGTCGGCGAGATCGTCCTGTCCGGCCCCGGCTCGCGCCGGCCCGGGCTCGCCGAGGAGCTGAGCGGCCTCATCGAGGTGCCGGTTACCGTGGCCGAGCCCCTGGGTCGCCTGTACGCCGGGAAGCTTCCGTCGGACGAGGATCCCTACCGCCACACCGTCGCGGCGGGACTGGCGCTTGGAGCGGCGGCATGAAGCCCGTCAACCTGCTCCCGACGAAGGATCGCCCGCGGACGCCGACCGGCACCAAGAAGGGCAGCTCCTACGTGGTGATCGGGATTCTGGGGGCCATTCTCCTCATGACGCTCATCTACGTCAGCACGGTCAACGACATCAACTCCCGGAAGGGCGCGGTCGCTCGCGCGAAGGCGGAGACCGTGCAGGCCGAGGCGCGCGCCGGGTCCCTCGCCGCCTACGGGAACTTCCGCGAGGTGAAGCAGGCCCGCGTGTCGTCCGTCCAGCAGCTGGCCGGCGGCCGCGTCGACTGGGAGCGGCTTGCGCGCGGGCTCGCCCGTGTGCTCCCGAACGGCGTGTGGCTGCTCACCGCGAGCGCCTCTGCCAGCGGCCCCCCGAGCACGAGCGGCGCCGCGAGCCCCTCTTCGTCCACGCCGGCGACCCCCTCGGGCTCGAGCTCCACGGCCTCTGCGGGCTCCGGACCTCAGGTGGACGTGACCGGCTGCGCGCCGAGCGAGCCGGTGGTGGCCACGACCCTCGTGCGCCTGCGCGAGCTGAGCGGCGCGCAGGACGTCCAGCTGAACGACATGACCAGGCCCGACAACGCCAACGTGGCCGGCGCTCCGCCGTCCGGGTCCACCGGCAGCGCGGCCTCCGGCGACTGCGGCAGCACGCACGGGCGCACGAACTACAAGTGGGATGCGACGGTCATCTTCGCCCCCACGACGAGCACGCAGGGCTCGAACGACAAGGTTCCGGCCTCGCTGGGAGGTGGATCGTGAGCCTCACCGCACGCGACCGCAAGATCGCCCTCGCCATCGTGCCGATCGTGCTGTTCCTCGTCTACTGGTTCATGATCCTCGCCCCGAAGCGGGCGCAGGTCGACAAGATCTCGCAGCAGCTGTCGGCCGCGCAGAGCAAGCGCGACACGGCCGAGGGGCAGGTCACCCAGCTCACCTCGGCGAAGGACAGCTTCGCGGCCGACTACGCGACCGTCATCCATCTTGGCAAGGCGGTTCCGACGACGGTCGACATGCCGAGCCTTCTGATCCAGCTCGACCAGGCCGCCCGCGGGACGGGCGTCCAGATCCAGGACCTGAAGCCGGGTGCCGTCGCGGGCGCGGCCGGCGGCTCGAGCGGCTCGAGCGGCTCGACTGGCTCGACTGGCTCGACTGGCTCAAGTGGCGCCTCGGGCGCCGCCGGCAAGTCCGGCGCGTCCACGGGGACGCCCGTCGGTGGCGGCCACAACCCGGCTGCGCCGGGCTCCGCCCCCGCTCAGAGCTGGCCGGGCAAGCAGGCCCAGAAGGCCGGCAACGGGGTTACGCAGGCCAACAACACGAGCCAGGCGCAGGCCAACGCGACGGCCTCGGGGCCCGGATCGACCGCGCCGCAGGGCGGGGCCGCCTCGTCCGCGGCCAGCACTCCCGGGCTCACCCAGGTGCCGCTCACATTTACCTTCAAGGGCAGCTTCTTCGGGTTGGCCGACTTC
>VAXR01000051.1 GCA_005885165.1 Actinomycetota bacterium
ACGTCCGCTCGCGCGGCAAGCTGACCGAGGACGACGTCGCCAAGGCAATGCGGCAGGTCCGGCTGGCGCTGCTCGAGGCCGACGTGAACTTCCAGGTCGTCAAGGAGTTCACGGGGCGGGTCGGAGAGCGCGCGCAGGGTGCGGACGTGCTTCAGGCCCTGAACCCCGGGCAGCAGGTGGTCAAGCTCGTCGGCGAGGAGCTGACGGCGCTGATGGGCGGCAGCGCGCGGGACATCGCGTTCGCCAGCCGGCCGCCGACCGTCGTCCTCATGGCAGGCCTCCAGGGCTCCGGCAAGACCACGGCGTGCGCGAAGCTCGCGCGCTACCTCCGCGAGCACCACGGTAAGGACGTCGCGCTGGCCGCCTGTGACACCTACCGGCCGGCGGCCGTCGAGCAGCTGGCGAAGGTGGGGAGGACGCCGGCGCGACCGTCTACGAGCAGGGGACGGAGCCCGGTCCGGTCGACATCGCCGGGTGGGCGCTCGAGTCGGCTCAGGCCGACGGTCGGGACGTCCTGATCGTCGACACCTCCGGCCGCCTACACATCGACGAGGAGCTGATGGAGGAGCTCGCCAGGATCCGAAAGCGGATCAAGCCGCACGACGTGCTCCTGGTGGTCGACGCGATGACGGGCCAGGACGCCGTGAACGTGGCGGAGCGGTTCGCCGAGAGCGCGGAGTTCGACGGCGTGGTGCTCACGAAGCTCGACGGCGACGCCCGCGGCGGCGCCGCGCTCTCGGTGAAGGCGGTCACCGGCAAGCCGATCCTGTACGCGTCGACGGGGGAGAAGCTCGACGCCTTCGAGCGCTTCCACCCCGACCGTATGGCCCAGCGCATCCTCGGCATGGGCGACGTGATGACGCTGATCGAGAAGGCCGAGCGCGAGTTCGACCAGGACCAGGCCGCCGAGCTCGAGCGCAAGATCCGCAAGCAGGAGTTCACGTTCGACGACTTCCTCGGGCAGATGAAGCAGATCCGCCGGATGGGCCCGCTCTCCGGGCTGCTCAAGATGCTGCCGGGCGCGAGCGGACTGGGCCTCGGCGACCTCAAGGTCGACGACCGCGACCTCGACCGCCTCCAGGCGATCATCACCTCGATGACGCCGGAGGAACGCGCACATCCCGAGATCCTCAACGGCTCCCGCCGGCGGCGGATCGCGCGCGGGTCGGGCACCACGGTGCAGGCCGTGAACCAGCTCGTGAAGCAGTTCGGCCAGATGCAGAAGCTGATGCGCCAGCTCCAGCAGGGGAAGATGCCGTCGCTCTCCCAGCTGGCCGGCGGTCGCTAACGTTCCCCCGCTTTTGATGGCTGATCCCAGGCAAACGAGGTGATCTGAGACTTGTCGGTACGAGTGAGGCTGACGCGCGTCGGTTCGCGCAAGAACCCGATCTGGCGGGTGGTCGTCGCCGACCAGCGATCCCCGCGCGACGGTCGCGTGATCGAGACGATCGGCCGCTACAACGCCCAGACCGATCCATCCGAGGTCGAGCTCGACGAGGAGCGGCTCCGGCACTGGCTCGATCGCGGCGCGCAGCCGACGGACACCGTACGCCGCCTGATGCGCATCCGGGGCATCGGCGCTGGCGGCGCAGCCGCCTCGCAGTCCGAGGACGCAGCGGGCTAGATGGCCGATCGCAAGCCGTGAAGGACCTCATCGAGTACCTGGCAAGGGCGCTCGTCGACAATCCCGATGCCGTGTCCGTCGAGTCGTACGAGGACGACGACGGGACGGTCGTCTACGAGCTGCACGTGGCCGAGGACGACGTCGGCAAGGTCATCGGGCGCGGTGGCCGCACCGTCAACGCGCTGCGCAGCGTCGTGCGGGCGGCGGCGACCCACGAGGGCCGGCGCGTGCTCGTGGACGTCATCGATTGACGTCGATCGACGTCTTCACCCTGTTCCCCAGCTGGTTCGACTGGTTCGCCGAGCAGCGCCACGTCCGCAACGCGTCCGCGCTGGGGCTCGAGCTGCGCGCGATCGATCTGCGCGAGACGACGCCGCTGCGCGCCGGCCAGGTCGACGACACCCCATACGGCGGCGGCGCGGGAATGGTGATTCGGGTCGACGTGGTGGAGGCCGCGCTGCGCGAGCGCTACGGAGAGGACGCCGCGCAGGTGCGGGGGCGAAGGCGCGTGATCGCTCTCGCGGCGGGCGGCCGTCAGTTCGACGACGCGCTGGCCGACGAGCTGGCAGAGGGCGGCGACCTCACGCTTCTGTGCGGCCGGTACGAGGGATTCGACGAGCGCGTGCACGAGCACCTGGCGAGCGACGTCGTCTCGATCGGCCCGTACGTCCTATCGGGCGGCGAGCTCGCGGCGATGGTCGTCTGCGACGCCGTGATCCGCAAACTCCCGGGCGCGCTCGGCGACGAGGAGAGCGCGGTGGAGGAGTCGTTCAGCCCGGCGCTGGGCGGCGCTCCCGAGTACCCCCACTACACGCGGCCGGTGGAGTGGCGGGGCCATCGCGTCCCCGACGTGCTCCTCTCCGGTAACCACGCCGAGATAGGTGCCTGGCGGCGGGCTCGGAGCGCCGAGCGCGGCGAGCGCCGTGGCCCCTGAGAGCGCCAGGCGCTTCGCTACCATCGGCCCCTGCGCGCGCCGACCGCTCCCGCGGCGGTCGCGCCCTCTTTTTGCGATGAGCGGAGTGATCGAAAGCCTCGAGCGCGCGCAGCTGCGAAAGGTCCCGCGGTTTCAGTCGGGTGACCGCGTGAAGGTGCATTTCCAGGTCGTCGAGGGCACCCGCCGCCGCACCCAGGTGTTCGAGGGCGTCGTGATCAAGCGACAGGGCAGCGGGGTGCGGGAGACGTTCACGGTGCGCAAGCAGTCGTTCGGCGTCGGCGTCGAGCGCACGTTTCCGGTGCACTCGCCGAAGATCGAGCGCATCGAGGTGGCGAGCCGCGGCGACGTTCGCCGGGCCAAGCTCTACTACCTGCGGGGGCGGGTGGGGCGCCGCGCGCGCATCCGGGAGCAGCAGTACATCGGTCCCGAGGCCGCGGAGGAGCCGGGCATGGAGCCGGCCATTGCCGCGGACGCCGCCGGCACGCAGGAGGAGGCCGCACCGCTCTCGCCGGGGGAGGCCGAGGAGGTGGCCGCCGAGGGCGAGGAGGAGGCGGCGACCGCCGAGGGCGAGGCGACAGACGAGCCGGCAGCCGAGGCCGAGGGCGCGGAAGCCGAAGCAGAGGGGGAGCAGGACGCCCACGCCGAGGCCGACGCCCAGCAGGAGGACGAGGGCAGCGGGGAGGAGACAGAGGGGGCCGGCGAGCCTGACGACGCCGGTTCGAAGGCGCCTTGACCGGCGGGCCTCAGACCGTGGCCCCGAAGGAGAAGTCGGGCGGCGGCGGGAAGCGATCGCTCAACTCGCTGCTCGAGTTCGTCCTCATCGTCGCGGTCGCGCTCGGGCTGGCGCTTCTGATCCAGGCGTTCGTCGTCAAGCCCTTCCGGATCCCGAGCGGCTCGATGGAGCCGACCCTGGCGATCAACCAGCGCGTGCTGGTGGATCGCGTGACCGACCACTTCTCGGACCCCGGCCGCGGCTCGATCGTCGTCTTCAAGCCGCCGAAGGGCGCCGACGACAACACCTGCGGCATCCCGAACGAGCCCAACGACGGGCACCCCTGCGCCAAGCCGACGCCCGGGCCGCATTCGAGCCAGAACTTCATCAAGCGGATCGTCGCGGTGGGCGGGGACACGATCAGGGTCCTCAAGGGCCGCGTCTACCTCAACGGGAGCAAGAACGCCCAGAAGGAGCCGTTCATCCGGCCCGACCCGAGCTGCGGCATCTGCAACCTGCCCAAGGCCATCAAGATTCCGCCGGGTCACTTTTTTATGATGGGCGACAACCGTGGTGAGAGCGCCGATAGCCGCGAATGGGGCCCGGTCCCCAAGAAGTGGATCATCGGACGAGCCTTCTTCACCTACTGGCCGCTCGACCGAGTCGGAACGCTCTAGACCGCGCCCGGGGCCACGCCGCGGCCGCAAGCTGTTCGCCTTCGACCGCGCCTTCGAGCGGCGCTTCATCGCAGGGGCCGACGAGGCCGGCCGGGGTTCGCTCGCCGGGCCGCTCGTCACGGCCGCGGTCCTGTTCGACCTCGACCGCCTGACGCTGTCGGACCGGCGCTCGCTCGCCCACCTGAACGACTCCAAGCAGCACACCGAGGCGGGCCGGGAGGAGCTCTACCCGCTTGTCCTGCGGGCCGCGGCGCGGGCCGCGATCGTGGCGCGCTGCCCGCGCGGCATCGACGCGCGCGGGCTCCACGTGACGAACCTTGAGGCGCTGCGCTCGGCGCTCGACTGCGTGGCGTGCGACGAGGCGCTCTGCCTTGTCGACGGCTTTCGCGTCCCGGGGCTTTGCTTCGAGCACCGCGCGGTGATCGGCGGCGACTCGCGCAGC
The DNA here is from genome assembly GCA_005885165.1 of Actinomycetota bacterium. Classification (GTDB taxonomy): domain Bacteria; phylum Actinomycetota; class Thermoleophilia; order Solirubrobacterales; family Thermoleophilaceae; genus AC-37. Next base: position 4,390 of record VAXR01000051.1, read on the forward strand.
GCCGCGATCGCGGCGGCCTCCGTGCTGGCGAAGGTCACCCGCGACCGCTACATGCGCCGCGCCGCCGAGCGCCACCCGGAGTGGGACTTCGACACGAACGTCGGCTACTCGACGCCGGAGCACAGGGCGGCGATAGCCGAGAAGGGGATCTCCCCGCTGCACCGCCTCTCGTTCGCGTCGATCGCATACCAGCAGCTCCCGCTGGGCTGACCGCCGCTCAGAAGGCGTCGGGCACGTGCTCGAGCCGGAGCAGCGCGCCGTTGGGCGCGAGCGTGACGCCGATCGCGTCGAAGCGAAGGTCCCTGCGCACCGGCCGGCCTTCCGGCGGGCGTTCGCGGAGCCACTGCATCGCCATCGCCCGGACCCGACGCCGCTTCCTGGGCCCGATCGCGTCGAGCGCCTGCGCCGGCCCCGAGCGCCCCGTGCCCACGCGGGTCTTCACCTCGCAGAAGACGAGGCAGCGGGCATCGGCCGCGACGAGGTCGAGCTCGCCGTAGCGCGACCTGTAGTTGCGCTCGACGATCTCGTAGCCCGCGCGCTCCAGGTGCCGTTCGGCGATCCGCTCGCCAAGCGCGCCGGTCGCCCTCCTCGCGTCCGTTTGCATCGTCCCGGCCCAAGCTAGGCGAGCGCGCCGTGCGCCTGGGTGACGAACCTGCCGGCTGCGTGACGAGCGCGCAACGATTCTCGTTGGCCCGTCGCTAACAGCCGTCTGCGGATCGGCTCTGCCTGCGCCCGCTACTGCTGTTCGCCGTCTAGCCCGGGGTGTGGTGGAGCGTGAACCGCAGGTTGCCCGTCCTGTGGTCCGACCCGACGTCCACGTGCCGCACTCCGAGGTTGGTCTTCGCGTAGACGGCGCCGCCCAGGAGGGTCCAGAGGGAAGGACCAAGCGTGCTCGGGCCGTTCGCGCCGCTCCGCTCGAGGTCGGGGAACACGTGGTGCCACTCGCCGTGGTAGAAGCTCGGGTCGTGGTCGGGCGGGCTCGCGCAGTTGTGGGTGACCTCGATCGCGCCGTGGTCGATGACGAGCGTGATCGCGGGAGGTCCGTAGGTGATCACACTATGGCCCTGCTTCTGCTCCTGCTTGGGGTTGGGGCTGAGGTTGACCTTGGCGAAGCCCTGCTCGGTCACCTTTGTCGTGCCCCCGTACTGGCTAGGGGTGCAGAGGTAATGCTCGAACGTGTAGTGCGTGACAGTGAGGGGCAGCTCGCCGTCGAGGACATTTTTCGGACCGTCGTACTCGATTGGAGCACCAAGCGATTCGACTCCCATGCTCTCCTTGATGTTGGACCCCGACTGATGACTGAAGTCGACCTGGTAGTCGAGCTTGAACCGGACGCACTTCCAGGTCTTGCTGGCGTCCACCTCACCTCCGCCGCCGAGGATCTCGAGCTGCCGCAGATACCCGAGCAGGTTGTAGGTCTGTGAGGGATCGTGGTTGTTCACACAGCGGTCGTAGGAGCGGTTGAACGCGTTCTTCAAGATCCGCAGGATGAAGCCGAAGATCTCCTGCCGCGTCGCGGAGACGTCGGAGCCGAGTATCTCCATCTGCCGGACCGCGGCCAGGGCCTCCGTGGTCGCCGCCGGAGCGAGGCTCTCGTCGCCCAGCGCCGCCTCAAGCTTCGGCTTGAGGACGCTCGTGTAGTACTGGTTGAAGGTCTGGAGCCGGTCGCTCGGGGACAAACGTTGGAGCTCCTGCTGGAACTGCGCGGAGGTCCCAGCCGGCGCGTGGTTGTACTGAGCCGCGAGGTCGCCGCCCGTCGCGCTCCCCACACCGCCGCCGCTGAAATGGGTCAGCTCGAACGACAGCGAACTGCCGGGGTCGCGCGGCAGGAGGCCGACGTTCTGGCCGGTGCCTTCGTAGCCGAAAGCCGTGCGGCCGCTCGTGGGCGCTCCGCTCGTGGGAACGATCGTGAGGCGCGCGGGATTGAGGAGCTGGAGCCCGTTGGGCGCCATCTGGACCCCGCCGACGAAGCCGCCGCTCATCCCGAGGCCGCCGACCGAGGAGAGCGGGGTCATTGTGACGGTGAGCGGGGAGATCACGGCGCCGGCCGGCACCTTCAGCGTGTACTTCGTCCCGTCGCCGCTCGTGGTGCTCAGCGTGCCGCCCGACCCCGGCGTCACCCGACCCGTTACGGCGTCGGCGTTGTCCAGGTGCGGCGTCGCGCTGCGCGGATGGGGGGTGATCCCGCGGAGGGACCTCGGGATCGAGCCCGGGAAGACGCCGTTGCCTGCGCCCTCCACGGTCATCGACCTCAGGGACCGGCAGCGGTTGCCGGACCTCTTCCCCTTCGGCTTCAGGCAGACCAGGAAGTGATACGACCCGGGGGTCGCCGAGCTAGGGACCTTCAGCTTCACGCGCAGCTCGAGCTTGTTGTGCGGCGCGATCGACTTGATCTTGAGACGGCCGAGCCGCACGTCCTTCGCGCTCAGCTTGCGGTCCGTGGATAGCGCGAAGGTCGCCTCGACGGCGCGCGTCCCGTGCGATCCCGCGCGCGCCTTCCCGCGGAAGGACAGCTTCTGCCCGGGGCTGACGCTCGACGGCAGGCTCCTGAGCGTCACCTTCGGAAGCGGAGAAACGGCCGCGGCGACGGCGGTAGGCGCGGCAAGCGCGAGCGCGGCGGCCAGTACCGGCGCACAGCGATTTCGCTTTTCCTTCATCGGAACCCCGTTCAGGTTCCTGCGAGTCCCTCCTGACGCCACCCGGAGCCACAGCGCAGGTTTTCGCGTAATCGACCCTACATCCGAGTGGGGTATCGGTCAAGCGGGCTGGAGGGACATCTCCTGGCCGGTCTCAGGTACCGCTCGAGCCAACCTCAGCCACACCTATCACGCCGCGGCCAGTCCGGGCTCCGCGGCCCGCGTCAGCCTTCGAGGCGGCCCGCTAGTCCCCGAGAAATGCGGCAGATCCGGGCCGCTCGGAAGCCCGCCGTTTGCCGTTGGTTGCCGCCGCCCGTTTCCAGAACGTTTCCAGGACCGCCGCGCCTGACCAGCAATTCGGCGCGCTACCGCTCCAAAAAAAAGCGGCGTCGAAGCGAGCCGCGAGCTGCGGCCGGATGCGTGCCGCCTCGATCGACAAGCGGCACGCGCGCGGGCACGCGCGCGGCGCACTTGGA
>VAXR01000052.1 GCA_005885165.1 Actinomycetota bacterium
CGCCAGACCCAGGAGGTCCGTTGGCGGGCGCACAACCCGTGGGACCTCGCCGCGAACCTGCGCGGACTCAACCTCACGATCAGAACCGGCAACGGGCAGTCCGGCGGTCCCTACGGCGGCGGAGATCCAATCGAGTCCTACGTGCACCAGGCGAGCCTGGATCTCCACAACCGCCTGGTCGCGCTTCACATCAAACACGTCTGGGACGACTACGGACCGGGCGGGCACGACTGGCCCTACTGGCAGCGCGACCTCCGCCAGACGCTGCCGGCGATCATGGCCACCTTCCGGCACCCGCCGCGGCGACCCTCGCGTGTCTCGTTCACGGCGGTCGAGCCGAGCTACGAGGCATACGGCTGGCGCGTCTCGATCACGCGCCCGGCGCTCGAGTTCAGCACCCTGCAGAACGCCGAACGCGGCGGGTTCACCCTGCTCGGCAGCGGCAAGGGCACCGTCGTCACCCCCTCCCTCTTCCGCGCCGGCTCCGTTTATCGGGTCGCGATCGGCAAGCAGGTGCGCAAGCTCCGCGCCGATCGCCGGCGCCGCCTGCACATCGAGGTCCCGCTCGGCCCCGGCAACGAGTTCCAGGAATACACCACGCAGGCGCAGCTCGCGGGCACGAAGGTCTCCCGGACGACGGTGCGAATCGGATGAACCGCGTCGCGACGGCCGCCGCCGCGCCCGACCGGCGCCGCCTGCCCCGCGGGGAGCGCGAGGAGCGGATGCTCGACGCCGGAGAGCGGATCTTCGGCCGGCGGGGATTCCGTTCCGCGTCGATGGAGGAGATCGCCGACGCGAGCGGGATCACCAAGGCCCTCCTCTACCAGTACTTCGGCTCCAAGGAGGGGCTGTACGAGGCGTGCGTCGAGCGCGCCCGCGCGCGCCTCTTCGACCGGCTCGAGTACGAGGCGGAATCCGCATCGCCGGGACGGGACCGCCTGCGCGCGGTGATCGCCGCGTACTTCGAGTTCCTCGACGAGCAGCGGAGCTCGTGGTGGCTCCTCTACGGCGACGCCTCGATGAACGCGGTCAACGACATGCGGCGCCGCAACGCCGAGGTGATCGCGTCGCTGATAGCGCGCGACGTCGAGGGGGCGGACGGCCATCTGGATGAGGAGGCCGTCGAGCTGCTCGGGCACCTGATCGTCGGCTCCGGCGAGCAGGTCGCGCGCTGGTGGCTCGAGCGGCCAGGCATCCCCAAGGAGCAGGCGATCGAGCGGTTCCTCGCCGCTACGGAGGCCGCGATCGGGAGCGTGCTGCGTGCGTAGGGCGCCATCACTCGCCGCGCTGCTGGCCGCCTGCGCGGTCCTGGCCGCGGCTCAGTCCGCGGTTGCGTCGGCGCCGCCGCCGCTGTCGCGCGACAACTCGCCGTCGGCCGACAGGTCGACTTACGGCAGCGGCCACTTCGGCATCTGGCGAATCGACCGCTTCGGGCTTCCGTTCTACCGATACCGCATCGACGAGTCCCGCGATCCCAAGGCGAAGCAGCCGGAGCTCGCGGGCGGGACGCAGGCGCAGCACCAGGTCGGCAACGACCACCTGATGGCCGACGCCTTCAACGACGGCTACGTGCAGCTCTGGAGCCAGGACCGGCTCTCGCAGTGGGCGAACCTGTGGCAGCCCGCCAACCGGCACTTCTCAGGCGGCTACGGCTACCTCAAGGTCGGCCGCAAGGTGGTCAGCTCCCTCTACCTCGACCGCCCGCGCCGGTCGCGCTTCGAGCGCAACTTCGGCGTCGGCTACTACCGCAAGCGGCTGCACGCGCAGGGGATCGCCGTGACCGAGGACGTCTACTCGCCGTTCGGGGACGACCCGGTGCTGCTCGACGACGTGACGTTGAAGAACAGGACGCACAGGGTCAAGCGGGTCTCGTGGTTCGAGTACTGGGACGTGAACCCGTACAACCAGTCGATCCAAAACCCCGGGACCCGCGGCGTGAACAAGCCGAGCTGGAACCGGAAGACGAGGACGCTCAGGGCGGACCAGAGCGCCGGCTCGGACGACGCCAACCCGCTGTCGATCTTCGCGGCGGCGCTGCACGGCCGGTTCGGCGGGTTCGAGACCTCAGTGGACGCGTTCTTCGGCGGCGGCACACGCGCGCGCCCGAGCGAGGTCGCGCGCGATCGCCTGAGTGGCAAGCTCGCCGAGGCGTCCTCGTCCGGCAACCCGAGCAACGCGCTGTTCGCGTTCCGCGCGCCTCTGAAGCTCCAGCCCGGCCGGTCGATCACGCTCCGCTACATCTACGGCATGGCCCATCACGAGCGGATCGCCCGGCTCGTGTCGAAGTACCGGACCGCGCGCAACCCGCTCAGAAGGAGCGAGCGGTCGTGGTCGCGCTGGCTGCCGAAGGCGAGCTTCGGCCCCGGCCGGGCGTGGGTCGCGCGCGAGCTGCGCTGGGACGCCTACCTCCTGCGCTCCGCGTCGATGTACGAGGAGCTCTGCGGCCACCACACGATCACGCAGGGCGGCTACTACCAGTACTACTTCGGCTACAACCTGGGCTTCCGCAGCTGGCCGCACTACATGCTGCCGATGGCCTACACGGATCCCGCGCTCGCGCGCGAGATCCTCCGCTACGCGATCGGGTTCCAGCCGGCGCCGCAGACGAGCGCCGCCCAGTTCCCCTACGGCGCCGGGCCGATGTGCGAGCGGGTCGACCTCGGCACCTCCAACGACCTCGACTTCTGGCTGCTCCTCGCCGCGGGCGAGTACGGGCTCGCCACCAGGGACACGAAGTTCTTCAACGAGCAGCTCCCGTACAAGTCGACAGGCGGCACCGCGAGCGCCTGGGACCACATCAAGGTCGCCTACCGGCACCAGGAGTCGCTGCTCGGGCCGCACGGCGGCTACCTGACGGGGCCCTTCGGGAGCACGGGCGACTGGTCGGACTTCTCGACCGAGTTCCTGCAGATGACCGAGTCGATGCTCGTGACCGCCCAGCTCGCGTACGCGTACCCGAAGCTGGCGGAGCTCGCCGACCTGCGCGGGGACCACGCGTTCGCGAAGGAGCTGCGCGCCAGCGGCGCCCGCAACGTGGCGACGCTGCGGCGCGAGTGGACCGGCAAGGGCTGGTACTCGCGCGCGTACTCCGGGCCGCGGCAGGTCGGTCAGGGAGTGATCTTCGGCGAGCCGCAGCCGTGGGCGATCCTCGCCGGCGCACCGCAGCGCAACCAGGCGAGCACGCTGGTCGGCAACATCCGGCGCTACCTCGACGGGATCGGCGCGCCGAAGCAGATCCACGGGCCGGCGGTGATCGGATCGGCGATCACCCCCGCCCGCAACGACCCGGGCATCACCGAGCGCGGACCGACGCCCGGCGACTCGCTCTTCCCGCTGCCCGACTTCTTCGGAGCGTCGAATCAGCGTTCGACCATGGACAACGCGTCCGAGTGGGTCGGCGGCGTGTGGTTCGACGTGAACGGCTGGCTGACGTGGGCGCTGTCCACGCTCGACGGACGGGTCCCGAATGCCAGGCAGCTCGCCTGGAGCGAGTACACGCGCAACACGCTCGCCAACCACGCCACCCGCTTCCCCAACCACTGGGACGGAACGATCTCGGTCGACGACGCCTGCGAGGCCTTCTACTCGGCCGCGCGCGACTTCTGCGGCGTCTCGCTCAGCACCTCGTACGACGGCCAGATCACCGAGCAGCCGACGTGGATGGTCATGGACGCGATCCGGCTCGCCGGCGTCACCCCGACCGGCGCCGGCTACCGGATAGCGCCGCGCTACCCGTTCAACCGCTTCTCGCTCAGGCTGCCGCAGATCGGCGTCGCCTCCGAAGCCCGCCGGCTCCGCGGGTACGTGACCCCTCAGCGCGCCGGGCCGATGCAGATGTCGGTCCAGCTTCCGCCGGGGGTGAATGCCGGGACCCTCAAGACCTGGTCCGGCAAGCACGCGGTCCCGCACAGGCTTAGCGGCCGCTTCGTCGTCTTCACGCTCACGGCCGGCGCGCGCCGCCCCGCGAACTGGGCGGCGACCTGGCGATGAGGCGGGCGGCGCTGGTCGCCGTCCTCGCGCTGGCGGTGGTGGGCGCCGCCGCGAGCTCGGCGCTCGGCGCGGGGCCGCGGCGGCTCTCGACCGACCACTCGCGCGTTCAGATCCGCTCGAGCTACGGGGCAGGTGTCTTCGGGGCCTGGGGCGTCGACCGCTTCGGCCTGCCGTCGTACAGCTACCGCATCAACGAGCTCACCTCGCCGTTCGCGCCGCAATCGGAGCTCGCCGGGAACCGGGACGCCTGGCACCAGGTCGGCAACGACCACGTGATCGCCGACGCCTTCAACCACGGTTGGACGCGGCTCTGGAGCCAGGACCGCCGCTGGGAGTGGACGAACCAGTACGCGCCCTCGAGCGACCACTTCACCGGCGGCTTCGGCTACCTCCGCGTGGGCAAGCGCACGATCAGCACGCTCTACGACGACCGCCCGCGCGGGGCGCGAACGCAGCGCGTGTTCGGAGTCGGCTATTACGCGAAGCGGCTGCGGACGAGCGGGCTCGACATCCGCGACGTGGTTTACGCGCCGTTCGGTGACGACCCGCTGCTGCTGCACGACGTCACGCTGCGGAACAAGACGCGCAAGAGGAAGAAGGTGTCGTGGTTCGAGTACTGGGACGTGAACCCGTACCAGCAGTCGATCAAGACGAACCTCGGCTTCGGCGGCGCGGCGTACGACAGGTCGCGCCGGATGCTGTCGGTCGCCCAGCTCCCCGACAGCGAGGACCAGGATCCGCTCTCGATCTTCGCGGTCGCGCTGAAGGGGCCGGTTAACGGCTTCGAGACGAGCACCCAGAGCTTCTTCGGAGGCGGCGGCCGGGCCAGGCCCGCGGAGGTCGCCCGCGACCGGCTCTCCGGCACGCTCGCATCTGAGAACCCGGAGGGCGCGACCGGCCAGACGCTCTTCGCCTTCCGTGCGCGGTTGACGCTCCGCCCGCACCGCTCGGTGACGCTCCGTTACGGCTACGGCGCCGCCCACCCGGTGCGGATCAAGACGCTGGTGGCGAAGTACCGCAAGGCGCGAAAACCGCTGCGGGCGAGCGAGCGGGCGTGGGCCCGATGGCTGCCGCGCGCCGTCCTCGGGCCGAACCGCGCGTGGCTCTCGCGCGAGCTCCAGTGGGACGCGTACACGCTGCGCTCCGGCGCCAGCTACGAGGACTGCCAGGGCCGCCACATCATCTCCCAGGGCGGCTACTACCAGTACGACAACGCCTTCCAGGGCGCGTTCCGCGACCCGCTCCAGCACGTCTTGCCGATCATCTACAGCGACCCCGCGCTGGCTCGCGACGTGCTGATCTACTCGGCCCAGGAGCAGCCGCCAGGGAGCGGTCAGATCCCCTACGCGATGGTCGAGAACTGCAAGCGCTTCGACCTCGGCACCTCGGACGACCTCGATCTGTGGCTGCTGTACGCGGCGAGCGAGTACGGCCTCGCGACGCGCGACTTCGGGTTCTTCGACAAGGACGTGCGCTACCAGGGGTCGGGCAGCGCCTCGCTGTGGGACCACCTGAAGCTCGCCTACCAGCACCAGGAGGCGCAGCTTGGCCCGCACGGGGACTACCTCACGGGGACAACGGGCGACTGGTCCGACTTCGCCACCGAGTTCCTGCAGATGACCGAGTCGAACCTCGTGACCGCGCAGCTCGCTTACGTGTATCCGCGCCTCGCGCAGCTGGCGGACGTGCGCGGCGATCACGCCTTTGCCTCGCAGCTGCGCGCGAGCGGGAAGCGCGACCTCGCGACCGTCCGCCGCGAGTGGACCGGCAGGGGCTGGTACTCGCGCGGCTACTCCGGGATCCAGCAGCTCGGAAGGGGCGCGATCTTCGGGGAGCCCCAGCCGTGGGCGATGCTCGCGGCTGCGCCGAGCGCGAAGCAGGCGCGCACGCTCGTGGCCAACATCCGCCGCTTCCTGACCGGCGTGGGCGCGCCGCGGCAACTCCACGGCCCGGCCAAGACCGGCTCGTCCCAGTCGCCCTCGACGGACGATCCCGAGGTGACCGAGCGGAGCAACCCGGCGATCGGCCAGTACGTGGGAACGCGCAACGCCGTCTGGGTCGGCGGCAGCTGGTACGCGATCAACGGCGTGCTCGCGTGGGGGCTCGGGACGCTGCAGGGCGTGGTGCCGCACGCCACCGCCTACGCGTTCGACGAGTTCAGGCGCAACACGCTCGCCGCCCACGCGCACGCCTTCCCGCGGCACTGGGACGGGATCATCTCGGTGGACGACGTGTGCCGCTCGTTCTACTCGGCGTCGCCGCAGCAGTGCGGGACCGGGCTGAGCACGAACTACGAGGGGCAGATCATGCACCAGCCGGCGTGGAGCCTCTACGACGCGATCAAGCTGGCCGGCGTCGACCCGACGAGCTCGGGCTACACCATCGCGCCGCACCTCCCATTCGGGCGCTTCTCGCTGCGTTTCCCGGACGTCGGCGTGGCGTACGGCGCCCGCTGCGCGCGCGGGTACCTGACTCTCGCGCGCAACGCGTCGATACGGCTCAACGTGAAGCTGCCGGCTGGAACTGGACAGGTCGTGACGTGGGTCAACGGCCACCGCGTGGGCCATTCGCTGCACGGCGGATCCGTGAGCTTCCCGCTTGCCGGCCGTGCCGGGCACGCCGCCGACTGGGCCGTCACCCGCGGCAAGGTCTCGCGTTCGGCCTGTTAGCCGGCTAGTGGCCTAGCACCAGCTCGAGCTTCCGAACGCCCCGCTCCATCTCCTGACGCTCCCGCGGCCCGTTCCCGCGCGGTCGCGTGTTGGTACGCGGATCGCTCGGCCGCGCCTCCACACGGTCGGGGTCACGGTGCCGGCGCTCCACCTCGAGTTGTCGTGGAATGCGTCCCATGGTTTGCGCGTTTTCGGAACGCGACCAGGCTAAACCGCCTGGGAGGAATTCTTGCTCGGAGCCCGCTCGTTCCGCTCCTACGCTCGCGCGCTCCGCTCGTGCGCTTGTGCCTCGCTTCTGCCTCCGGGAAGCGACGAAGAAGGGGGCGGAAGTTACGTTCCCGTCACCCTCGTCACAGTGCTGTCCCGCCGCGTTCGCCCCCCGCCGCGGGTGAGGGTCCTTCGC
>VAXR01000053.1 GCA_005885165.1 Actinomycetota bacterium
CGTCCTCGGGCTGCCGGGGATGATGAAGACGTTCGCGCTCCGCGGGCGCGAGCGTCCGCTGACGGTGTACGGACCGCCCGGGCTGCGTTCGCTGTTCCAGGCGCTGCACCCGATCGTGGGGCGCACCACGTACGAGGTGTCGCTGGTCGAGCTCGAGCCGAACCACGAGCTCGAGCGCGACGGCTACCGGATCGCCGCGTTCGAGACCACCCATCGCGTGCGCGCGTATGGCTACGCGCTGGTCGAGGACGAGCGACTCGGGCGCTTCGACGAGGCGCGGGCGCTCGAGCTGGGCGTCAAGCCCGGCCCGGATTTCGGGCGGCTGCACCACGGGGAGTCGGTGCCCGGCAAGAACGGCGAGGTGCATCCCGAGGAGGTAGTCGGCCCGGCGCGCGCCGGCCGCAAGGTCGTGCTCGCGGGGGACACCGCGCCGTCGGACATGACGGCTGCGGCGGCGCACGGCGCCGACCTGCTCGTGCACGAGGCGACGTTCATGGAGGAGGAGGCAGAGCGGGCGCGCGAGACCGGCCACTCGACCGCGCGGCAGGCGGCGGAGCTCGCGCGGGCGGCGGAGGTCAAGCTCCTCGCGCTGACCCACGTGTCGCCTCGCTACGCCGGTCCGGACATCCGCGATGAGGCCCGCGCGGTCTTCGAGCGGACCATCGTGCCGCGCGATTTCGACAGGATCGAGATCCCGTTCCCGGAACGTGGCGATCCCTTGCATGTGAAGGTAGAGTCCGCCAGATAAGGACCCGGTGATCCGGCACGGGGGCTGTAGCGAACTCGATACAGGCAATCGGACCAGAGGGCACATGGCCAGTCGCCGCCTGATCGACTTCGACATCGACAAGTACGTCCGCAACTCGAAGAAGCTCGACCTGAGCTTCCTCGACTGGGACGACATCCCGCGTCACGAGCTGAGCGACGGGGATGTGATGTCGATGCAGTACATGATGGACATCGAGACCCACACGGTCATCTACCTGCGCGACCTGCTTGCCACGCGCGCCGCGAAGGACCCGCACGTCACCGCGTTCCTCGCGTGCTGGGTGTACGAGGAGCTGTGGCACGGGGAGGCGTTCTCGGACTTTCTTCGCTCATACGGCCTCGAGGTGCCCGTCGAGCCGCGCCTGCCCGACGGCCGCACGCCGCTCCCCACACGGCCGCGGCGAACGGCACAGATCCGCGAGCAGCTCGGCATCGGGCACCGGCTGGCGATCCTGCCGAGCATGATCGGCTCGGCGCTCATGCCCGACTTCATCGCCCTGCACATGACGTGGGGTGCGATCAACGAGCTCACCACGCTGACCGGCTACTACCAGCTGATCCGCCGCTCGAGCCACCCGGTGCTGCACCAGATGCTGCGACGGATCATCCAGGACGAGCGGCGCCACTTCGCCTTCTACCGCGCGCAGGCGAAGGCGCGGCTCACCGACAACCCGCGCGGCGGCCGGCTGGTGCGCTGGCTCCTGAAGGCGCTCTGGACCCCGGTTGGAGCGGGGGTGAAGAGCGACGAGGAGGTCGACACCCTCGCCCTCTACCTGCTCGCCGACTCGCCCGAGGGTCTGGAAGGGGCAAGGTCGATCGACCGGACGATCGCGGAGATCCCGGGCCTCGAGGGGCTCACCCTGATCGAGGACGTGGTCGATCGCGCCGTCGAGCGCCGCCGGCGCAATCCCCTCTGGGCCATCCCGCCGCGCGTGCCGCAGCGGACCTCGCCGGCACCCCCGCGGGAGCCGCACTGGGTGCACACCGCCGCGGCCGCCTGACCGCGCCCTGCGGCATCTGGCCGGGGTGCTAGCCTCGCGCGAGACGTCACCCCTTTAACCCGGTCCAGCGAGGCCAGGAAGGATCGACGTGCAGGACGAGAAGGCCGTCCTCGACGGCGAGGACATCAGGCGCACGCTGGTGCGCATTGCCCACGAGATCGTCGAGCAAAACGTCGGCGAGCGCGTGGCGATCGTCGGCATCCATCGCCGCGGGGCCGTCCTTGCGGCTCGCATCCACGAGCTTCTGAGCCGGCTCGTCGAGGAGCCGGTCCCGCTCGGGGACATCGACATCGCCTTCTACCGCGACGACCTCCACCTGCGCTCGTCTGCGCGGCAGCCCGTCGTCCACGCCTCGCACATCGACTTCCCGGTCGGGGACCACACGGTCGTGCTGGTCGACGACGTCCTCTTCACGGGGCGCACCGTCCGGGCCGGCGTCGAGGCGCTGTTCGACTACGGCCGTCCCCGGCGGGTGCAGCTGGCCGTGCTGTGCGACCGCGGGCACCGCGAGCTGCCCGTGCGGCCCGACTATGTCGGCAAGAACCTCCCGACCGCGAGGGGGGAGCGGGTGAACGTCCGGGTCACCGAGCTGGACGGAGTTGACGAGGTAACGATCGCCCCCCAGGGCGCGGAGGTGCTGGCATGAGGAAGGACCTGATCCAGGTGGACGACCTCGCGAGGCAGGACATCGAGCGGATCCTCGAGCGCGCGGAGAGCTTCGCCGAGGTGTCGGGGCGAGAGATCAAGAAGGTGCCCACGCTGCGCGGCCGCACGATCGTGAACCTCTTCTACGAGTCGTCCACGCGCACGAGCTCCTCGTTCGAGCTCGCGGCCAAGCGGCTGTCGGCGGACGTCGTGAACGTGAAGTCGACGGGCTCGGCCGTCGACAAGGGCGAATCGCTAAAGGACACCGTCCAGACGCTCTCGGCCTACGACCCCGCCGCGATCGTCATCCGCTCGCCGCACGCGGGCGCGGCGGGGCTGGTCGCGCGCTGGAGCGCCGCCGCGGTGATCAACGCTGGCGATGGCAAGCACGAGCACCCCACGCAGGCCCTCCTCGACGTCTACACGCTCCGCCGCCGGCTGGGGGCGCTCGAGGGCGTGCGGATCTGGATCGTCGGCGACGTGCTCCACAGCCGCGTGGCGCGCTCCGGCATCCAGGCGTTTGCGCGCATGGGATGCGAGGTCACGGTCTGCGGCCCGCCGACGCTCATCCCGCGCGGGGTCGAGGCGCTTGGCTGCAACGTGAGCTGGTCGCTCGATGGCATCGGCGAGGCCGACGTGATCTACGCGCTGCGCATGCAGAACGAGCGCATGACTGGCTCGTTCGTCCCGTCCCTGCGGGAGTACGCCGCGCGGTACCAGATCGACGGCCGCCGGCTGCGGCCGAACCAGCTTCTGATGCACCCCGGCCCGGTGAACCGCGGCGTGGAGCTCGCCGGCGAGGTGGTCGACTCCCCGCAGGCGCTGATCGTCCAGCAGGTGGAGTCGGGAGTCGTGGTCCGGATGGCCGTCCTGTACGAGCTCCTGGCGGGCGGCGGGCCGGCGCGCGAGGCGAGCCGGTTCACCCAGGAGGACCCGACCCGCGTGGAGCCCCAGCCGGCATGAGGGGCGCCCTCTCAGGCGCGCTCGAGCGAGCGGGCGGGCCCGCGACCGGCTCGATCCTCATACGCGGGGCCCGGCTGTTCGATCCGCGAGCCGGCCTCGATCGCGCGGGCGACCTGCTCGTGCGGGAGGGGGAGATCGCGGAGGTCGGGGGAGCCAGGCAGCTTGAGGCGCCGCCCGAGGCGGAGGTCGTCGAGGCCGAGGGGCTCACCGTCCTGCCGGGATTCGTCGATCCGCACGTGCACCTGCGCACGCCGGGGCGCGAGGACGAGGAGGACCTCGAGTCGGGCACCCGCGCGGCGGCGGCGGGCGGCTATTGCGCGGTGCTGGCCATGCCGAACACCGATCCCGTCGTGGACTCAGCGCCGGTGCTGGGCTCGCTGCGCGAGCGTGCGCGCGACGAGGCGCGCGTCTCGACCGGCTTCCTCGCCGCCGTCACGCGCGGCCAGGGTGGCGAGCAGCTCACCGAGATGGCGGAGCTCGCCGACGCCGGCGCGTTCGCGTTCACCGACGACGGCCTGCCGGTTGCGCGCTCTGGCGTTCTGAGGCAGGCGCTCCAGTACCAGCGGCTGGCCGGGCGCGTGCTCGCCCTCCACGAGGAGGACCCGTCGCTGTCGGGTGCCGGCGTGATGCACGAGGGGGAGGTCGCCGCGGTGCTCGGGGTGGCCGGGATCCCCTCGGTCTCCGAGTCGACCACGATCGCGCGCGACGCTGCCATCGCCGGCTTCGAGGGCGGCCGGATCCACGTGCAGCACGTCTCGGCGCGCGAGTCGGTGGTCGCCATCGAGCGGGCCCGCGCGGAGGGCGTCGCCATCACCGCGGAGGTCACTCCGCACCATCTGTGCCTCACCGAGGACTCCGTCCGCACGCTCGACTCGAGCTTCAAGATGAATCCGCCGCTCCGCTCGGCGGAGGACCGCTCGGCGCTCGTCGATGCGCTGCGCTCGGGAACGATCGACTGCGTCGCCACCGACCACGCCCCGCACGCGCGCGAGGAGAAGGAGCAGCCCTTCGAGGTCGCGCCGATGGGCGTGACCGGCCTCGAGACGGCGTTCGCCGCCCTCCACACCCGGTTGGTGCTCCCAGGCGTCCTCGACCTGGCGACGCTCGTCGAGCGGATGACGTGCGGGGGAGAGCCCTTCGGGCTCGAGCCGCCCACGCTCGAACCGAGGGCCGACGCCGACCTCTGCCTGATCGACCTCGACGCCGAGTGGGAGGTGGGGGAGGCCGGGTACGAGAGCCGGTCGGCCAACTGCGCCTTCGCCGGCCAGCGGCTCACCGGCATTGTGCGGATGACCGTCGCGACCGGCGCGGTCGCGTACCGGGAGCGCTCGTTCGCGATCGGCGCGGTCGCCTGACGCCATGACCGGACCCGGGTACCTCCTGCTCGAGGATGGCTCGCGCTTCGACGGCGAGCTGTGCGGCGCGGCGGCCGAGGCCACGGGCGAGGTGGTGTTCAACACCTCGATGTCGGGCTACCAGGAGTCGGTCACCGACCCGAGCTACGCCGCGCAGATCATCGTCTTCACGTACCCGCACGTGGGCAACTACGGCGTCTCGGCGCGGGCGATGGAGTCGGACCGGATCCACGCGCGCGCGGTGATCATGCGCGAGGGCGTGGACCGCGAGGACTCGCCGGGCGCGGAGGGCGGCTGGCTCACGTGGCTCGACGACTGCGGCGTGCCCGCCCTCACCGGCGTCGACACGCGGGCGCTCGTGCGCCACATCCGCGACAAGGGAGCGATGCGCGGAGGTGTGTTCGCGGCGACCGTCGCCGAATCCGACGCGCGCGAGCGCGTGATGGCCGAGCCGTCGATGGTCGGCCGCGACCTGGCGCGCGAGGCGACACCCGCCGAGCCGGTGATCCTCGACCCGGACGCTCCCGGCCCGCGCGTCGTGGCGCTCGACACGGGGATCAAGAGCTCGATCGTGCGCAACCTGCGCGAGCGCGGCGTGCGGCTCGAGCTCCACCCCTGCGACACGAGCTCGGCCGAACTTCGGACGCGCGAGCCGGACGCCGTCTTCCTGGCAAACGGGCCGGGCGACCCCGCCGCGCTCGACTACGTGGTGGGGACGGTGCGCGACCTGGTCGGCGAGGTGCCGGTCTTCGGGATCTGCCTCGGCCACCAGCTCCTGTGTCGGGCCGTCGGACTCGAGACCTTCAAGCTGCCCTTCGGGCACCGCGGCGCGAACCACCCGGTGAAGGACCTGGCCAGCGGCCGCATCGACATCACCTCCCAGAACCACGGCTTCGCGGTGCAGGGCCCGCACGGCGAGCTCCGGATCGAGTCCGACGAGCCGATCCGCTGGGAGACGGACTTCGGCGCCGCGGAGCTCGCGCAGCTCAACCTGTACGACCGCACGGTCGAGGGCCTCGTCCTGCGCGATGTGCCCGGTGCGACGGTCCAGTACCACCCGGAGGCGGGCCCGGGACCGCACGACGCCGAATATCTCTTCGACCGCTTCCTCGAGATGGTGGCGGTGTAGGGATGCCGCGGCGCGACGACATCCGCAAGATCCTCGTGCTCGGGTCGGGGCCGATCGTGATCGGCCAGGCCGCGGAGTTCGACTACTCAGGCGCGCAGGCGTGCAAGGTGCTGCTCGAGGAGGGCTACGAGGTGGTGCTCGTCAACTCCAACCCGGCCACGATCATGACCGACCCGGAGTTCGCCACCGCCACCTACGTCGAGCCGCTGCTCCCGGAGTCGGTGGCGCGGGTCATCGAGCGCGAGAAGCCCGACGCGCTGCTGCCCACCCTCGGCGGGGGCACCGCGCTGAACCTCGCCCGGGCGCTGTGGGAGGACGGGACGCTCGGCCGCCACCGCGTGGAGCTGATCGGCGCGAACTACGAGGTGATCCGGCGCGCCGAGGACAGGCTGCTCTTCCGCGAGACGATGGAGGCCGCCGGCCTGCGGGTGCCGCGCTCGGCGGTCGTCACCCGGATGGCCGAGGCCGAGCGCGCGCTCGCGAGCGTCGGCCTACCGGCGATCCTCAGGCCCGGTTTCACGATGGGCGGCGAGGGCGGCGGCGTGGCGGTCACCGAGTCCGAGTTCCGCGAGAAGGTGGCCGAGGGGCTAATGGCCAGCCCGATCGGCCAGGTGCTGGTCGAGGAGTCGGTGATCGGCTGGGGCGAATTCGAGCTCGAAGTGATGCGGGACCGCAACGACAACGTGGTGATCGTCTGCTCGATCGAGAACGTCGACCCGATGGGCGTCCACACCGGCGACTCGGTGACGGTCGCGCCGCAGCAGACGCTGACCGACCGCCAGTACCAGGCGCTGCGCGACCAGGCGCTCACCGTCATCCGCGCGGTCGGGGTGGAGACCGGCGGCTCGAACATCCAGTTCGCGGTCAACCCGGACACCGACGAGATCGTGGTGATCGAGATGAACCCGCGCGTGTCGCGCTCCTCGGCGCTCGCCTCCAAGGCCACCGGCTTCCCGATCGCGAAGATCGCCGCGCGCCTCGCCATGGGGTACGCGCTCGAGGAGATCGACAACGACATAACCCGCCGCACGCCCGCGAGCTTCGAGCCGACCATCGACTACGTGGTGGTGAAGTGGCCGCGGTTCGCGTTCGAGAAGTTCCCCGGCGCCGACGGCCGCCTCGACACGCACATGCAGTCGGTGGGGGAGGTGATGGCGATCGGGCGCACCTTCAAGCAGGCGTTCGCGAAGGCGATGCGCTCGCGCGAGCTCGACGTGGCGCCAGCGGCGCCGGACGACGACGAGGAGCTGCTCGCGCGGCTCGAGCAGCCGTCGCACGACCGCTTCGAGCTCCTGATGGAGGCGATGCTGCGCGGCGCGGGCGACGCCGAGCTGAAAGCGCGCACTCACATCGACCCGTGGTTCCTCGCCGAGATCGGGGCGCTCGCGCGGGGCAAGGACCCGGAGGCCGGCCTCGCGCGCACCTTCAAGTCGGTCGACACGTGCGCGGCGGAGTTCGAGGCCAGCGCGCGGGACCCGACGGGCCGCGCCACGAGATCCGCCGCGGCGACCGCCGCTCGGTGGTGATCCTCGGCGCCGGCCCGAACCGGATCGGCCAGGGGATCGAGTTCGACTACTGCTGCGTGCACGCGGCCATGACCGTGCGCGAGTCGGGCCGCGACGCCGTGATGGTCAACTGCAACCCGGAGACGGTCTCGACCGACTACGACACCTCCGACCGCCTCTACTTCGAGCCGCTCACCCTCGAGGACGTGCTCGGCGTCTGCGAGATCGAGCAGCCGGAGGGCGTGATCGTCCAGTTCGGCGGGCAGACGCCGCTGAAGCTCGCCCACGGGCTGGAGGCAGCGGGCGTGCCGCTGCTCGGCACGCCGGTCGAGCGCATCTCCGGCCCGAGCAACGCGTCGGCGCGGGGGAAGCGGCCGAACGGGAGCACCGCCTCCTTGACCGAGACGTGACCGGCGCCGGGGCGGCGACCCGGCAGCTCGCCCTCCATGTCCGCGATGCGCTCGCCCAGCACGAGCCGGCAGGCGAGCTTCGCGAGCGGAACGCCGACGGCCTTCGACACGAACGGCACGGTCCGCGACGCCCGCGCGTGGTGTGGCGATCGGCGGGATCATGCAGCACGTCGAGGAGGCCGGCGTGCACTCCGGGGACTCGGCCTGCGTCCTTCCCGCCATGTCGCTCGGCGACGAGATGCTCACCGCGATCGAGCAGGCCACGGAGCGGCTGGCCCTCCGGCTCGGGGTGGTGGGGCTGATCAACGTCCAGTTCGCCGTCCACGGCGACGACCAGCTCTACGTGATCGAAGCAAACGCGCGGGCGTCGCGGACCGTGCCGTTCGTGTCGAAGGCCGTCGGCGTTCCGCTCGCGAAGCTCGCCTGCCGGCTCGTGCTGGGCGAGCGCATCGCGGACATGGAGGGCGAGCTGCCGGGTCGCCGCCCTCGGCCGCTTCCCCCGCGCCGACGCGTTGCTCGGGCCGGAGATGCGCTCGACCGGCGAGGTGATGGGGATCGCGGACGACTACCCGACGGCGTTCGGCAAGGCGCAGGCCGCGGCGGGAGCCCGCCTGCCGACGTCCGGGACGGTCTTCATCAGCGTCACCGACGGCGACAAGCCCGCGGCCACGCAGCTCGCGGCGTCGCTCCACGACCTCGGCTTCCGGATTCTCGCCACCGGCGGGACGGCGCAAGCGGTGCGGCGGATGGGCGTGCCCGTCGAGCGCATCCGCAAGCTGTCGGAGGGATCGCCCAACGTCGTCGAGCGCATCGATGCGGGCGGCGTCGACATGGTGATCAACACGCCGACGGGCTCGGGCGCCCGCGCCGACGGCTACGAGATCCGCCGGGCCGCGGTCGGGCGCGGGATCCCGTGCATCACCACGATGACCGGTGCGAGCGCGGCCCAGCGGGCGATCCGGGCATCGCGCGACGCCGCCCCCGAGATCCGCTCGCTCCAGGAGCTCCACGCTACGGCGGCCGGCGCCGCCGCGCGCGAACATCCCCGCACCGGGCGGCCGGCACACCGGTGAGCGAGCCGCGCACGGAGGCGCCGTTCGGCCGGCGGCTTGCGCCCCTGGAGGCGAACAGGGAGCTGGGCGCGTACCGGCTGCTCGCCGTACGGGATCCGGACGGCCCGACCAACCCACGGCCCGGGCAGTTCTACATGCTCGCCACGGCCGAGGGCTGGGGCGCCGACGGCGAGCGACCGTATGTGCCGCGCGCCTTCTCGTACGCGCGCGCACGCGGGGACGGCACGCTCGAGTTCCTGCTCGAGGCGGTCGGCCCGGGCACCGAGCGGCTGGGCCGGGTATCCGCTGGCGAGAGCCTGTGGCTGACGGGCCCGCTCGGCGTCGGCTTCAGGGTGGCGACCGATCCCAAAGCGCGCCACCTGCTGGTCGGCGGCGGGATCGGCGTGGCGCCGATCGTGTGCCTCAGCGACGAGCTCGGCGAGCGTGGAGAGGTCCTGCTCGGCTTTCGCACCGCGGCGCACGCCGAGGCCGCGACCCTGTTCGACCACCCGGCCGCCCTGGCCACCGACGACGGCTCCGCCGGCCGCGCGGCTCTCGTCACCGAGCTCCTGCGGGAGCGCCTCGACCGGAGCGGAGGCGAGCCGGCGGTTTACGCGTGCGGGCCGCCGCCGATGCTCGAGGCCGTGCGCGCGATCTGCGCCGAGCGCGACGTGCCCGCCCAGCTCGCGCTCGAGTCGGGCATGGCCTGCGGCTTCGGTGCCTGCTTCGGCTGCGTCGCGCCCACGCGGAACGGCTACGTGCGGCTGTGCGTCGACGGGCCGGTGCTCGACGCGGCCGACCTCGACAGCGCGCTGTTCGCGGGGGCGGGGCATTGAGCGGGGCCTTCGACCTCTGCGGCGTGCCGCTCAGGGGCCCGGTGCTGAACGGGTCCGGCACGTTCGACGCGATCGCCGCCAGGCGGACGTTCGGCGACCGCCTGCTCGAGGAGTTCCCATTCGACGCGTTCGTCTCGAAGACGATCACGATCGAGCCGCGGCAGGGCAATCCGCCCCCGCGGCTGTGGGAGTCTCCGGCCGGCCTGATCAACTCGATCGGACTCCCGAACAAGGGCCTATCCGGCTTCCTGAGCGGGGATCTCCCGCAGCTGGCTGAGCTGCCGGTGCCGCTCGTCGTCTCCGTGATGGGCTTCAGCCGCGACGAGCTGGGCGCGCTGGTAGCGGCCGTTGGGGAGCGCGACCAGGTGGCGATGATCGAGCTCAACGTGTCCTGCCCGAACGTCGAGACCGGGCTCGTGATGGGCGCCGACCCCGCCGAGACCGCGGCCGCGGTGGGGGCGGTCAGGCCGCTGACGGACAAGCCGCTGATCGTCAAGCTGACCCCGTCCGCGGGCGATCCCGCTGTGGCGGCCGCGGCGGAGGGGGCCGGTGCCGACGCGGTCTCGCTGATCAACACGCTCCGCGGGATGGCGCTCGACCCGCGGACCCGGAGGCCCTGGCTGGGCGCCGGCACCGGCGGGCTCTCCGGCCCCGCCGTGCGCCCGGTGGCGCTCGCTCAGGTCGCGTCGGTGGCGGCGAGTGTCTCTATCCCGGTGGTCGGGATGGGCGGGATCGCCTCGGGCCGCGACGCGCTCGACTTCCTCGACGCAGGCGCCGCATGCGTGGCCGTGGGCACCGAGAACTTTCGCGATCCGGCCGCCGGCCGGCGGATCGCGCGCGAGCTCGCGGCGGTTTCTCGGAACGAGCGGGGGTTTTCCGCGGGACGCACCCGCTTCTCACAAGATCGTCCGAAAAGCCCTGCAAAGGTCGGCAAAACCGTCAAGTAACCCGAACCCCGCTCAAGCTCACGTCGAGGTCGAGCTAAATTGCGAAAAAAAGTTGGGCTCAGGCCGTTCAAAGGCGGTCGCCGTGTGTAATATCGCGCCGCATGCGCGCCGCCCCTCCGCCGACGAAGTCTCAGGCAGGCGCGGCTCCGGAGCGTTCCCTTACGCAGCGCATGGACGCTCTGAAGCGCGCCAACGAGATCCGCACCCGCCGCGCAGACCTGAAGCGCGAGCTGAAGGCAGGCCGCGTCCAGATCCACGGCCTCCTGCTCGATCCGCCCGAGTATCTGCAGACGGCCAAGGTCTTCGACCTTCTTCTCGCGGTCCCGAAGTACGGGCGCGTGAAGGTGAATCGCATTCTCACCCAGTGCCGGATCTCGCCGAGCAAGACCATCGGCGGGCTCTCCGAGCGCCAGCGCGGCGAGCTCGTCACGTACCTGCGTCGATAGGCGCCCGCCCCGCCGGGGAGGTCCTCCCGTCGTGACCGGCTCGGCCGAGTCGGGGCAGGCGGGCGCCGAGCCGCGGCCGGCATCGCGACCGGGCGTGCTGGTGATAACCGGACCCTCCGGCGTGGGCAAGGGCACGCTGATTCAGGCTCTTTGCAGGCATTTTCCGGAGCTGCGACTGTCCGTCTCGGCCACTACGCGCCGGCCCAGGTCCAGCGAGCGCGACGGCATCGACTACCACTTCATGGATCCGGAGGAGTTCGAGCGCCGGGTCCAGGCGGGCGAGTTCCTCGAGCACGCCGAGTACGCCGGGAACCGCTACGGGACGCTCAGGTCCGAGGTCGAGGACGCTCCGGACGGCGTCGTGCTCGAGATCGAGGTCCAGGGCGCACGGCAGGTGCGGGAGGCGATGCCCGAGGCGGTGCAGGTGTTCATCGCGCCGCCCTCCCCCGAGGTGCTGCGGGAGCGCCTGCTGCGCCGCGGCACCGATTCCCCGGAGGGGATAGCCCGCCGGCTCGAGCAGGCCGAGCGAGAGCTCGAGGCCAAGGACGAGTTCCAGCACGTGATCGAGAACGACGACGTCGACCGGGCCGCGGCGGAGCTGATCGACCTCGTCGCTACCATTTGGCCCCGCCCGGGCCGCTAGGAATTCCCGGCCGAGCCGAGAGGGAACGCACTTGATCAAGCCACGCCTGGACACCCTGCTGGAGCGCGCGGACTCGCACTACGCGGCCGTGCTGATGGCCGCCAAGCGCGCGCGCCAGATCAACTCGTACTACCACAACCTCGGCGAGGGAACCTTCGACGAGTATCCGCCGCCGATGGTCGATACGAGCTCGAAGAACTACCTGAAGATCGCGCTGGACGAGATCGCGGCGGGCAAGATCGGCTACCGCTACCGCGGCTAGCCGCGGGCCCGTCCGCAGATGGCCAGGATCCTCCTCGGCGTCAGCGGCGGAATCGCCGCGTATAAGGCGGTGGAGCTGGTCCGCCTCGCCACCGGCGCGGGGCATTCCGTGCGCGTGGTGCAGACCGAGGCCGCGGAGCGCTTCGTGGGGAGGGCGACCTTCGAGGGCATCACGGGCGCGCCCGTGCTCGTGGACGAGTTCGAGCCGGACCCCGTCCGCGGGGCCTATCCGGGCGATCCGGCGCCCGACCATTCGCCGATCTCGCACCTCGAGCTGGTGCGGCGCGCCGACGTCTACGCGATCGCGCCGGCCTCCGCCAACACGCTTGCGAAGCTCGCCGCCGGTATCGCCGACAACCTGCTTACGGCCGCGGCGCTCGCCTCCGAAGCTCCGCTCGTGATCGCCCCGGCGATGAACGACCGCATGTGGAGCCACCCCGCCACGCGCGCCAACGTCGAGACGCTTCGCGCCCGCGGGGCGACGATCCTCCCTCCGGGAACGGGCGCGCTCGCCTCGCGCGGGGAGTGGGGCGCGGGCCGCCTGGCCGAGCCGCCCGAGATCCTCGCCGCGATCGAGGAGGCGCTGCGCGCCGGGCCGTTCGCCCCGCGCTCGCTCGACGGGCTGAGGCTGCTCGTGACGGCCGGCGGAACGCGCGAGCCGATTGACCCCGTCCGCTTCGTGGGCAACCGCTCGTCGGGCCGGATGGGGTTCGCGGTGGCCGAGGAGGCCGCGCGGCGGGGCGCCGAGGTCATGGTGGTGGCGGCGAATGTCTCGCTCGCGCGGGCCGAGGGCATCCGGTACGTGGACGTGGAGACGGCGGCCGAGCTGCGCGACGCCGTGCGCGAGGCCTTCCCGGCGGTCGACGCCGTCGTGATGGCCGCGGCCGTAGCGGACTTCCGGCCGGCCGAGCCGGTGGCGGAGAAGATCGAGAAGGCCGGGCGCGAGGGGCTGACCGTGGAGCTCGAGCCGACCGTCGACGTGATCGCCGAGCTCGCGGCCGAGCGGAGCGCGGGACAGCTGCTCGTCGGCTTCGCGGCCGAGCACGGCGACGCCGCGGTGGACCGCGCCCGCGCCAAGCTCGAGCGCAAGGGGTTGGACGCGGTGGTCGTGAACGACGTCTCCCGTGCCGATATCGGTTTTGACGTGCCCGAGAACGAGGTGACGATCATCACGGCGGCGGGGGAGCAGCAGGTGCCGCGGGCGTCGAAGGAGGACGTGGCTGCTGCGATCCTCGAGGCGATCGAGCGGCTGCGCGCGGAGCACGTGCACGCCGGAGGAGCGGGGCCGGCGTGAGCGATCACCGGCCCAGCCCGGAGGAGCGCGGCGAGCACGTCTACGACCTGTTCCGCCGCGGCACCCACCTGCTCGAGGCCGGCGACTTCTCGGCGGCCACGATCCCGCTCGAGCGGGCGCGCCGGCTCGAGCCCGACAAGACGTCGATCCGCGAGGCGCTGGGCCGCGCGTACTTCCGGTCCGGCCGGTACGCGCAGGCCCGCGACGAATTCGCGGCGGTCGTAGAGCGAGCGCCCGTGAACGACTTCGCGCACTTCTGCCTCGGCCGCGCGCTGGAGAAGACGGGCGACCGCGCCGAGGCGCGCCGGCACCTCGCGCTCGCCGCCAACATGCGCCCGGACCGAGCGGACTACCGCATCTACCGGGACCGCCTGCGCGCGGCCTAGTACGGGCCGCAGGGACCGCGTCCCCTTACTGACGCGCCGATCGGCGCGACCAGCGGCCCCCCGCGGTTAGCATCCGCGCGGAGGTCAGGGGTTGCGCAGGGTTCTCATATCGGTCACGTGCGCGCTGGCGATCGGGGCGGCGCTCATGGCGGCCGCGGCGCAGGCTAACTTCCCCTACTCGCCGGCGCCGGGCACGAACAAGCACGACTACTCGCAGCTCCACTCCGCGAACGGCCAGGTGCCGAGCGACCTCGGCGGCAACGACTGGAAGTACGCCGCGACCCCGGAGCCCGGGAACAG
>VAXR01000031.1 GCA_005885165.1 Actinomycetota bacterium
ATGAGGGGGCGCAGATGATCGTCGACGCGATCATCGACAAGCCGAAGCGCCTGGCAACGCGCCTCGGGACCTTCGGCCAGATCCTCTACGCGATCTCCCCGAAGGTCGTCGACCAGGTGATGAACACCGCCTACCGGATATTCCCGGACTCGAAGGCCGCGAAGGGAGAGAAGAAGGCGCTCGAGGCGGGCGCCAAGCCGGAGGACGGCGCGAAGCCCGAGGCCGAGCAGGAGATGTCGACGGAGGCCATCGCGATGGCCTACCTGATGCGCGGCGTCCACTTCTAGCCGCGCTTACGCGGGGCGCTACTCCTACTCGACGAGGTGCGGGTAGTCCGCCTCGAGCATCGCGCGGTAGCGCGCGAACACCGGCTTCGTGATGGGAATGAGGGCGAGCGCCTTCTTCACGTTGCCCGAGGTCTTGATCCGGCGCCGGGCGATCGCCATCGCGACGTTCTCCCGGCCCTGGAAGTACCGGTTGGCGACCTCCGAGTCCATCGTCATCTGCACGTCCGGCTCCCAGTTGACGTCGTCGGTCCACTCCCACCGCAGGTTCTGCTCGCCGCCGTCCTCGGCATAGGTGATGTTGACCACCAGGTCGAGGTCCGGGAACTCGAAGCGCTGGGGCGTCTCGGCGTCGCGGAGCTTCGGTCCCATGTTGGGGTCGGTGCTCATCATCGTGAACACCTTGTCGATCACCTCACGGAACTCCTCCCGCGACTTGAACGCCACGAACGAAACCCTAAATGACCGCGTGCCTCGCGCGGCTCCTCATCCGAACGCGCGCCGGCGCTTGACCAGGTTCTCGTAGACCTTGCGCTGGATCACCCCGCGCACCATGTCGGAGATCTCCAGCACGGCGGCTCGGTCGGCCGCGGCCTCGGGGCCGAACGACGAGAGGTCGAGCGGCTCGCAGAACTCGATCCGCCAGCGCGAGGGCAGCGGCACGACGCCGAGGGGGCCGAGCAACGGGAAGGTCGGGGTGATCGGGAAGTACGGCGCGCCGGTGAGCCGGGCGAGCAGGCGGGACTCGGCGATCTTCGGGTGTATCTCCTCGCTTCCGACGACCGCGACCGGCACGATCGGGGCGCCGGTTCGCAGCGCGATCTCCACGAAGCCCCCGCGGCCGAAGCGCTGCACGCGGTAGCGGTCCCTGAAGCTCTTGCCGGCGCCCTTCACGCCCTCCGGGAATACCGCCACGAGCTCGTCCTGCTCGAGCAGCCGCATCGCGTTGAACGGCGAGGCCGGCACCCCGCCGACCTTGCGCATCAACACCGAGACGTAGGGCAGCTCGAAGGCCCAGTCGAGCACCAGGAAGCGCGGCGGCCGGGGCAGCGGGTGCTCGCGCATCACCGCCACGCCCATCATCGTCGCGTCCCACGGCATGATCCCCGCGTGGTTCGCGACGAGGAGGACACGGCCGTGTGCGGGCACGCGGCCGACGCCCTCCGAGTGGACCCGCCACCAGCGGTCGTACATGAACTCGAGGAACGGGAGTACGGCCTCGGCGAACTCCTCGTCGAATCCCCAGTCGTCCTCGGTGTAGCGGCCGCCGAGCCGGCGCACCGCCGTGTCCAGGCTTTCGCGTGCGTCGCGAGGAAGGGCCATCGCCGCTCCGCCGAACGACGCCGCGAGGCCGTCGCCGCCGTCGAGTCGCGTGCGCAGCACCCGGAGGAACTCGATGATCGGGCCGAGCGGGGCGGGCTCGCGCTGCTCCCGCGCGCTCACGCCGCGGCCGCCGCCTGCCGGCTCGCCACGTAGTCGTCCACCGCACCCCCGGACGTGTGCCGCGGATAGAAGCCAACCTCCTCGCGCAGGCGCGTGATGTCGACGGCCCGGCCGTAGCGGAGCAGCCGGCTGAAGTCCGGTGAGAAGTCGACCAACCCGAGGCGCTGTCCGATCGCGCTGGCGTTCCCGAACAGCGGCGAGGGGATCGGAAGCGACGGGCGCCCGGCGAGCCGCACCATCCGAGTGAGCCCGATCGTGCCCGGGCCCGCGACGTTCACCGCGCCCCGCACCGGATTTCGCACTGCGGCGACCAAAGCGTCGAGCGCGTCGCGCTCGTGGATCACCTGGATGCGCGGGTCGAAGCCGAAGTACGTCGGGACGACGGGGAGCGAGAGATACTGCGTCAGCTCCGTGTTGACGGTCGGGCCGATCGAGTGCTGGTATCGGAGCATCGTGCAGGCGACCGCCGGATGACGGCGCGCGAATGTGCCGAAGAGGTTCTCGATCTCGGCCACGTCGCGCTGGAAGCGCGTGCGGAGCGGGTAGAGCTGCGTCATCTCCTCGGTGACGAACTGCGGCGCGGCCGGCTCGGCCCCGTAGATCCCCGCCGAGCCGCGGACCACGATCGTGCGCAGCGTGGTGGTCCGCTCGCACGCCGCGAGGAGCTCCAGCGAGCCGATCACGTTGACGTCGTGCGCACGCCGCGTCGACATCCCCGGTCCGGGACGGCGAACGATCTGGTTGTGCACGATCGTGTCGACGCCCGTGGGAGGGATGAGCCTCGCGATCTCCGGGTCGCGGATGTCGGCGTCGATCCGCTCTGTCCGGTCGAGCCGGGCGCGCGGCTCGCGCGTGTCGAGCCCGACGACCAGGTCGACATCGGGATCGGCCTCCAGGATCCGCGCGAGCTCCGTGCCGAGGTAGCTCGCTATCCCGGTGATGAGTATGCGCCGGCCGGGCACGTCACTTCTTCGCGCGCGGCTTCCGGCCACCCCGCGCGGAGGTGCCGGTCCGGCCCGACCGCGACGCCGGGAGGCGCTCCTCGATCGCCTTCAGGCGACGGTCGATCGACCGGAGCTCGGCGCGAAGCTCGCGAAGGTCGTCGGTCGTCACCGGCCGGCGCTCGTCGAACGCCTCCTTCACGCGCTCCCGGACCGCGCCGGCGCCGGCCTCGGCGCTCCGCACGAGCTCGTCCACCGCCTCCTGCGCGCGCGACCTCGTGGTCTGCGCCGACTCGCGCGTGGCCTCGAGGGTGCGCTCGACCGCCTCGCGGACGGCGTCGGGCAGGCGCGGCGGGGTTGGCTTGCGATCGGCCATGAACGAAGCCTGAGTGTTCCATATCGTGCGCGCGATCCCCGCGTCCGCCGAGCCGCCCATCCACCTCAGCCCCGCTGCGGAGCTCGCGGAGCGCGTCCTGCTGCCGGGCGACCCGCAGCGCGCCCTGGCGATCGCCCAGGCGCATCTCATCGAGCCGCGGATGTTCAACACGCGGCGGGGGCTCTGGGGCTACACCGGGCGGACCGGCGGCGGGAGGGCGGTCACCGTGCAGGCGACCGGGATGGGCGGGCCGAGCGCGGCGATCGTGGCCGAGGAGCTGATCGACCTCGGGGCTCGGACGCTCGTCCGAACCGGAACCTGCGGTGCGATCGATCCCGAGCTCGCCCTCGGAGAGCTCGTCGTCGTCGAGGCGGCGCTCGCCGCCGACGGGACGAGCCGCGCCCTGGGGGTGGACGGCCGGGTTGGCGCCGACCCGGGGCTCACCGCGGCACTGGCCGCGGCCGCCGGCCGGTCCCCGGCGGTGGTCGCCTCCACCGACCTCTTCTACGACCACCGGGGCGGCCTGGAGGAGGAGTGGCGCGCGGCAGGCGCGGTCGCTGTGGAGATGGAGGCCGCGGCGGTGCTCGCGGTGGCGGCCCGGCGCGGCGTGCGCGCGGGCTGCCTGCTGCTCGTGTCGGACCAGGTGGCGGACGGCGACCGTACCCGGCTCGCGCAGGAGGAGCTGGAGCAGGGTGGCGTGAGGCTCGGCGAGGTCGCGCTCCGCGCCCTCGCCGACGACGACCTGACAGCGGGCTAGGACTCGGTGACGGTCAGCCGCTCTTGGGCGCGGGGCGGTGGCTCGCCGCCCGGAGCCAGCGCCGCGCGGAGCGACGCGAGGTCGCGCGCCATCTCGTCGAGGCGCGCGGCGATCGCGCCCGGGTCGCCCTCGGACGGCTCGCCCGTGCCGGCCATCCGCCCGTCCAGCTTCTCGACCGCGGTCTGGATGCCCTCGAGGCGCTCGTCGAGGCGGTCGACGGCGTCCTCGATGCCCTCGAGCCGCTGCGATACGGAGCGGACCCGGCGCGTAAGGCGCTCGATGTCGGCGGCCGACGGAATACCGAGCGCCCCCATCGCGGCCTCCTGCGCCTGAACGGCCTTCTCGCGCGCCTCGAAGGCCCGGCTCACCGCGGCGTTGATCACGGGGTTGCCGACCAGCTCATCGGCCAGCTTCCCGAGCGCCTCCTCGCCCTGGCGGGAGAGCCGCTCGCGGATGCCCTCGTCCCTGATCCCCTCGTCGGGTCCCTCGGCGGTCACGGCCGCCAGCGTACCTCAACCCTCGCGGCGGGGGCACCCGTCGATCCGCCCGGTCTCGGCGACGCTCGGTCCGCGCCTCCGCCGGTCCCACCAGCGGCCTGGCTCAACCTCAACTCGAGCGTTACGGTCATCCGATCGGCCCGGTTAAGGACGGTTAGGCGTTCGTGAAGCGCCGCCTATCGAGTACGCGCGCGGGGTAGAACGATTTCTGCCGGGGAGCGAGGGTCGGGAACCACTCATGAACGTCTTTGGGATGCCGTTTTCAGCCGGCCGGGACCAGCCGGCGAAGCGCCCGGACCGGGTGCCGGTCACGGCTGAAAAAGCCGGGAACTAGCGTGCATCTCCCCGGCGCACCTTTTGATAGCGTGCCGCCGCATCGCGCGGCCGCGGTGGGAGGCTTGTTGGGAGGAGTAACCAAGCCGAGGAAGAGAGGCAGGCTCGCGGCGGTTACGCTCGCTGCGGGTCTTCTTGCGATCGCCGCCGTTGCGATGTTCAGCGTCGGCGCCTCGGCTCAGCAGCGCACCTTCGTCGTGCGCCTCCCGACCGGGCAGGTGATCAACGTCACGGTCGACACGTCCCCGAGCACGCCGCCGAGCCAGATCGGCCTGCCTGGGAAGCCCCTCGCCGAGATCAAGCCGCACTCCTCCGGCGGGGGGAACAACGGCGGCGGCGGCGGGTCCGGATCGTCGAACCCCTCGAACGGCGGCAGCGGCCAGGCCGCGTCCAACGGCAACGGGCCGAGCTCTTCAGGCGGCAGCCCGCAGGGCCAGTCCCACGGTCCGAGCTTCCCGAGCCCGCAACCTCAACCTCAGGATCATGCCAGGCAGAACGCCCAACAGAACAGGGCGGTGCGGAACAACCAGTTCGCGCCGCCGCCGCTCCGCAACAAGGACGGCTCGCCGAACATCCACAACCCCACCTTCGTCAACGCCCTCCCGTCGCCGAACAACTCGACGACGATCCCGAACTTCGTGATCCGGCAGTTCCAGGTGCCGCTCTTCCTCCTGCCGATCTATCAGGCGGCCGGCAACCAGTACGACATCCGGTGGCAGGTCCTCGCGGCCATCAACGAGATCGAGAGCGACTACGGGCGCAACCTCTCGGTGTCGACCGCGGGCGCCGTGGGCTGGATGCAGTTCCTGCCCTCGACCTGGAAGACCTGGGGCGTCGACGCCAACGGCGACCGCAAGAAGGACCCCTACAACCCGGTCGACGCGATCTTCGCCGCCGCGCGCTACCTGAAGGCCGCCGGCGGCAGCAAGAACATCCGCAAGGCGATCTTCGCCTACAACCACGCCAACTGGTACGTCGACTCGGTGATGATGCGCGCGAAGCTCCTCTCCGGCGTCCCCGGCCCGCTGATCGACTCGCTGTCGGGCCTCACCGAGGGACGCTTCCCGGTGGCCGCGCACGCGCGCTACGCGGACGACTTCATCGAGCGCCAGATCGCCGGCCACCAGGCGAAGAAGGGCCAGCCGGCCTCCACGCTCGTCTCCGACCGCGGCGATCGCAACTCCGTGAACATCTTCTCCTCCCAGGGCGCACCGGTCGTGGCCGTGAACGACGGGCAGGTCAAGCAGATCGGCAACGACAAGACCCACGGCCAGTACCTGATCCTGCAGGACGTCTTCGGCAACCAGTACCGCTACAACGGGCTGGGCGAGGTCTCGAAGGTCTACCCGGTGCCGAAGGGCGCGGCCAGCGGCTTCGGCGACAAGGTCGTGTCCGCGCACGGCGAAAAGGCGCCGAAGGGCCAGGCCACGGCGGGCCGCCAGCTGCCCGGTAGCCAGAACTCGAACACGCAGCCGACCGACACCACGACCACCTCGTCGAACAGCGCCGCCCCGCACCCGACGGTCGCCTACCGGCCGCGCATCTTCGCCCACCCGGATCGCCCGAACGCGCGCGGGGCGGGCTCGCTCGGCCAGCTCTACAACGAGACGGCGTCGATCCGGGGCCTCAGCCACTACGACGCGCTGTTCGCCAGCGTGCTCGGGCTGAACGATAAGAACGCGGTCCTGAAGCCGCTCAAGCCCGGCTCGCTGGTGGTGGCCGGCACGCTCCTCGGCCGGATCGGCAAGCCGGATCCGGCGAAGGCGCCGCACGTGAACTTCCAGCTGCGGCCCGCCGGCAAGGGCGCGCCGAGCATCGACCCGAAGCCGATCCTCGACGGCTGGAAGCTCCTCGAGTCGACGAACATCTACGGACCGCACGGCAAGAACGCGCTCACCGCGAACCTGTCGATCGGCCAGATCCTCCTGCTGTCGAAGTCGATGCTCGAGAAGCGCGTCCTGGGTGATTCGCGCGTGATCATCTATTCCGGCGGCCAGAACGACATCAAGACGCACCAGATCGACCGCCGGGTGCTCGCCGTGATCGAGTTCCTGGCCGACTCGGGGTTCCGGCCGACGATCAGCGCGCTCAAGTCCGGCCACAGCGAGATGACCAATTCGGGCAACGTCTCCGAGCACTCCTCCGGCAACGCGGTCGACGTCTCGAAGATCAACGACACCCCGGTCCTCGGCCACCAGGACAAGGGCGGGATCGTCGAGCAGGTGGTCAAGCGCCTGATGACGCTCCAGGGCTACATGCGGCCGCACCAGATCATCTCGCTGTTCAACTTCGGCGGAAACACGCTGTCGCTGCCCGACCACGCAAACCACGTGCACATCGGGTACCGGCCGCTGTTCGGCAACAACAAGAAGCTCGGAGAGGCGGCGGCCGCGGTGCTGAAGCCGGGCCAGTGGAACGACCTGATCAGCCGCCTGCGCAAGCTGTCGAACCCGACCGTGCCGACGAGCCCGTCGAAGTTCGCGATCCCCGCCGGCAAGAAGCACTAGCTATCTAGGCATCCAGGCCCTGGCCGCCGGCTCTCAGCGCTTCCCCTTCGTCCAGTTCGAGTTCGCGTATCCGCTGGGGCCTGCCGACGGCCGCTACGTGACGCGGGCCGAGGACAGCGGCGAGCCCGAGCGGATCGTGGTGCTCGACACCGTGGGCGCCCGGCCGCGCACGCGGCGGGGAAAGCGAAGGGCGCCGCGGGCGGGTGAGAGCGGCGAGCCCGAGCTCGTGCCTTCGGTGCGGGTGACCGTGATCCGGGCCGATCCCTTCCAGTCCCGCGACGAGGCGGAGGAGTGGCTGGAGGGGCTGCGGCGCGACCGGCCGGCGCTAGAGGAGGAGGTGAGCGCGGGAACGCGCGAGCTGAATTCCCTGCTGCGCGCGCACAGGGCCGCGGCGGCCGACGCCTACGTACGCGACGTCGTCCCCGCGGGTGCGACGGTGGTCCGCGTCGGGCAGGGCACCGGCGACCAGGTGGCGGACGGGCGCTTCGACTCGGCGGCGGAGCTTCCGCCACCCTCCCCGCGCTCGCGGGTTCGCCGCCGGGCGGACGCGCTCGCACCCGACGAGCGGCTGGCGGCGCTGCTGGGGCGGCGCGAGGAGGCGCTCGTGTGCGAGGAGCTCGTGCTGCGCGCGCAGAGCGACCTCGACGCGGGCCGCCCGCGCGAGGCGGCTCTTCAGGCGCGGATAGCCCTTGAAGCCGCCCTCGCCGAGCTCGACCGTTCCCCGAGCGAACGCCTCGCCGACGACCTGCGCGCGCTCGAGGAGAGCCGCGACGCGGTCGGGCGCGCGGCGAACGAGGCGCTCGGAGCCGAGCCCGCGGTGGAGCTGCAGGAGGCCGTGGCCGAGGTGGTCGAGCGGATCGAGACCGCGCTGCGGCGTCATCGCCTCCACCGCGGCTGAGCCTTTTAACGAAATCGTTCACTCGGCTTAACCGACCGTTTACGAGCTGCGCAGAAGCTGCCCCTAGCGTCCCGGGTCGGACATGCGACGAGTACAGGACCAGCGGTCGAACGGGCGCGTCGAAATCTTGGACAGCGGGCCCTAGGAGCCGGGCGAAAGGGAGCCGAACATGGATGACATGCATACGTCCTCCATCACACTCATGAGCGAGCACCAGCAGCGCGGCAGGCGGATCCACCGCGCCGTGGAAGCTCGGCGCGACCTGCGGGCGGCAAGCCGCGACCGCAAGACGAGGCGGCGTGCCGGCGGGCGCGCGTGGATCAACGGATTCGAGCTGGGCGGGACGGACTCCAGGCACATCTCGCTGGCCGTTCAGTTCGACTGACCCTCGAGTTCCCAGGTGTCAAGGGCCTGCGCCGGCTCGGCGGCGCGGGCCCTGACGCCGAGTCATCTACCAGTCGGTAACGGCCGACCGTCCCCGCCACCGGTCGAGGAGCGCGAGCGCACCCACCGCGCCGAGCACGACCAGCGACAGCTCCGCCGGCTCCCTCAGCCGCACGAATCCGTAGCCGAGCAGGGCGGCCAGCGTGACGAGCCAGATCGGCGCGAGCAGCACGCGCAGCGGCCTCCCCATCCGCCGCAGCGCGAGCGCGCGCGCCACCGACAGCAGCGCGAGCACGTAGTCGAGCACGATCCCGACCCTCTCCACGGTCGCGCTCCGGCCCTGCTCCTCGTCCCCCCTGAAGGGCTGGTAGAGCGTCCAGGCGCGCATCACCCGAACCGCCATCACCACCGGGAGCCGCCCGGCGTGGTCGCGTGCGTAGCGAAGGCCGCGGCTCACCCGCTGATCCTCGCCCTGCGCCTCGTTGCCGTGGGCGCGGCCCTCGCACGCCAGCACCCAGTAGCCGAGGTCGCGGCCGTGGTAGGCGCGGTGGCAGTTCGCGCCAGCGACCACCGTGCCGTCGTTCGTGGACAGGAGCGGCCGCCCGTAGACGCTCCAGTTCCGGATGACCCATGGGGAGAGCACGACCGCCGTGCACGCGATGGACACCGCGAACAGGCGCCAGCGGGGCGCCGGCCGTGCACCCCATACGAGCGGGACGACGAGCACGAGAAGGAGGAGCAATCCCTCCGACCGGGTCAGCGCCGCCAGGGCTACGGCGGCTCCAAGCAACGCCGCCCGGCCGAACGAGGGTCGCTCGCCGAACCTCCACGCCACGAGCAGCACGAGTGCGCACAGCGTCCCGTAGAGCCCCTCGCTGAGCAATGTCCCATCCGCGGCGATCAGCACCGGGTGGACCGCCGCGAGCCCCGCCGCGAGGAGCCCGAGTCGATCGCCGCCGATCCGGCGCCCGAGGAGGCCGACCAGGCAGATCGTTGCGGCTCCGAACAACGCGCCGAGCGCGCGCTGGGCGAGATCGGTGGAAACGCCGAGCTTGAAGAGCCCGGCCAGCCAGAGTGGATAAAGCGGCGGGTGCAGCGCGGTGGCCGCGCGGTGAAAGCCGGGTGCGAACACGGAGCCGACGGGCTCGACAAAGCCGTGGCCCTGGGCGATGTCCGAGCCGACCGTGCTGAACCAGAACGCGTCGTTGAACCCGCCGGTGTGCGGCGCGACTATCAGGGCGTGAAGGACGCGCAGGCCGACGCCGGCCACGACGATCGCCGTCAGGCGGACCGCGAACAGCCCGGTCGGTATGCGTGGCACCGGGGGACGAAGCTGCTACCCGGCGTCCAGCGCCGAGAGCACGGCCTGGAGCTCGGCGGCGACGTCACCGTCGAGCTTCACCTCGGCCTCGGCGTCGTACGGCGTCCTGCCCTGCGTGACGAGCGCGACGCGGCCGCCGGACGCGAGCGTGACCCCCGGCAGCGACGCCACGGGGTAGACCTCGAGCGAGGAGCCGACGCACAGCATCACGTCGGCCTCCTGCGCGAGGGCGTGAGCCTCGGCCATCGCGGCCTCCGGAAGGAGCTCCCCGAACAGCACGACGTCCGGCTTCAGCGGCGTGATGCAGGCCGGACACTCGGGCGTCGGCGGGCCGCCCTCGACCATCTCGAGAACCCGCTCGAGCTCGAACCGCCCGCCGCACTCGGGGCACACGCACCAGTCGATCGAGCCGTGGACCTCGATCACGCGCTCGCTGCCCGCGAGCCGGTGAAGGCGGTCGATGTTCTGGGTGATCACGCCCCGCACCAGACCGCGGCGCTCCAGCTCCGCGATCGCCTCGTGCGCGGGGTTGGGACGCTTGTCGACGAGCGAGGCGAACCGCTGCGAGTAGAACCCCCAGAAGCGGTCGGGGTCGCTCCGGAACGCGTCGATGTGGGCGACCTCCATCGGGTCGACCTTCTCCCAGATGCCCTTTCCCGGGGTCCGGAAGTCCGGGATGCCGGACGGCACCGAGACCCCGGCGCCGGTCAGGACGACCGCGCGCTCGGCCGAGCGCAGGAGATCCGCGACGCGCGCCGCTCCGGCGGTGACGACCTGGGAGGTCACTTGCCCTGGAAGCGCGGCCGGCGCTTGCCGAGGAACGCGGAAATCCCCTCCTTGGCGTCCTCGGACGTGAACGCCTTCGCGAAGCCGCGCGCCTCGGCCTCGAGGCCCTCCCCGAGCTCGCCCATCGCCGAGACGCTCTTGATCTGCTCGATCGCGATCGGCGCCTGCTCGGCCATGTACCTGGCCCAGGCAAGCGCCGTGTCGAACAGCTCGTGGTCGGGCACCACCTCGTTCGCGAGCCCGAGGCGCTCGGCCTCGTAGGCCGAGATCGGGTCGCCCGTCAGGTTCATCTCGAGGGCCTTGCCCTCGCCGACGAGGCGCGGCAGCCGCTGCGTTCCGCCGAAGCCCGGGATGATCCCGAGGTTGATCTCCGGCTGGCCGAACGTCGCGGACTCGGCGGCGATGCGGAAGTCGCACGCCATCGCCAGCTCGCACCCACCGCCGAACGCCAGCGAGTTGACCGCGGCGATCGTGACCGTCGACGACCTTTCCATCCCGGTCATCAAGCCGTGGCCGGCCTCGATCAGCCCTGCGCCCTCCTTGGAGGGCTCCATCTTCGTGAACTCCTTGATGTCGGCGCCCGCAGAGAAGGTGAACGGGTTCGAGGATGCGATCACCACGGCGCGCGCCTTGCCGTCGAGCTCGCGCCAGAGCTCCGCAAGCTCGCGGATCACCTGCGGCGAGAGCGGGTTCGCCGGCGGGCGGTTGAGCCAGATGATCGCGACCTCCCCGCGGGTCTCGAGCTGGATCGTCTCGCGCGACTGGCCATCGTCGGGCTGCGGATAGGGGAAGAAGCCCTGCCCGGTCTTCTTGCCGAGCCGCCCCTGCGCCACCAGCCGGCGAAGGATGCGCGGCGGCTCGAAGCTCTCGCCCCACTCCGCCTCGGCGCGCTCGAGGGCGGTGAGGATCTCGTCGAGGCCCTGCTCGTCGGCGCGCGCGAACGGCCCCGGCACCCTGCCGGCGCCGGCCATCATCCCGATGTCGATGTCCTTGATCCCGGCGATCCCCTCCTCGAGCACGAGGCAGGCCTCGACGAGGGTCTTGAGGCCGGAGCGCTCGACCAGCGTGTCGAGCGCAGGCGATGTGGTGCTAGCCGTGCTCATAGAACCCCTTCCCTGTCTTCTGCCCGAGATTGCCGGCTTCAACCAGCTCCTTCATCGCCGGTGACACGAAGAACCGCTCGCCGTAGCTGTCGCGGAGGTGCTCGGCCACGTGGAGCACGGTGTCGAGACCCAGCATGTCGGCGAGGAAGAAGGGCCCCATGGGGGACGCCTTCGACTCCTGAATGACCTTGTCGATGTCCTTGGGGTCGATCCCCTCCTCGTCCTGCACCCGCCATACCTCCGAGACCCAGGAATTGAGGATCCGGTTGACGACGAATCCGGGCGCCTCGCCGCAGCGGATGGGCTGCTTGCGGATCGCCTGGGCGAAGTTGGCCGCGGACTGCATCGTGTCCTCGGAGGTCTCGTCGCCCTCGACAACCTCGATCAGGCGCATCATCGACGCCGGATAGAAGAAGTGGAAGCCGACGACCTTGTCGGGCCTGCTGGTGGCCTCGCCCATCTCGGTGATCGAGAGCGACGAGGTGTTCGAGGCGAGGATCGCGTGCCCCGGCGTGACGACGTCCAGCTCGCCGAACACTGAGTGCTTGATCTCCATCCGCTCGGGGACCGCCTCGATCACGAAGTCCACGTCGCCAAACGCGTCGTAATCGGTGGCCCCGTCGATCCGCCCGAGGATCTCCTCGAGCTGCGAGTCGGCCTGCTCCTGGCTGATCTTCTCCTTCTTGACGAGCCCGCCGAGCTGGTTCCGGCTCACCTCGCGGGCCTTCTCCAGCCCCTGGTCGACGAACTTCTGCTCAACGTCCTTCAGCACGACGGGGACGCCGGCGGCGGCGATCACCTGCGCGATCTCCCCTCCCATCGTGCCGGCGCCCACGACGGCGGCTTTGAATACGTGCATGCTTTGAGCTCCCTGGTCGGCGGCCCGGGAAGGCTAGCCCAAGGCCGCTTCCTCAGCCGCCTCCGTCGCGAACCGGCGCAGCGTTCGGCGTAGCGAGTCGCGTTCCGCGCGGCGGATGAACAGCAGGTCGGTGATGCCGGAGAAGGGCCCGCTGCGGGTCAGGCTGTAGTCGAGGATGAGCTCGACGCGGCTGCCGTCCTCGGTGGGCGCGAAGCGCACGGTCTGCGTGCCGGTGAGGCGTTCCTCGAGCACGTGGGTGGAGAGCTCCACCCCGCTCTGTGACGTGAGCACTCGCTCCGTGACCGCGCCGCGCCCGCCCGGCCTCGAGCGCCAGACGACCTTCGAGCCCTCCCCCGGCCATGCTTCGTCGACGCGGTCGACGTGGCCGAACCCGTCGATGAACGACGGCCAGCGCCGCAGGTCGGTCCAGAGCCCGAAGGCCGCCTCGGGGGCGAGGGGGACGTCGGTCAGCTCGTGCGCGGTGGCCATACCCGACTATTTGCCGTAGACCTCGCGGACGATCTCCTCGATCGACCGCCCAATCGACTCGAGCAGCGGGCGGACCTCCTTCACGAGGCGCCGGTACTCGCGCCGCCCGGCGTTTGTAAGGGAGTAGTACCGCCGGCTGCGGCGCTCCGGGTGCTCCCACTCCCCGTGCACGAGCCCCTGCTCCTCGAGCTGCCGCAGCAGGGGGTACATCGTGTTCGGGTTTACCTGGAGGACGCCGGCCGTCACGGCGGAGATCTGCTCCATGAGGGCGTTCCCGTACGAGGGGCCGTCGCTCATGAAGTGCAGGACGAGCATCGGCAGGACGCCGCGGCGTCGCAGCTCGCCAGTGAACGGGTCGCGGTCGCCGGGCGCCCTCGGCCGCGCCTCGCGCTTGGAGTCGAGCGTGCGGGCGGCCTCGCGGGCGTCCGAGATCCGGCTGGTCTGCGCGACCGCCTTGCGCGTCGCGTCGCGGCGCCGCTTCGTTCCGGTCCCGCTTTTGCGCCGCTGCGGCATCGGCCCATCGTGACACGCGCCCCTCGAGACGCGACGGCTTGACCGCGCCGCCTCACGGCGGGAGGATGACGCGGTGAGCTACGAGACCATCACATACGAGCGCCGCGACGCGGTAGGGCTGATCACCCTCAACCGTCCCGACCGCCTCAATGCCTGGACGCCGGTCATGGCATCCGAGCAAGCCGATGCAATCCGAACCGCCAACGACGATGACGACGTCGGCGCCATCTTGATGACCGGCGCGGGGCGCGGCTTCTGCGCCGGCGCGGACATGCGGGACACGTTCAAGACGCGCCTCGACGGGACCGATCCGGGAGGCGAGAGCGAAGACTCAGGCGGGATGCCCCCGGACGTCGACTGGGTCGCGCTGATCCGCGAGTCGAAGCCCTTGATCGCGGCGGTCAACGGCGCGGCGGTCGGGATCGGGATGACGATGATCCTGCCCTTCGACGTGATCGTCGCGTCAGAGCGCGCGAAGTTCGGGATGCTGTTCATCAAGGTCGGGCTGGTGCCCGAGTTGGCCAGCACGCGGCTCCTCCCGCAGCGCGTCGGCACCGGCCGCGCCGCCGAGATGTGCCTCACCGGCCGCCTCTACGACGGCGCCGAGGCCTACCGGATCGGGCTGGCCGATCGGCTCACCTCGCCGGACGAGCTGCTCGACACCGCCCTGCAGCTGGCCGGGGAGATCGCCGCCAATCCGCGTCCCCAACTCCAGATGATCAAGGCCCTTCTGACCCAGAACGCGGTCGAGGCCGACCTGCGTCTGGTACAGGAGCGCGAACACGAGCTCATCCGCGAGTGCTGGCGCAGCCCCGAGCATCGCCGCGCAGTCGACGCGTTCCTCGCCAAGTCGGGCTGAGGCTGAGCTGAGGCTAGGGCAGCAGCGGCGCGCCCGCCGGCACGACCAGCACCGAGCCGCGGGCCCTGTTCAGCTCCGAGCGCACATCTCCCCCGATCACGACGTGACCGGTCGTTGCCTCGGGTTGGGAGCCGACAACGATCAGGTCCACCGATTCCGCGCCCGACTCCGCGAGCGTTGCGCCGACTTTCGCGGCAAGGGCGGCGGCGGTCTCTCGGGCGTCCTCGTTCCTGGGGCCCGCCACCGGCACGGCGATCGACGTGATCGCGTCATCGAGACCTGCCCGCAGGCCGGCCGGAGCGATTGCAACTGCCACCGGACCACCGTCGAGGAGATACTGGGCGGAGGTGCCGGGCTCGACGCGATCGGGTGCTGTTCGGTAGTCCGAGCCGAACACGACCAGCGAGGCTCCCTCGCGTTCTGCCAGCTCG
This sequence comes from Actinomycetota bacterium, assembly GCA_005885165.1. GTDB lineage: Bacteria > Actinomycetota > Thermoleophilia > Solirubrobacterales > Thermoleophilaceae > AC-37. Next base: position 14,782 of record VAXR01000031.1, read on the forward strand.
ACCAAGGCGGCTCCGGTAGAGGCACCGATGACCACGTGGCGGGCAACCTCCGGGTCGTCCAACAGGTCTGCACCGCGGTCGAGGCGCTCCTCAGCGTCATGCCGAGCGAGCTCCTCTCGGCGTGGATCGAATTCGTGGGCATGGCGCACATACGCAAGCGCCAGCGTGAAGCCGGCACCCTTCAGCATCTTGCCCAGAGCAAGGGCGTCGTCGTCGTTCGCGGTTCCGTCATAGGAGATGATCAGGTTGGCGCTCATCGGTCAGTCATCGCGTCCGCCTTGACGCTCAGAGATGCGGCGATGCTCGCGTCCCCCGCGCCAGCGCACATTGGCCGCCTGTCCAAAATCGCCGCACATTCATTAGACATCGGGGCCAAGGGGCGCCTTAGGTTGCTCCCTCTCCGTAGGTCCGCGCTTCCCCGGCAGGCTAGATGTCCGGCAGCGGGTAGTAGTTCTCCGCGCCGATTGCGCGCACGTCGGTCAGCCAGTCGGAGTCGTAGTGCTCGCTCGGTCCCTGGAGCGGGTCCTCGATCGACCACGCCTGCCGTTTGTAGGTCCAGTTGGACGGGTCGAGCCGGTGGGCGGCACGGAAATGCGGCCGCGCGTCGTCGGGGTGACCAGCTCTGAACAAGTGCTGGCCGAGCTCGAAGTGCGCCGTCGCCTCGGACACCTCCGGCGTCCGGGGACGAGATCGCTCGATCACCTCGTGAGCGGCGAGCGCGAAGCGACTCGCCGCGCCGTTCGTCGCCCAGTCGCGCAGCGCCGCGCCGTAGCGCCCCGGCCGCACCCTGATCCTGCTCGCCTCGGCAAGCGTCTCACGCACAAGCGGCGGGAGGTCGGACGGCAGGTCGCCGTCACCGGGCATTCGCATCCCGACGCGGCCGGGATGCGCCACCTCCGGTGGCCGGACGAGCATGCCCTCCTCGTCGATCCAGACTGCCATCGGCACGTTCACGATCCCGAGCAACTCATCGAGCCGGTGGGCGGCGTCGATCAGCGATGGATGCTCGGGCTTCGCCCGATCGATCCAGGGGCCCGCCGCTTCGGCGCCGCCGACGTCGAGCGCCACGGTGACGACCTCGACGCCCTGCGGCCTCAGCTCTACTCGAAGCTCCTGCCACACGGGCAGGTCGAAGCGACAGCCTCACCACGATGCCCACGCGACCATCACCACCCGGGTCCCACTCAGCGAGCGCAGCGAGAACGGACGGCCGTGACGATCCGGAAGCTCTAGCTCGGGCATCTGCGCGGAGGCGAGTGCGCGTCCGCCGGCGTCCGGCCCGAGCGCCCACAGCCCGTGACGCTCGTCCGCGACGAGCGCCATGCCCAGCCGCTCGGCCACCACATGAGCGTCGACGAGGCCCTGCGACGCGCCGCCGGGGAACGGGACGCAGCGATCGCCCTTGCACGCCCCCTCCGGCTTCAGCTCCCATCCGGTCCGCGCCGCGAGCTCCGCCGGATCAAGCTTCAGGCGCTCGATGATCACCGGCGGAAGGTACTCAATGACGCGGTACGGTCCCGGCGGTGGCGCAGCAGCGTGATCTCCCGTCCCTGTTGGCGAAGATCGACGCGTTCATCGAGCGCGAACTCGCGCCACTCGAGAAAGATCACCCGCAGTTCTTCGATCACCGTCGTGAGTTCGCTCGCACGGACCTGGAGCGGGGCGGCGCACCGTCTCGCGAGTGGGAGGAGCTGCTGGTCGAGATGATGCGCCGCGCCGACAAAGCCGGGCTGTACCGGCACGGGCTGCCAGCGGCGCTCGGAGGATCCGACGGCACGAACCTCGAGATGGGCGTCATCAGGGAGCACTTGGCCAACCGGCCGCCCGGACTCCACAGCGACCTTCAGACTGAGAGCTCGTGCGTCGGCAACTTCCCGATCGTGCTCGTCCTCCACGCGCTCGGCTCGCCAGAGCAGCGCAAGTTGGTAGAGCCGCTGCTGCGTCACGAGATCGTGTGCGCGTTCGGCCTAACCGAGCCCGGACACGGCAGCGATGCAACCTGGCTGGAGACACGAGCGGTCCGGAAGGGTGACGACTGGGTGCTGAACGGCGCCAAGCGCTTCAACACGGGGATGCACATCGCGCAATACGACATCGTGTTCGCGCGCACGTCCGGGAAGCCCGGCGACGCGAAGGGCATCACCGCGTTCCTCGTGCGGACCGACGCGCCCGGCTTCGAGGTCCCCTACCACCACTGGACCTTCAACATGCCCTCCGACCATTCCGAGGTCGTGCTCCGTGACGTGCATGTCCCAAACTCATCGATCATTGGTGGTGAGGGCGAGGGACTCGCCGCGGCGATGTTGTTCGTGCACGAGAACCGGATCCGCCAGGCGGCTTCGAGCCTCGGCGCGGCGCAGTTCTGCGTCGATCGAAGCGTGAAGTACGCACGTGAGCGGACCGTCTTCGGCAGGCCTCTGGCGGTCAACCAGGCGATCCAGTTCCCGCTTGTCGAATTGCACACCGATTGCGCGCTGCTCCGCGAGTTGATCCGCGATACGGCGTCGCAGATGGACGACCACGGCGGACCGGCGGTCAGCGACCGCGTGTCGATGTGCAACTTCCGTGCTAACCGCCTTGCGTGCGACGCCGCCGACCGTGCGATCCAGGTACACGGTGGGATCGGCTACACGCGTGCACTGCCCTTCGAGCACATCTACCGGCACCATCGCCGCTACCGGATAACCGAGGGGTCGGAGGAGATGCAGATCCGCAATATCGCGCGCAGCCTGTTCGGGTTCGGCCACCGTGCGCCGGGACGGTCGCAGCGGTGACGCTCGCTGAGACGCTGGGCAACGCGCTCGGTGACACCGTCACCGACCTCACGCGACTATCCGCCGGTGCTCATCGAGAAAGCTGGTCATTAGTCACCGGCGATGGCGATCGGCTCATACTTCAGCGTCACCCACGCGACGACGGCGTGCATTCCGGCGTCGAGTTGGAGGCGGCCGTGCTTCGCGCCGCTGCCGACGCCGGCGTACCGGTCCCGCGCGTGGCGGCCTCGTTCGAGGACGGCGGCCCACTGCAAACGCCGGCGCTGCTGCTCGAACACGTCCCAGGCGAGGCCCTGCCGCGGAGGGTCTTGCGCGAGGAGCGTTTCGCCGGTGCGCGGGACGACCTGGCGAACGCCTGCGGAGCCCTGCTCGCCCGCTTGCACGCGATCCCCGTCGATGCCGTACCTGGACTGACCGTCAAGGACCCGATCGAGCGCTGCCGCGAGGTGCTGGATCACCTCCAGGCGGCACACCCGGCGTTCGAGCTCGTTCTTCGCCGCCTCGAGCTGGCGCGTCCCGACGCGAAACCCACCACGATCGTCCACGGCGACTTCCGACTCGGCAACCTACTGATCGCCGAACACGGAATCACCGCGGTGCTCGACTGGGAGCTGGTCCACCTAGGCGAGCCGCTGGAGGACCTCGGCTACCTTTGCGTGCCGGCATGGCGCTTCGGCGGCGACCTGCCGGTTGCCGGCGTGGGCACCTACGAGGCGCTGCTCGATTCCTACCGCGCGGCCGGCGGAGCCGATGTCTCGCTCGACGAGCTCCTGTGGTGGCAGGCGGCGGGCACGGTGTGGTGGGGCGTGCTCTGCCTCGTGCAGGCGTCGCGTCACCTGAGCGGCGAGACGCGCTCGGTGGAGCTAGCGGCGATCGGCCGGCGCGCCTGCGAGCAGGAGTGGGACGCCCTGGCTGTGCTGGAGGAACTTCGGTCCGAGAAACGGGGTCGCTGATGAGCGGGCCGCATGACGCCCCGGACCCGTCGGCGCTGCTCGACGCCGTCCGCGCTTTCCTGATCTCCGAGGTCGAGCCGCAGCTGGAGGGGCGCCTCCGGTATCACGTCAAGGTCGCCGCAAACGTGCTCGCGATCGTCGAACGAGAACTCCGCCTCGGAGAAGAGCACGCCGCGCGCCACAGAGAGCGATTGGCGGGGATGGGATTCGCCAGCGACGCCGACCTCGCCGCCGCGATTCGCACAGGCGCGCTCGACGAACGTCTCGACGAGCTCGAGCGCGAGCTGCGCGCAGCGGTCGCCGACAAGCTGGCCGTAGCACGACCAGGCTATGGCAACGCCGGCTCCCCGCGGGGCGAAGAGCAAATCTGAACGCAGCTCCGCCTCGGCTCGAGGCGAGCGCACTCTGGGCTCGCTCCACGTCGCCGCCGCGCCCCCGCATCAGCGGGGCTCTGCCCCGTGTCGCATTTTGCGTAACCGGCAGGCCGGTTCTGCATGCCGCTCGCCCACCGGAGCGGAACGGAGCCTCGGTCCTTAGTGGGGCCTCTCAGTCGAATCGTTAGGACTCAGGGAATGATCTTGAAGACCGCCGCCTTGGGGTTCCCCGTGACCGCCCAGAGGCTCGGCGACGCCGTGAGCAGGTAGCGGCCCGGGGCCAGCTTGTGGCGTTTGATCCGGCCGCTGAAGTGGAAGTGGTTGGCGCCCGCGAGATCTTGGTGCAGGAACCTCCCGACCCGAGCGAACAGAACGCAGCGCTTGACGTGCTTGTGGCGCTTCTTCTTCTTGGGTGCAGGCACGCACACCGTTCCCTTGAAAACGCCCGGCCTCGGCTTCAGCACGGCGAAGGTCGTGAGCGCGGCGCGCGAGTCGCTGTAGCTGACCGTGGTGCCGCGCGGCTTGTGCTTGTGCTTGGCGGAGGTTGTCGGGCCCTTCCTCTGCGCCTCGAAGCGCTTCGGTTTGATCTTCAGGCCGGTGATCACGGGTGCGGGCTGGACCTCGAAGGCGCCGATGTCACAGATCCCAAAGGCCGGCCGCGGGGCGCCGCGCGCATCGGTCGATGGGCAGCCGACGTTGTCGCCCTTGTTGATCGCCGGGCTGCCGGGAAGAAGCGCACGGGTCGGCACCGGGCCGCCGTTGAACGCGAGCGGCATGAGCAGCGGGTTCGTGTTGATCTCGTCGCCCAGGGCCGTGAACCCGCACTGGTTCAGGCTGTCGATGTTGTGGCCGTCGGAGGTGAAGGGCTCGCGGCAGTTCTCGTAGCCGGAGTCCGCCTGACCGCCGCTGACGATCGCGTTCTTGACGTGCGTTACGACCACGGCGTGGGCTAGGTTGCCGCCGCGGGCTGTGCCCGGTGTCATCCCCGGCGCGCGCACGGAGCTATCGGCGATCGTCGAATTCACGAGGGTGATCGCGCCGTTCGCGTAGATGCCGCCACCCTCGGCGATCCCCCCGGTACCGCTGGTGCCACCGGCAGCATCGAGACCATTGCGGCTCACTGTGACGTTCGTCATCGTCGCGGGCACGCCCGCGTAGATCCCACCGCCCGGCGCAGATCCGCCGGCGCCGCTCCCCTGTCCACGAGCGGTGCCGTGGTTACCAGCCACGGTGGTCGCCACCACGGTGACCTGGTAGCCATCGAGGTACATGCCGATTCCGGCCGCTGCGAGGGCGTTGCCGTTGGCTCCGGCGTCGGCGTTCGTTGAGATACCGACCACACGCGAGCTCGTGATGCTCGTGACGTTGGGCGCCGCGCTCGAGTCGTAGACGCCGGCGCCGTTCACGTGGCCGCCGCTTGCGCCAGTGCCGCCGGTCGCACTCGTTGTGTTGTGGCTGACGCGCGTACGCGCGATCGTGAGCGCGTCCCCCGTGTGGTAAACGCCCCCGCCTTTGATGGTGCCGCCTGCACCACCGGCCGCGCCCCCAGCGGCAAATACGATGTTGCCGTCGATCACGCCGTCGGTGATCGAGAGGTCGTCGCCGTTGTTGTAGACACCGCCGGCGTTCACAACACCGCCTGGCGACGAGCTATGGCCAACCGCGCTGGCCGTGTTGCCGATGATGCTCGTACGCGTCAGCGTGAGGTTTGCTCCACTGTTCTGGACAACGCCGCCGGTCACCGTGCCGCCAGCGCCGGTGGCGCCACCATCCGCACGGGCAACGTTGCCGTTGAGCGCGTCAGCTCTAAATAGAACGCTTCCAGATTGCGTATAGAGGACTCCGCCGGAGACGATCCCACCGCCCTTCGTGCCGTGGCCGATCGCGCTGGCGGTGTTCTTGCTGATGCTCGAGTCAGTCACCGAGAGGGTTCCGTAGTTGGAGATCGCGGCGCCGCTGACTACGCCGCCCGGTTGATCTCCGACCGTGCCGTCGGACCGTGCGGTGTTGTGGTCGACGGCGCTTCGCACGATCACAAGCGTCCCCCTGTTCAAGATTGCGCCGCCCTCGACGATGCCGGCGAGGTGGGTCGCGTCTCCGCTCGAGTCGGCGACGTGGTCGGCCACCCGCACCGAGTCGAGCGTGAGCGAGCTCGTACTGTCGATCACGATCCCCGCGGCGGGCAAGACAGCCATTGGCGCGGCCACACGGCCGTGGACGATCGCTAACTTCGTGATCTTTACACCGGCGGCTCCAGCCAACGAGAACACCTGGCTCGCGTCGTTGCCGCTGACGGTGGTGGCACCCGAGCCAGCGCCGTCTATTTCGAGCTTCTTGTTGACGTCGAGCTCGCCCGTCGTGAGCTTGATCGTGCCCGCGGGGACGATGATCGTAGAGCCCGGCGAAGCGGTCTCAATCGCGTCGCGGAGCGTTCCCGGGCCTGAGTCGGCGAGGCTGGTTACGTGGATCGCTGCCGCGTCAGCCGAGATCGGCGCGGCCGCAAGCGCAAACGCGCACGCCACGAGCGCGACACCGCCGCGACGGGCGATCGAGGATAGCTTCGAGCGCATCGGCAGGGGTACCACGCGCAACGTACATCCGAGCGCTGACCGGCGCAAGCAGCAACGCGATCCTCAAGCTCGTCGGGGGGCTCGCCCGTCGATCACCGACGTGGCCCGAGCGACATGGAGAGCCTCGACTGACTGCCGCTCTTTCTCGGACCGGTAGCCAGCCGCTCGTTGCCGGATCCCCACCAAAGGGGAAGCGCTGACGCAGCCAGGTCCGCCAACTACACTCGTGTTCATCGTGCCGGGCCCTCAGCCCGGCTAACCAGTGCCAGCGTTCGTAGTTGTTGCCTTAGCACCTCCCGCGTTTCGCAGCACACAACCTCCCGGGAGGAAACAGATGGCAACCGGAACCGTGAAGTGGTTCAACGACGACAAGGGCTTCGGGTTCATCACGCCCGACGATCAGGGCAAGGACCTGTTCGTGCACCACAGCGGCATCGCCGGCAGCGGCTTCAAGTCGCTCCACGAGGGCGCGAAGGTCAGCTACGACGCCGAGACCGGGCCGAAGGGCCCCAACGCGGCGAACGTACAAGCGCTCTAGGCGACCGCTCGTCTTCGAGTTCCCGCCGGCCGGCATCGTACGGTGCTGACCGGCGGGTCTCGCCTAGCGCGCGCGGCAGCCGCGTCTTGACGTGGCATGAGCGCGCGCGGTAGTGATCAGCGACCCGGCCCATGCCGGTGATCGCCAGGTGATCGGTCTTCAGCACCGCGTATTGCGAGGTCCGGTTTCTCGATCGAGTCGGGTCCCAGCGCGGTAGCCGGCTCGCTAGCGCTTTTCGTGAGAGCACCATCGCGCCGCGACGTGCCCCAACCCCACCAAATCGATACGCGAAGAAAGAAGGTCCAGAGAACGCCGCTCGAGCCGCTTCGTCGCCTTCGCCGGCGTCGCCCAGGTCCGGCTTGCACGCCTACTAGATCCCGGTTAGGGTCGGCCGCAGATGTCCGCTCGCTATCGCCTCGGCTCGGGGGTTGGGCTCGTGACCTGCGCGCTTGGGCTGGCGCTCGCTTCCGTCACGGCCACGGCGATTGCCGCCGACAGCATTTACTGGAGCAACAGCGGCGGCAAGATCCGCGTCGGCAACCTCAACGGCAGCGGTACGCCGATGGACCTGTTCTCGACCAGCGAGCACTCGCCATACGGCGTGGCGATCAACCCGCGGGCGGGCAAGATCTACTGGGCCAACGCCGTTGCCAGCGGCAAGATCCGCGTCGGCAACCTCAACGGCAGCGGGACGCCGATGGACCTGTTCCCGACCACCACCGAGGACGTCCCCTTCGGCGTCGCGATCGACCCCGCGGCGGGCAAGATCTACTGGGCCAACGACGTCAGCGCCGGCAAGATACGCGTTGGCAACCTAAACGGTGGCGGGACGCCAACAGACCTGTTCTCGACCAGCGAGAGCGGCCCGGAGGGCGTCGCGATCGACCCGGCCGCGGGCAAGATCTACTGGGCCAACGACGTCAGCGGCAAGATCCGCGTCGGCAACCTCAACGGGAGCGGGACGCCCGCGGACCTGTTCCCGACCACCGAGGACAGCCCAACCGGCGTGGCGATCGACCCCACCGCGGGCAAGATCTACTGGACCAATTACACGTCCGGCATCATCCGCGTCGGCAACCTCAACGGGAGCGGGACGCCGATGGACCTGTTCCCCGCCGAGAGCAGCAGCCCCGTCTTCACGGCATTGTTGAGGGCGCCGCTGACGCTCGCCTCGCCGACCGTTGCCGGTGGCGCTCGGGTCGGCTCGTTGCTGTCGTGCTCGCGCGGCGCCTGGGCTGGCGACCTGTTGGGCGCGTTCCTCTACCGGGCCCCGCTCCTACCACGCCGCGATGGGCGGCAAGTACAGCTGCCGGGTCAGCGCCGCGAACGCGGCTGGTGTCTCGTCCAGAACGAGCCAGGTCCACCCCATCAAGCCGCGCAAGCCGACGATCAAGCGCGCCGAGATCAACCACAAGAAGAGCAGCGCGCGCTTCTCGTTCGGCTCGGGCGGCGCAAGCGGCTTCCAGTGCGCGCTCGTGAAGCCAAAGAAGAAGGGCAAGAAGCGTGGCAAGCCCAAGTTCTCGGCTTGCAAGTCGCCCAAGACCTATAAGCACCTGCAGTCGGGGAAGTACACATTCGAGGTGCGGGGGCAATCGGCAGCGGGTCCCGGACCGACTGCTAAGAGGGCGTTCGCGATCTAGCACGCTTAGGTTTGTGCGATGTCGGGGGTGTTGGTTTTCGATCGGAGCACCACTCTCGCGCGATCCGCTGGACCCCCGGCTCGCTGCCGCTTTCCGCGAAAGCGACATGCGCTAGCGCGAGCCGCCTCTAGATCGCCGTTGACCCGTGCAACGATCTCCCCGTGGGTCTGCCGGACGGGATCACGATCGGACACTGGTCAGACCGCGAGGGCATGACGGGGTGCACCGTGGTGCTGGCGCCGGCCGGCACGGTCGCGGCCGGGGAGGTGCGCGGCGGGGGTCCCGGAACGCGGGAGAGCGATCTGCTGTCACCCGCGTCGAACGCACCGGGAGTGCAGGCCATCGCCTTCGCGGGCGGCAGCGCGTACGGACTAGCGGCCGCGGACGGCGTCGTCGAGTGGCTGCGGGAGCGCGGCATCGGGTACGAGACGCCCGCTGGGATCGTCCCCCTCGTGGCGGGGGCGGTCATCTACGACCTGTTCCTGGGAGACCCAGCGGCGCGACCTGGTGCGGCCGCCGGCCGGGCTGCGTGTGAGGCCGCAAACCCCGACGTCAAACCCGGTAGCGTCGGGGCCGGCACCGGCGCGACCGTGGGGAAGGTCCTCGGCCCCTCGAACTCGACGAAAAGTGGCATCGGGCTGGCCGGCGATGGGATCGGCGGCGCTCGCGTGTGCGCGCTCGCGGTGGTGAACGCGGTAGGCGAGGTCGTCGCGGAGGACGGATCGGTGCTGGCCGGCGCATGGCGGGACAGCTCATACGTCCGCACCGTCGATCTGCTCAAGGAGGGGGTGCTGTCGCCCGTCACGACCACCGCGCCGGAGTCGACGACGCTCGTGTGCGTGATGACCGACGCCAGGCTGACGAAGACGCAGGCCTGGTTGGTTGCCCGGGCCGCCAGCGCGGGTGTGGGCCGCGCTGTCCAGCCCAGCGCCACGGCGTGGGACGGCGACCTCGTCTACTGCCTCGCGACGGGGGCCGTGGACGCGGCGCCGTTCGGCATCTCGGCGCTCGCCGCCGACGTGACCGCGTCGGCGATCCGCGATGCGGTGCGGCAGGCCACCGGCGTGCCGGGATGTCCGTCGGCGTCGGATCGCTCCGGCGGCAGCTAGATGATTGATTCCGAATCCGAGTGCCACTGGGACCGCGAAAATCGAGCTGGCGAAGGACGCAGGGCGAAGTTCAGGCATTTATGCCTGGACGAGTCCGAGGACGCACGTCCAGCGAAGATTTGCAGCGGTATCCAGGGGTGCGGGGGTTTGGAATCAGTCATCTAGGCGCGGTAGCCTCCAAACGACGAAGGCCGCACCAAAAGCGCGGCCCTCGAAGCACTCGCCTGTTG
>VAXR01000097.1 GCA_005885165.1 Actinomycetota bacterium
GATCGCGTGGTCGATGTACCACTGCCCCGCGAGGTTCTCGACCGCCCACTTCGTGTGCTCCCCGATCGTCCGGGCGCCCTCGTGCGGCCCCAGGCGCGTGTAGTAGTGGATGGCGTCGTCGGTGAAGTGCTCGGCGACCTTGTCCGGGTCGCCGGTGTTCAGCGCGCGGTAGTACGAGTAGACGTGGTCGAGAAGCGCACGTCGGTCCCGGCGCCGATGCGGTTCAGCCGCATGTCGCGCCACGCGCGCTCGATCCCGTACTCCTTCATGTAGCCGGCGCCGCCGTGGATCTGGATGCACTCGTCGGCGACCTCCACGGCGATGCGTGCGGCGTACAGCTTCGCCATCGAGATCTCGCGCACCGGATACTCGCCGTTCTGGAACCGCCAGGCGGTCGAGTAGACGAGCTGGCGCGCCGACTCGATCTTCGTCGCCATGTCGGCGAACTTGTGGCGGATCACCTGGAAGTGCCCGATCTCGCGGCCGAACGCCTTGCGCTCGAGCGCGTACTGGAGCGTCCTGTCGAAGGCGCGCTGGGCGCCCGCCACGCAGCCGGCGGCGCCGATCAGCCGCTCCCCCTGGAGCTCCCACATGATGTGGTAGAAGCCCTTGCCGACCTCGCCGAGGATCGCGTCGTCCGGCACGCGCACGTCGTTGAACGCGAGCAGGGCGGTGTCCGACGCGTGCATGCCGAGCTTCTCGAGCTTCTTCTCCCGCACCACGCCCGGCAGGTCCATGTCGACCAGGAACAGCGTGAAGCCGTCGTAGCCGGCGTCGGGGTCGGTCTTGGTGACGAGGACGATGTAGTTCGCTCGGTGCCCATTCGTTATGTAGGTCTTCGAGCCGTTGATCACCCACTCGCCGTTGTCGCGCACACCGTGCGTGCGGATGCCGGCGACGTCGGAGCCGGCGTCCGGCTCTGTGATCCCGAGGCACGAGATCAGCTCGCCCTTGATCGACGGGACCAGGTAGCGCTGCTTCTGCTCCTCGGTGCCGAACATGTAGATCGGCGGGGTGGCCATGTCCGTGTGCACCGCGACCCCCATCGCGAGCCCGCCCGAGTTTGCGTGGCCAATCTCCTCGGCCAGGACGATGTTGGCGTAGTAGTCGCCGCCCTGGCCGCCGTACTCCTCGGGGTAGGAGAGCCCGAGGAAGCCGAGCTCGCCCATCCGGTGGAAGACCCAGTCTGGGAAGGTGGTCTCCTCCCACTCCTCGGCGTGCGGCGCCAGCTCCTTCTGGGCGAACGAGCGGATCGACTCGCGGAGCTGCTCGTGCTCGTCGTTGAAGATGAAGTGCCGGCGCTTGGACTCGAAGTCCGGCTTCAGAACGGTCTCGGCGGTGGCCATGCGGCGCTCTCCTCGCGTCTTGGGGGGCCCGCGGGAGGCTAAAGCAATCGCGGCCAAAAGTAAACAGTGGTACGTCTTACTTTCCGCACGTGGCGCGCCTGGCCCCGGCGCTCGGGGAGGTCGGAGCTACGCCCGGATGGATGCGGTGGGCGACCAGCCCGTCGCCCTGTGCGCGTTCTTCGCGCTGCGCAGCCGTGCCCGCACCGACCAGCGCGTGTTTACCTTGCCGCCGTCGAAACGCATCGACATGGTGCGCGTCGCCGTCCGGACTCGTCTCCAAGACCCGCCTGCGCGCATCACCTCGACGTCGAAGGCTTCGCCGGCGACCGGTGCCTTAGAGGCCCAACGCGCGATGACGAGGTACCTCTTCCGCCCGTGCTTCGAGCGCGTTTTCCGAGAGAGCCGAACGGGCACCGCGACCACGCCCCTCATCTGCTTCGGATGGACCCGGCAGTAGTAGTTCTGCGTGCCGGCCTCGAACACACGCGAGCGACTCTCGCCGGGCCCGAAGCCGGACGGGTTCGCGGGTGTGCCGCCGTAGGTGCCGCCGAGGTCCCACAAGCCGTGGTCCTCGGTGGCTGTGTGCGGGACGAGGAAGTCCGTATTCGTCCAGCGCACGACCTGACCGACCCTCACGGCCACGCGGTGCGGGTCGAACGCGAGGCCGCCCGTGAAGATGTTTCCCTCGGCCTTGACGTCGCGGGGTCTCTGCGACGACTGGCCGCTCGATCCCGACGACGGCGCCCCACCGCCGTATCCCGGCCCGTACTGCCCGAACGCGACCGCCACCGGAAGCATCGCCGTGCCCGCCACGGCGCTCGCCACGATCCTCTTCCGTGCTCCGAGCATGCCCGCCCCCTTGGTCGCCCGTCTCAGGATCGTACGCAAGGAGCGCGGACGCGGGCGGCAGGAGCGGGGGCGGGTCGAGCTGGGTGGATGCAGGGACAGAGCTCGACCCGCCCCTCGTGTTGCAGCTCAGTGGTGCCCGAAGTGGATCACCCAGATCGTCATCTTGTGGCCGCGGAACCAGCCCGAGGCGCGGCCCGCTCCCATCGAGCTCCAGCCGCCGTCGAGGATGATGTTGCGGTGCTCGGACGAGTGCATCCAGCACCTGTACGCCCGCTTCACGTGCGGGCGCAGGCCGTACTGCAGCTCGAGGATCTCGCCAAGGCGGTGCCAGCTGCTCGAGGCGTGGATGCGGCTCGAATGGCCGAAGTACTGGTGGCTCATCAGGTAGCGCGCATACGCGCCGGCGCTGTGCGTCAGGTTCCGTGAGACGTGCAACTTGCCGAGGCCGTGTGCGTGGCGAGCGTTGTTGACCTTCCGGAGCATGTAGTGGTCCGGATAGTCGGCCCCTGCGGACGTCGCGAAGACGGCCATGGCACATGCCATGGCGACGATGGCGATCAGACTGCGGATACGAGGCATCGACTCACTCCCCTCAGATGAGAGTCGTTTCCGATTTGTGCCTGTCGCCTACGGAGTGAGCTGTCGGGCTCGCGCTGTGCGCTACGGGCGCGGCAATGCGCCCGATTCGCCCCGGCCGGCGTGACGCCGGCAGTTGGTTCCCCCGTTCGCCCGGGCGGCGGCCGGGCGACTCGGCGGCCGGCAACTATACACGCGTTACCGACGGACTTCGGTGCCGGTACCCCGGCCCCGCGCCCGGCTAAACAACCCCTCGCAACGGATCTGGCGACGCGCACTTGCGCGATGCGTCAAAGTGAGTAGTGGGACTTCCCACTTCCCATGGCCTACGAGAAGATTCGCTACGGCGCGGGCGACGGCGGCATCGCGACGATCGCGCTCGACGATCCGGACACCCGCAACGCGCTCTCGAACGATCTGCTGGGCGAGCTGACCGACGCCTTCGAGCAGGCCGGAAGCGACGAGAGCGTGCGCTGCGTGGTCCTCACCTCGACGCACGACAAGGTGTTCTCCTCGGGCGGCAACGTCGCGCAGTTCGCGGCCGACACGCCGCTCATCCACCGCCACTTCGCCACCGAGCGCTTCGTGCGCCTGTTCGGCGTGATCGGCGGGCTCGGCAAGCCGACGATCTGCGCGGCGAACGGGCACGTGCTGGCCGGCGCGCTCGGCATCGCCCTCGCCTGCGACCTGGTCGTCGCCGCGGACACCGCCGAGTTCGGCACCCCCGAGATCAACCTGGGCCTGTTCCCGTTCATGATCATGGCGTTGATCTACCGCAACGTCCCGCGCAAGCGCGCGAACCAGATGCTGCTGCTCGGCGAGCGGATGAGCGCGGAGGAGGCCCGCGAGGTGGGGATCGTGAACAAGGTGGTGCCGGCCGCGGAGCTCGACGGGGCGGTCGAGGAGTGGGCGGCGAAGCTCGCTTCCAAGTCGCCGGTGGTGATGCGGCTCGGCAAGGACGCGATGTTCCGCCAGCAGGACATGAGCCTCCAGGACGCGCTCGAGTTTCTCCAGTCGCAGCTCTCGATCGAGCTGTCGACCGAGGACGCGGTCGAGGGCGTCAAGGCGTTCTTCGAGAAGCGCGATCCCCAGTGGACGGGCCGCTGACGATGGCAACCGAGACCGAAGCCACGCAGGCCCCGTCGATCCTCCGGCCGCTGGTCGAGGACCTCGAGGAGCGCCGCTCGAAGGTGCGCAGCGGCGGCGGCGAGGAAAAGATCGAGAAGCAGCACTCGCGGGAGAAGCTCACCGCGCGCGAGCGCCTTGACCTGCTGATCGACGAGGGCACGTTCGTGGAGCTCGGGATGCACGGGCGGCCGCACTTCTCGCAGCGCGCGATGGAGGGCGTCGAGGCGCCGGCGGACGGTGTGGTGACCGGCTACGGGCGCGTGGACGGGCGGCTCGTGGCGGTTGCCGCCTACGACTTCACCGTGATGGCGGGCTCGATGGGCATGACCGGCGAGCTCAAGGTCTCCCGCCTCCGTGAGCTCGCGCTCCAGAAGCGCATGCCGCTCGTGTGGCTGCTCGACTCTGCGGGGGCGCGCATTCAGGAGGCGATCGGCTCGCTGTTCGCCGGGTCGGGCCACCTCTTCCGCGAGGAGGTCGTCAACAGCGGCGTGATCCCGCAGGTGGCCGCGCTGATGGGCCCCTGCGCCGCGGGCACCGCGTACATCCCGGGCCTCGCCGACTTCGTCCCGATGGTCAAGGGCCGCGGCTCGATGGCCCTCGCCGGCCCCTACCTCGTGAAGGCGGTGACCGGGGAGGACGTGACCCAGGAGGAGCTTGGCGGCTCGCGCGTGCACACCCGCAAGTCGGGGGTCGCCGACCTCGAGGTCGGCTCCGACGAGGAATGCATCGAGGCGATCAAGGCGTACCTCTCGTTCTTCCCGTCGCACTGCGAGGAGCCGCCGCCGCGGCGCGACCCGGACGATCCGGTCGACCGCATGGACGAGGAGCTCCTCGACGTCCTCCCCGACTCGAACCGCAAGCCGTACGACATGTACGACGTGATCCGGCGGATCGTGGACGACGGCGAGTACTTCGACATGAAGCCCCGGTTCGCGAAGACCATCATCACCTGCCTCGCGCGCATGGGCGGCCGGCCCGTCGGCATCGTGGCGAGCCAGCCGAAGCAACTCGGCGGGATCCTCGAGAACGACTCGGCCGACAAGTCCGCGCGCTTCATCAACCTGTGCGACGCGTTCGGGATCCCGCTCCTGTTCCTTCAGGACGTCCCGGGCTTCATGGTCGGCACGAAGGTGGAGGCGGCGGGGATCATCCGCCACGGGGCGAAGATGCTGTACGCGGTCTCGCGCGCGACCGTCCCGAAGGTCACCGTGGTGGTCCGGAAGGCCTACGGCGCCGGCTACTACGTGATGTGCGGGAAGGCGTATGAGCCGGACCTGATCGTGGCCTGGCCGACCGCCGAGATCTCGGTGATGGGGGCCGAGGGAGCGGTGAACATCATCCTCCGCAAGGAGATCGAGGCAGCCGAGGACCCGGATGCCAAGCGCGCCGAGCTGGTCGAGAACTTCCGGAAGATCATCGACCCCTACATCGCCGCGGGCAACGACATGATCGACGACGTGATCGACCCGCGCGAGACTCGCCCCGTCGTGATCCGCGCGCTCGAGATGGCCGAGCGCAAGCGCGTGTCGCGGCCCTGGAAGCGCCACGGGGTGATGCCGGTATGAGCTTGCTAACGCGGCTGAACGACACGCAGTACCGCTTCCTCCACGCGATTCGCCACCCCGGCGCACTCGATGTGGGCCGGCGGCCCGGCACGGCGAAGGACTTCTCCGCGCTCAATGGCGGGCGGCACGCGCTGATCGTCACCTTCAGGCGCTCGGGCGAGCCGATTCCGACGCCCGTCAACTTCGGGCTCGACGGCGAGGGCAGGCTCTACTTCCGCTCCGAGCGGCGCGTCCCCAAGGTCCGCCGGATCGAGAACGACCCGCACGTTCGCGTCTGCCCGTGCAACTTCCGCGGCAAGCCGACCGGCCCCGTGACAGAGGGGCGCGCGCGTGTGCTGCCGAAGGAGGAGGAGACGCACGCCTACAAGGCGCTCGCCGCCAACTGGGGCCCAGGCTCGCGCCCGTACGAGAAGCTCGCCGACCGCTACCTCGAGTGGCACGGCGCCTACGTGGAGGTCATACCGGCATGAGCCGCTTCGACGACCCGGTGATCATCACCAACTCGATCTCGGGCACGGTCGCCAACCGCGACCAGTGCCCCGCCATCCCCTATACGCCCGAGGAGTACGCGGCGGAGGCGCGCCGCGTGGTTGACGAGGGCGGCTCGATGATCCACATCCACGCACGCCGCCCCGACGGGACGCCGAGC
The DNA here is from genome assembly GCA_005885165.1 of Actinomycetota bacterium. GTDB lineage: Bacteria > Actinomycetota > Thermoleophilia > Solirubrobacterales > Thermoleophilaceae > AC-37. The sequence goes on from VAXR01000097.1 coordinate 6,114, forward strand.
TACGAGATCGAGGACTTCCGCGCCATAACGGAGGCGATCCGCGCCGAGGTGGACGACGTCGTCATCAACTACTCGACCGGCGCCATCGGCGTCCCGATCGAGAAGCGGATCGAGTACCTGCGCGAGCTGCGGCCCGACGTCGCCGCCCTGAACATGGGCTCGATGAACTATGCGAAGTACTCGCGGCGGCGCAAGGACTTCGTCTTCAAGGCCGTCTTCGAGAACTCGTTCGACACGATCTCGGAGTTCCTGCGGGCCATGCGCGAGCTCGACATCCGCCCCGAGCACGAGTGCTTCGACTCGGGGCACGTGGCAAATCTCGACCCGCTGATCGACATGGGCCTGCTCGAGGAGCCGCTGCAGATCTCGTGCGTGATGGGGGTCACCGGCGGCATCCGGCCCACCGCGAAGAACCTCTCCCACATGTCCGACCAGATCCCCGGGGGCGCCGGGGGGCGGAACAACTGGGGGGTGAACGGGATCAGCCGCGACCAGTGGATGCTGGTGGCGGCGGCGCTGACGCTCGGCGGCAACGTGCGCGTCGGCCTCGAGGACAACTTCTACCTCCCGAACGGGGAGATGGCCCGCTCGAACGGCGAGCTGATCGCCAAGGCCCGGCAGATGACCGAGGACGTCGGCCGCCGGCCCGCCACGGTCGCCGAGGCGCGCGAGCTCTTGGGCGTTCCGCGCCGCGACGTCACGCGCCGCGACGTGATCACCCACCCGATCGAGGCCGCCGAGGCATGAGCTGATGGGCACCGGGCCACTCGCGGACCTGCGCGTCCTCGACCTCTCGCGGCTGCTTCCCGGCGGCTTCTGCTCACTGCTCCTGGCGGACCTCGGCGCCGAGGTGCTGAAGGTCGAGGACACGGGGATGGGCGACTACGTGCGCTGGGCGCCGCCCTACTACGAGGGCGCCGACGACTCCGCCAAGTCCGCGCTCTACCTGGCGCTGAACCGCGGCAAGCGCTCGATTCGGCTCAACCTGAAGGAGGAGCGCGCCCGCGAGGTGCTGCTGCGCCTGGGGCGCGAGTACGATGTCCTGCTTGAGTCGTTCCGCCCGGGCGTGCTCGACAAGCTCGGCGTTGGCTACGACCGACTGCGCGAGGAGAACCCCGGTCTCGTCTACTGCGCGATCACCGGCTACGGGCAGGACGGCCCGAACCGCGACCGCTCCGGTCACGACATGAACTACCTCGGACTTGTCGGCCTGCTGGGGCTGACCGGCGAGCGCGACGGGCCGCCGGTGCAGTCCGCCGGGCAGATCGCGGACATCGGCGGCGGAGCCCTCATGGCGGCGTTCGGGATCATGGCCGCGCTTCACGAGCGCCGCCGCTCGGGCGAGGGCCAGTTCGTGGACGTATCGATGTCAGACGGCGCGCTGTCCTGGCTCGTGCTGGTCGCAGGACGCTACTTCGCGGAGGAGCGCACGCCGCACCGGGGCGACCTCGAGCTGG
>VAXR01000098.1 GCA_005885165.1 Actinomycetota bacterium
AGCAACGCGCCCGCCCCGAGCGCCCCGGCGGCGAGCAGCCAGCGGCGGCGCCCGACCATGCGCCATCGGACCGCGCAGGCGACGGCGCCGGCGGCCGGCACGGCGGCGGCGAGCTCCGAGTTCATCGTGAACCCCTCGATGTGCGGGCCCACGCCGACGATCGCGAACACGAATGCCGCGATCGCTCCCGTCGCCGGCCCGCGCACCATCCAGCCGATCGCGCCGATGATCAACGTGAGGCTCACTCCCGCCAGTGCGGCGGCCGTCCTGATCGTCCAGGCGTGGTACCCCACGTCCGTAATCGCGCGGTAGAGGACGAGAAGGCCCTGCGGCCGGTCCACCCAGACGCCCTGGTATAGCGCCGCACCGTGCGCCCACTGGTGAGCGATGAACGCGTAGCCGCCCTCGTCAGGTCCGATCCCGGCCCAGATGAACGGGATGCGCACGGCCGCGGCGAGCAGGGCCGCGCCCCCGAGCGCCAGGGCGGCACGCCGACGCGCCACGTGCGGAGGCACCTCGGGCAGCTTCAGCGAGCGCAGCCGCGCATTACGCCGCCCTCGGATCAGCGGGGAGCGCGCGGGCGGCTGGAGGATCGATGCACGCGGGGTGGCCATCGGATCGCCAGCGGGAAGATAGCCAGCCGGTTGCACGCCATCGCGCGCAGGTCTACGATCCACCTTGGTGTACCCCTTCGCGCGCATCGGACGGCGCGCCAGAGCCGCGCTGCTGGTGCTCGCCGGCGCCATCGCAGGCGGCGCCGCGCTGGCGGTGGCCGACGTGCCGGACACCGGCGGGGTGATCCATGCGTGCTACACGGTCGACTCCGGCGGGGCGCCGAAGCCGCCGCCGAACCTCTACGTCATCGATCCCTCCTCGCCCGCGAATCAGTCGTGCAAGACGGGCGAGCGGTCGCTCAACTGGAGCGCGCAGGGGCCGCCAGGGCCGCAGGGACCCCGGGGCCCTGCCGGTACGGGACTGACGATCAACACGCGGCTCATCAAGCCCACCTCGCGCCCGATCGGTCACATCGTCGTCGGGAGCGGCAAGCACAAGCTTGGCTCCGACATCCTCGGGCTCAGCTTCGCGCCCTCCGGAACGGGCGGCGGCTCTGGTGCCGGCACCGGCAAGGTGCACATCAACGAGTTCACGATCCAGAAGAAGACCAACAAGGCGTCACCTGCCTTCTTCAAGAACTGCGTTGCCGGCGCCCACTACAAGACGGTGACCATCGCAATGAGGAAGGCCGGCGGAGACCCGAAGACGGCCGGCAAGGTGTACCTGCGCTACACGTTCAGCACCGTATTCACCACCTCCTTCCAGCAGGAATCGAGCGGGAAGGGCAAGTCGAAGCCCGAGGAGAACATCTCGTTCAACTTTGCGAAGGTCGCTATCGAGTACCTACCGCAGTAGGGACCGGCGGTGGGGCTGATCGCACAGATCGGACGCCCGTGGCGAGCAGTACTCCTCGTTCTCGCCGGTGCGGTCGTGGGCGGCGCGGCGTTTGCGGCGGCGGACGTGCCGGACACGAACGGCGTAATCCACGCCTGCTACCAGCTATCCGACCCGAATCAGCCACCGAACCAGACGCCCGGCAACCTGTACGTCATCGATCCCTCCCGGGGTCAGTCGTGCCCGGGACCGGCTGGGTCGGCGCCGGCACTCGACTGGAACATCGCCGGTCCCAGAGGACCCCGGGGACCACAGGGCTTCGCGGGCAACGCGGTCACACTCAAGAATCCCACCGTCAAGAGCAGCGCAGCACCCATCGGTCACGTGGACCTTGGGACCGGCGCGCAGAAGCTCAGCTTCAAGCTCCTGGAGGTCGGGCTCGGCTCACGCGGGACCGGCGGAGGCGGGGGTGCCGGCAAGGTGAAGTTCCACGACATCACGATCACGAAGAAGGTCGACCCCTCGTCTCCGGCGCTGAGCCGCGCCTTGTCCAAGGGCCAGCACTTCAAGAAGGCAGTCATCGTCTGCCGGAAGGCCGGCGAGAAGCCGCTCGAGTACTTCACGATCACGCTGAAGGGCGCGAGCGTCTCCGCGGTTCACACGTCTTCAGCCAGCGGCGAGGAGGGACCGACGGAGCAGATCACCTTCACCTACGGCCAGCTGAAGATCGAGTACAAGCCGCAGAGCTCCTCGGGTCCGTAAGAACGAACGCCCTACGGGCAGCTGACTCGCGCGCTTGGCTGGCAGAAGTCCGCGGAGACCGAGTAATGGTCCGGCGGCTTCGGGCCCACGTTGTCCGCGTGCCCGTGGTTGATCAGCGTCACCTTGCAGCGCGGTGAGCCGTTCGGGCACGTGAAGCTCGGATCCTGGTCGTCGCTCGCGGTCCATCCGGCGAACCGCCAGCCCGCGGCGGGCACCGCTCTAATCGTCACCCGCGTGTGCTCCCAGCAAACGTAGGTCGTGTCCCGACTGAGCGTCTTGCCGTTCAGTTTGACGCTCCCGCCGGCACCATCGTTCTTTCCGGGCCCGAGCTCCAGCACGGCGCGACCGTGTGCGGCCGCGGGTGGCCAGCCCTCGAGACGGCGATCTACTTTGTACGCGGGCGAATCGCGCGCGCGGCCGCGAGCACCTCGCTCGGCGGCGGGTCGTCGCTCGCGTCCTTCGAGAGATGGGCGTAGCGCACCGAGCCGTCGGGCGCCACGACGAGCACCCCACCGAGCTGCGCGGCGTGGCCCCTGATCCGCCCCTGGTGGACGACAACGCTCCCCAGGCGGAGCCTGGACAGGATCGTGTGCTTAATCCCGCGCGCGACGACCTTCGGGCTGAGGAGCTCGTCGATCGTCGCGATCTTCGCGCCCGCGCGCTCATAGATTCGCCGGTCGGGATCGACCAGCACCGGCAGCTCCATCCCGTGGATCCGGCGGAACTCGGCGGCGTCCTCCGGAGTGCCCATGCCGATGACCGCGAGGCCGACGCCGGCATCCTCGAACCCCTGGCGCGCGCGATGCAGGCGCACCGCGTGGTGGCGGCAGAACACGCAGCCGAAGTGCCGCAGGAATACGAGCGCCGTCGGTCGGTCCCGCCAGAGGTCGCCGAGCCGCACGTCCTGTCCCGAGTCGTCCTTCAAGACCTCGTCCTCGAGGTCGTGCGCGTGAACTGGCGGCCGCGTGGCCTGCCGATCCTTCACGGTGTCCAGCACGATTCCAGGCGCGCCCTACGCCGCCGTCGAGTCAACGTAGCCGTAAACGGCGTCCAGCAGCTCGTCGCAGTCGCGCAGGTTCAGGTTGTCCGCGAGGTAATCGGCGGCCTCGGCGCGCGAGGCGCCGTTGCTCGCCATGTTCAGCGCGATCAGGAGGGCGCGCCGATCGAACCCCGGGGGCGGCGTCTGCGCATCGGAGGGCGGCGGCAGCGAGCGCTGCTCACTGCCGACGAGAGTGAGCTCGGTGGTGAGGCGATCGACGTCGGTCCGGAGGTCGTCGACGAGCTCGCGCAGCTCGGAGACGGTCGCCTCGAGCTCGGGGAGCTTCTCCTCGGAGGGCGCGGTCATCGCCCGTCCGGCCTCCTCGACCGCGGCGCGCGTGGCCGTGCGCCGCAGCGCGTCGGCATCGTGCTCGGCCCTCTCCTTTATTGCACGCGCGGCGTCCTCGGAGGCCGTGAGCAGGTCCTTGACCTGCTCAGCCAGTGCCTCCGACAGAACTACAGGCGCGTAGATGGCCTGCTCCTTGCCGTTTGTCGCTGCTTCCGGCTGACCGTTCACATCCTGCTCACGATCGAGGGGTATCCCGCGTGAGCAGGGCAAAATACACAGCCCCGGCAACCGTCGCGCCGGTTGCCTGGCGGCGGCACCTCGGCTTAAGGGGCGGGGCGGCTACGCGGCCGGCGTGTAGTCCGGCGGGTGCTCCGTCACGCGCCGGAACAGGCGCCGCACCGGCTCGTCCGGCTGCGACTGCACGAGCCTGAGGTAGACCTCGGTCTCGTGCTCGAGGTGGATCGCGAGGAGCGCGTGTAGCGCGTAGAGGATCTCCTGCAACCTGCCCACGTCCTCGACATCCGCCGCTGCGAGCTCGCCGATGCGGGCGCGCACCTCCCGGCGGTCGTGGGCGACAGCGCGCGAGCCGCGGTCGTGACCGAACAGGCGACGCGCCTCCGGGTAGAGGATGCGCTGCTCGGCCTCCGCGTGCGGGAGCAGTATCTCGGCGAGGAACGTCACCACGTGCTCGACCACCTCGATCCGATCCTGGACCGGCAGCCCGGGCAGCTCGTGCGCCATTACGGGAAGCCCCTCGACCTCATGGAGCAGATCGATCTGCTCACGTCGGAAGCGCTCGGTGCTGCGGAGCGTCATTGCCGCCTTGCTTTGGTCGGGGTTGCTGATCGACGGTCGCGCGGACCAGGCGCTAACCCGTCGACCGCAATCATCCCACTTCTGCGCGGTCTTCGTGCCAGAGTGCAGCGGTTTCCGGTCGCGGGAGTATGATCGGTGATGCGCCGCCTGCGACGACTCAACTGAAGCCGCGGCGGCCGACCGTCGGTCGACGGGACGCCGGGCCTCGAGCGTGGGGAGCGCCGGACCTTCGAGCAGACCAACTTGGAGGTTCGCGATGCCGCATCTCAACTGTCCCCGCTGTGATCTGACGATCTACAAGTGGGGCCTGCCCGCGGCGCGATTCCACTGCCCGCGCTGCCTGATCCAGGACGGGCTGAGAGTCGACCTTCGGCCGGCAACGGCGCACATACGTATGGTCGACGTCCGCCGGTCGACGCCCAGCGAGTCGATGGGCGGCCGCACCGCGCCGGTGGACGAGACGTCAGGCCCGCCCGCCGCCTAGGTCGAGGGATCGTTTCCGGGGAACGGGGCCTGGGACGCCCGGGGGTACGCTCGCGGCCCAACTTCGACGAGAGGCGGTCCGCGATGCCCGAAACGACTCCCGACGTGCTCCGCAGCGAGCGCGTCCTGCCTGAGGTCCATCTGCTCACGCTCAACCGGCCGGACCAGCTGAACGCGATGTGCGCAGCGCTCTGCGAGTCGCTGCATGTGGAGCTCGAGTCCCTCGCCCTGGACCGCTCGTGCCGCGCGATCGTAATCACGGGCGCAGGGCGCGGTTTCTGCGCCGGCCTGGACCTTCACGGCTATGGCGACGCGCCCGGCGCGAACGGAACGGATGAGACGCGGGACCGCCTCGTATCGCAGACCCACATGTCGCGTCTGATCCTTCGGCTGCGGGCGACGCCTCAGCCGGTGATCGCCGCGGTAAACGGCCCTGCCGCCGGCTTCGGGCTGGCGCTGGCACTCGGCAGCGATATCCGCTACGCGGCGAAATCCGCTGTCTTCCGCGTGATCTTCGTGAACATCGGCGTGTCGAACTGCGACATGGGCGTCAGCTGGCTCCTCCCGAGGCTGATCGGCGCATCGCGCTCGCACGAGCTGATGCTCACGGGACGGCGCGTCGGCGCCGACGAGGCGGAGCGCATCGGGCTCGTCGCCGACGTCGTCGAGGACGGGCGGGCAGTCGACCGCGCGCTAGAGGCGGCCAGGGAGATCGCGGCCTGGGCGCCATGGGGGATTCGGTTGACCAAGCAGGGCATGTGGTCCGCGCTCGAGATCCCGGGCGAGCAGGCCGCAGTCGAGTACGAGGACCGCCAGCAGATCATGGCGACGACGGGAATCGCTCCGAACGAGGCGGTGAAGGCGTTCCTCGAGAAGCGGGCCGCGACGTTCCTCGACTAGAAGCGCGCGCGAGGCCGCCTACTCCTCGGCGAGCTCCGGCGGCTCCCAGATCGAGGCCGCTCCGGTGGGGAACGTCAACGCCTCGAGCAGCAGCTGGCCAAGCACCGCGATCGCGACGACGAGTACGAACGCCAGCGGGCTGATGCCGTCCCCGATAGCCGCAAGGACGATGAGCAGCGCTGCCAGCGCGAGGCGGCCGAGGAACGTGCGGTCGCGCGGCGAGGTCCAGTCGGCACCCAGATGGAGCAGCGCCAGCGCCAGTGCAAAACCCGCGATCCCGCCCGCGAGCGCCCAGCGCGTGCCAACGACAAGCCCGGCGTGGGCCGCCTGTGTGATCGCAAGCTTCGTGCCGGCGCCGAAGGCGGCCACCCCGGCGAACAGCGGAAAGTGCGCGTAGAGGTACACGAGCCCGAGCACCCCGCGGCCAAGCACCGAGGTGTCGGCGAGGTCGAAGTAGATCCACCACAGGCACAGCGCGATCACGAAGCAGCTGCACGCGACGAACCACGATTCGAAGCTGAAGCCGAACCCGGCCACCCCGGCCACGACCGCCACGACCGACTCGCCGAGCACGATGATGAAGAACGTGCCGAAGCGGTCGGTGACGTGCGACACGACGACCGGAGCGGTACGGAGCATCTGCCAGGCGCGCGGCGGCGCCGCGAGGTCGATGGCGATCGCCAGGCCCCAGAGGACGTACCGGTAGGGTCCCGGCACGAAGATCGAGACGAGCCAGAGACTCGTCGTCAAGACGAAGGTGGCGGTGTACAGATCGATCAGCGCGCGCCCCTCGCCCCGGACGTGGCGCCGGGCTCGGACATACATCGCGATCAGCACCGAGCGCACCACGACGTAGGCGGCGGCGAACCCCACGGTCCCTCGGTGGCCCGCGATCACCCCTGGGATCTGGACCGCGAGTGCCGCGACCGCGAGCGCGGCCGCCGACTTCGCCACCCGGTAGATCACATCGTCTGTGTCGAAGCGGTTGGCGTACATCGTGAAGCCCGTCCACGCCCAGGCCACCACCACGAAGAGGCCGGCAAACCGAGCGAACACGACACCCGACGGGTGCTTCGCCAGGCCGGTCGCGAGCTCGGTGACCGCCGCGACGAACACGAGGTCGAAATAGAGCTCGAACCAGGTGGTGTGGCGCTGCTCACCCGGGTCCTCGGTGGTGCGCAGCCGGGGTGGCTCGAGGCGAAACGTCGGAGCGCCGCCGCCCATGTCCGCGAACCGTACCCGGCCGGCTACCCGTCAGATCAAACCGTCGTGCTTCGCGCCGCCTCGCCGGCGGTCACGAAGCGCGTGCCCGGAATGCGCGCCAGGTGCTCCAGGTTCCTCGTTACGCCCTCCCATGCGCGAACCGTGTGCGGATCGGTCCGCATCGCAAACGCAAGCACCGGCCGCGAGAGGGTGCGCGTCGCGCGCAGCAGACGGACTGCGAACAGACCCGGGACGACATGAGGCTGCAGCGGCTTGGCACGGCGGTACTTGCTGCGCGGACCGGTGGCGAGGGGAATCAGGAGCGGGTCCGAGCCGCTGCTCGGGTCCGCAGCGGGGAAGGCGTCGGGGGTCGAGCGGTAGGGAGTACGCGGCACGCCGCGGTAGTCCGGTGTGAGTCCCGTCGTCAGCTCGTGCTTTGCCAGCGGCCCTGCGGGTGGCTTGTCGGGCTCGACCGTTAGATCGACCGACACGCCGCCGGCAGTCAGGCGACGCAGCATCCCAGCCGAAAGGACACGGTCGCCTCCGCGGTGCGCCTCGCAGGGGCGACCGTACGC
>VAXR01000099.1 GCA_005885165.1 Actinomycetota bacterium
AAGCCGTGGGCGGCGCGGTGCGCTCTTGGTCTCCCAGGTGCGCAGCACGCTCTCAGACGGGAGGCGACGAAGGGGCGTGGGTCGGGCGGCCTCGGGTTACGTTCGTCACCGTCCTGTAACCCGGCGTTCGCGTGAGCGGCCCCGGTCCGGAAGTACGCGCATCGGTGTTTGCGCGCCCGACGAGTGTCTAGTTCTGCAGGCGACGGGGGCGATGACCCTTCTCCTTCGTCGCCCTTCCGGGCACGCGGGTGAGCGGAGGCAGATGGACGGGGCTCGGCGCGGTTGGCGCCCGCCGTAGCGGCGCTCGGCCTCGTCGAGCGCCGACCGCCAGCCCGCCTACGGAAGGATTCGCGCGCGTGAGGCGAAAGAGAGCGCGCGATGCGCGGCCCGATATCTGTCCGCAAGGTGGCCATGAGTCGGTGGGCGCGCTACCGTCGAAGGCTCCGGAAGGCGACCTATAGGCTGGCCCGGAGCAGCGCGGTGATCGTTAGGCTGACCTGGGAGGAGAGCCTTGGCACGGCCCACTGACTCGAACGAACAGCTCCTGTGCAGCTTCTGCGGCAAGTCGCAGCGCCAGGTAAAGAAACTGATCGCCGGCCCCGGCGTCTACATCTGCGACGAGTGCATCGATCTCTGTAACGAGATCATCGACGAGGAGCTCACCGGCCCGGCGACGTTCGACCTCGAGAACCTGCCGAAGCCCAAGGAGATCCACTCGGTCCTCCAGGAGTACGTGGTCGGCCAGGATCCCGCCAAGCGGACGCTGTCGGTGGCCGTCTACAACCACTACAAGCGCGTCCAGATGATGCAGTCCGACGAGCAGGACCTCGAGCTGCAGAAGTCCAACATCCTCCTGCTCGGGCCGACCGGCTGCGGGAAGACCCTGCTCGCGCAGACCCTCGCAAAGATCCTCAACGTGCCGTTCGCGATCGCGGACGCGACGGCGCTGACCGAGGCCGGCTACGTCGGCGAGGACGTCGAGAACATCTTGCTCAAGCTGATCCAGGCCGCCGACTTCGATGTGAAGAAGGCGGAGACCGGGATCATCTACATCGACGAGGTCGACAAGATCGCGCGCAAGGCGGACAACCCGTCGATCACGCGCGACGTGTCGGGCGAGGGCGTCCAGCAGGCGCTCCTGAAGATCCTCGAAGGCACCATCGCCTCGGTGCCGCCGCAGGGCGGGCGCAAGCACCCGCACCAGGAGTTCCTCACGATCGACACGACGAACATCCTGTTCATCTGCGGCGGGGCGTTCGCGGACCTCGACAAGGTGATCGAGCGCCGTATCGGGCACAAGGGCGTGGGCTTCGGCGCCGCCGTGCGGTCGAAGACCAACAAGGACACCGGCGAGCTGTTCGAGCAGGTGCTGCCCGAGGACCTGGTCGACTACGGGCTGATCCCGGAGTTCATCGGGCGCCTGCCCGTGATCTCGGTCATCCACCAGCTGTCCCGCGACGACCTGGTCTCGATCCTCACCGAGCCGCGGAACGCGCTGGTCAAGCAGTTCCAGCGCTTCTTCGAGTTCGATGGGATCGAGCTCGTGTTCGCGGACGAGTCGCTCGTCTCGATCGCCGACCGCGCGCTGGAGCGGGAGACCGGCGCGCGCGGGCTGCGCTCGATCCTGGAGGACACGCTGCTCGAGGTGCAGTTCGAGCTCCCGTCGCGGCGCGACGTGAAGAAGTGCGTCGTGACCAAGGAGACGATCGACCGCGGGCTCAAGCCGACGCTGGTCACCGAGGCGGCGAAGGACGAGCCGCCCGAGGAGCTCGCCGAGGAATCGGCGTAGCGGCGGCGCGGCTCCCCTAGCCGCTTTCGCCTCCTCTCGACAGCGCGCTGCAAGCTGGCTTGCGGGCCGGGGGCTCAACGCATGTTCGACGCCCTCTTGAGGGAGTGGGCGTCGGAGCCGAAGGATCGGATAGGTGCGTGCTCGCAAGGACAACAGGCGCCGCGAAGCTGCCCCTCCGGTGCCTCACGACGACAAGAACCCCACCGTCGACGGCGGCGACGAGCCGGCGGACCTCGCCGAGGCCGCGCTCGGCATCACCCCCGAGCAGCTCGAGCGCTACGAGGACGTGATCCTGCGCCTGTTCGACGGCAGCTACTTCACGGTGGACGAGGAGGGCAAGGTCAGCGGCTGGAACAGCGCCGCGGTGGGCCGCTTCGGCTGGCCGGCCCACGAAATCCTCGGCGAAGACCTCTGCGAGTACCTCGCGCCGCCCGACGCACAGGAGTCGTTCCGCGAGGTGCTTACCCCGATCGTCACGGGCGAGGAGCGCGAAAAGAGCGCCGGCGAGCGGCTCGAGCTGATCACGCGCCGCCGCGACAGCAGCGAGATCAGCACGAATGTCGCGGTCGTCCCGATCCGGGTCGGCGACGGCTACCCGCTGAACTACCTCTTGAAGGACATCGCGACGCATCGCGGCAACCCCGTCGAGCACCACCGGATGAAGAAGCGGCACGCCGACGTCCTGCGGCTCGTCGTGTCCGCGCTCGAGGGCGGGGAGAGGCCCGATCCGCTGGACGACGACGGCTGGTGGCCGGGCGGCGAGCGCGTCGAGCAGCGCTGGCTTCCGGCCGGCGCCCTCGTGATCTTCGACGCCGCGGCGGAGGGGGACGCGAGGCCGGCGCAGGGAGAGGCCCGCGCGGCGGCCGTGCGGGCGGCGGGCGCGGCGGCCGGCGAGGTCGAGGACCTGCGCGAGGAGAACACCGAGCTGCGGAAGAAGCTGCGCGAGACGCAGGAGGAGGTCGAGCGCCTGGGCGAGGAGCTCGGCGACCTGCGGTCGGGAGTCGTCGGGCGCCGCGACCACTCACCCGACCTGACCGATCCGGCGATCACGCCGGCGCACATCCAGGACGCGCTGCGCGAGGACGGCTTCACGCTCTACTGCCAGCCGGTGCTCGATCTCCACTCGGGGCAGGTCGCCCAGCACGAGCTCCTGCTGCGGATGGTCGGGTCCGACGGCGAGCTGATCCTGCCGCAGGCGTTCCTCGGCACGGCACGCCGGGCAGGCCTCCTGGCGCCGATCGACCAGTGGGTCGTGCGGCGGGCGATCCGCGTGATCGGGGAGCAGGCGCAGGTCGGGCGCGACGTCTGCCTCGAGGTGAACATCTCGGCCGAGTCCTTCCACGACGCCTCGCTCCTGCCAGCGATCGAGGGCGAGCTCGCCCGGACGGGCATCGAGACGAACCGGCTCGTACTCGAGGTGCCGGAGCCGGTCGCGATCGCGGACCCTGACGGCGCTCGGAGGCTCGCCAAGCAGGTGCGGGCGCTCGGCTGTGGCTTCGCGGTCGACGACTTCGGCTCGAGCTTCGGATCGTTCCGCTTCCTGAAGGACATGCCGGTCGACTACCTCAAGCTCGACGGCGACCTGATCGTCACGCTGTCGGAGAGCCGCACCGCGCAGCTCGTGGTGAGGGCGCTTGTCGACGTTGCCCGAGGGACAGGTGCGGAGACGATCGCGGTCTTCGCGTCCGACGAGGAGACCCTCGCTCTACTCCGCGATCTGGGCGTGGGATTCGCCCAGGGGCACAAGGTCGGCCGCCCGCGCCCGATCGCCGACGCGCTCTCCGAGGTCGAGGCCCAGGGCCTTCGCCCAGTGGCGTCCGGGCCCGAGCAGGCGGTTCAGCGCGCCGCGTTGGGCACCCGGAAGCGCGCGAAGTAGGCGAGCGGCGTCCCCAGTTTGCGCTCGTAGACGAGGCCGGCGCGCCCGGCGCGCTCGCGCAGCGACCCGAGCGTGACCATGTGGGGGTCGAAGACCATCTCGCCAACGACCACCCGTCCGCCCGGCTTCACGACACGCGCCAGCTCCCGGAGCGCCGCGTCCTGGTCGGGAACCTCTCCGAGGGTGACCGTGAGGTAGGCGCCGTGGAAGCGGTTGTCCTCGAAGATCAGCTCTTGGGCGTCGCCCTCCCACGCTGCGATGTTCGCGATGCCGCGCTCGCCGGCCGCCCGCGTCACGTGGTCCAGCATCTCCTTCTGGATGTCGAGGATCTCGAGCCGGCCGCCGCCGAGGCGCTCCGCCACCGGCAGCGAGTAGTAGCCGGTGCCCGGGCCGATCTCGAGCAGGCGCTCGCGCGGGCGCGGCTCGAGGATCTCGATGAGCCGGGACTGGCTGATCCCCGGGTGCGGCAGCTCGACGAACAGCCGCTGCCAGTACGGCATGGGGGATGGGTTGCGGCGCCACCACAGGGCCGCACCCAGGCTGAGGCCCGCGGTGATAAGCGCAGCTCGTCGGATTCGCACCCGCGCCAGTGTGCCAATAGATTGCCGGCACCGTGCGCCTGATCGCCGACGACGTCCACCAGCTCAAGGGCTTTCCGCCCAACGCGATCAACGTCTACCTGGTGGGTGACGTGATCGTGGACGCCGCCTCCCGCCACGCCGGCCAGCGGATCCTGCGCCAGGTGGAGGGGCACGACGTGACGGCGCACGCGCTCACGCACGCGCACCCCGACCACCAGGGCGCGAGTGCAGAGATCTGCCAGAAGCTCGGGATTCCGTACTGGGTCGGCGAGGCGGACGTTCCGGCCGCGGAGGACGGCGACATGGTGTCGCGGCAGCCCGACCACCCGATGGCCAGGTTGAGCGCCCGGGCGTTCGGTGGCCCGGGCCACAAGGTCGACCGCGTGTTGCGCGAGCGCGACGAGGTCGCCGGCTTCCAGGTACTCGACGTGCCAGGGCACTCGGCGGGTCACATCGCCTTCTGGCGGGCGTCGGACAGGACGCTGATCCTGGGCGACGTGCTGAACAACATGAACGTGATCACCGGCATGCCGGGCCTGCACCAGCCGCCCGACTTCTTCACGCCCGACCCGAGGCGAAACCGGGAGTCGGCGCGGCGGCTGGCCGAGCTCGAGCCGGCGCTCGTCTGTTTCGGGCACGGCGCGCCGCTCCGGGACACGCGCAAGTTCGTGGAGTTCGTGGCGGCGCTGCCCGTGGACTGACACCGAATCTCACGAATTCCGGTCGACTATCCTGGTTGGGATGAGCCACACCCTGCTCCAGCGCCCGGCCTGGTATGTGATCGGCCCGCTGATGGGCCTGATCGTGATCGCGGCGTTCGCGCTGCTCAACGAGCGGGTGGGCGTGATCGGAGGGTTCTCGGACGTCGTCGAACGCTTGACCGGCCGGCGGTCCGTGCTCGGCTGGAAGGCCTGGTTCGTCTTCGGGATCGTCGGCGGCGCGCTCGTGTTCCGCCTTCTCGCCGGCGGCGCCACCGTCCGGCACGGCCATCACTTCAGCTGGCTCACACGCGAGCTCTCCGGCGGGAGCGGCGGCTTGGTGGCGGGCGGCGTCCTCCTGGTCGCGGGCGTGCTGATCGGGTTCGGCTCGAAGACCGCCTCCGGCTGCACCTCGGGCAACGGGCTCGGCGGCTGCTCGACCGGGTCGCCCGGGAGCCTGGTCGCGACCGGCACCTTCATGGCCGTCGCGATCGCCGTGAGCTTCCTGATCAGGGCGGTCACATGAACCGCGCAAGGCTGGCCAGCGTCCTCCTGGGGATCGGCTTCGGCTTCCTGCTCTCGTGGGCGCACTTCGTAGATCCGGACCAGATCCGGCGGATGCTGCTGCTCCAGGAGCCCTACATGTGGGAGTTCTTCGCTGCCGCGGTCGTCGTCGGGTTCGTGGGGATTCGCCTGATGCGGCGAGCGCGCGTGCGCTCGCTCCTCACCGGCGAGCCGGTCCGGTGGTCGGTCGCGAAGCCCGAGCGGCGGCACGTCGTGGGCGCGGCGATCTTCGGCGTCGGCTGGGCCGTGTCCGACGTCTGCCCCGGTCCCGTCGCCGCGCAGATCGGTCAGGGGATCGTATGGAGCTTGCCCCTGATCGCGGGGGTGGCGATCGGCGTGGCCCTTCACTTCCGCCGCGAGGAGGGTTCCGCACCGGCACGGGAGCCGGAGAGTCGCGGCCCGGCGCCGCTCAAGGCAGGCACGCCGCTGCCGGCCAGCAGCGCCGACTGACCTGGCCCGCCGGCTCTTAGACTCAGCAGGCCGTGAACCTTCGCGAGGCCGAGAGCTACCTGCTGGACCTCGAGCTGTTCGGCATGCGGTTCGGGCTCGACCGCATGCACAAGCTCATGACGGTGCTCGGGATGCCGCAGCGCAGGTTCGCGAGCATCCACGTCGTCGGGTCGAACGGCAAGTCGTCGACGACGCGGATGATCGCGGCGATCCTGGAGCGTCACGGGCTCCGCACCGGGACCTACACGTCGCCGCACCTGCGCTCCTTCGCGGAGCGGATCGAGGTGCGCGAGCGCCCGCTCGACGGCCCCTCGTTCGCGGCGGCGGTCGAGCGCGCGGCGCATGCGGCGCGGATGGTCGATCGCACGCTCGACGAGGACGACCGCGTGACCCAGTTCGAGGCGCTGACCGCCGCCGCGTACAGCGAGCTGGCGCGCGGCGGCGTCGAGGTGGCGGTGATCGAGGCCGGGCTGGGCGGGCGCTACGACGCGACGAACGTGATCCCGTCCCGGGTCCAGGTGCTCACCGCTGTGGGCCTCGAGCACACGCGCTGGCTCGGCCCGACGCTGACGGACATCGCGGGGGAGAAGCTGGACGTCGTGCGCGATCACGCGACGCTCGTGGTCGGCGAGCTTCCCGAGGAGGCGGACGCCGTGGCCCGGCGCGTGGCCTCCGAGCGGCACGCCCGCCTCGTGCGAGCGCCGCTCGAGGCGGAGGTGCCGCGGCGCGCGCCGGGCGCCTTCCAGCGGCGCAACTTCGCGGTGGCCCGCACGGCGGCGGAGGCTTTCCTCGGCGAGCTCGACTCGGATGCCGTCCGCCGGGCGGCCGACGAGGTCGTCGTGCCCGGGCGGATGCAGGTCGTGGGCGACGACCCGCTCGTGGTCTACGACGGGGCCCACAACCCCTCGGGCGCGGCCGCGCTCGACGAGTCGCTGCCCGAGGTCGTGGGCGAGCGGCGGCCGGTGGTTGGTGTCGTGGCGGTGCTCGACGACAAGGACGCGGCCGGGATGCTCCAGGCCCTCGCTCCTCGCTTCGACCACATCGTCTTCACCCGGAGCGCACATCCGCGCTCGCTCCCGCCCGGCACACTCCTCGCGCTCTCCGAGCACGTCGGCGGGCCGGCCGCGGAGATCGTCCCCGCGCCGCACCCGGCGGTGGAGCGCGCACGGGAGCTCGCCGGAGCCGCCGGCGCCGTGATCCTCACCGGCTCGATCTACTTGATCGCCGACTTGGTGCGGGAGCAGGGCGTGGCCCGCGCGTCGGCGCTATGAAGGCGAGGTCCTAGATGGGGGAGGACAGCGGCCCGAGCATCCTGGTGATGGTCGGGATGG
>VAXR01000032.1 GCA_005885165.1 Actinomycetota bacterium
TCAGCAGCAGCCCCTGGTGGTGATTCGAGCTGTCGTCGTAGTCGCCGACGGCGCTGCAGTTGCCCGCTGAGACGCACGACACCGAGTTGAGGAAGGCAAAGAGGCTCGATCCGGCGTTCGCGGGCAGGCTCGCCTCGATACCCGTCGCCCACGTGCCCGCGGTCTCGCTCAGCAGCAGGCCGTTGTGGTGGCCCGAGCTGTCGCTGTAATCGCCGACGGCGCTGCAGTTGCCCGCCGAGGCGCACGACACCGAGCTGAGGCCGACAGCGGGGTTCGATCCGGCGTTCGCCGGCAGGCTCGCCTCGACCCCCGTCGCCCACGTGCCCGCGGTCTCGGTCAAGAGCAGCCCGTGCCGGTGGCCCGAGCTGTCGTCGTAGCTGCCGACGGCGCCGCAGTTGCCAGCCGAGGCACACGACACCGAGGTGAGGTTGACATTGGGGTCCGATCCGGCGTTCGCGGGCAGGCTCGCCTCGACCCCCGTCGCCCACGTGCCCGCGGTCTCGCTCAGCAGCAGCCCCTGTTGGTGGTTCGAGCTGTCGAGGTAGTAGCCGACGGCGCCGCAGTTGCCGGCCGACGCACACGACACCGAGTTGGGGGTGACATTGGGGTTCGATTGGGCGTCCCCCGGCAGGCTCGCCTCGACCCCGGGCGCCCACGACGCTGCGAACGCTTCAGACGATTGCAGGGCGAAGCCCAACAGCACGCCGCACGCAAGGGCCGTTAATCGCGCGAACCGGCCGCGCTGCATCTTCGAGGTCCCTCCGATTTGCGGTGCGACTTCCCCCGTGGAGACGAGCCTACAGCCCATCGACTGTCTGCGCCACCCTCCCTTTTCAGCCGCCCCCGACCGAGGGGTGCGACCGCGGGCGCGTCCGCGTCTCTTACCGCTGCGCAGGGTGGGTGATCGATAGCCTCGGACGGGTGCCCGTTTCCGCGCCCGCTCTCGACGTTCGCCGCCTCACCAAGCGCTACGACGACGGCACCGTCGCCCTCGAGGACTTCGACCTGACCATCCCGGAGGGGATGTTCTTCGGCCTGCTCGGGCCCAACGGAGCCGGCAAGACCACGCTCATCAACGCGGTCTGCAACCTGATCCGGATCACCGCCGGCGACGTGCGGGTGTTCGGCGAGCCGGGCAGCTCGCTGCTGGCGCGCAGCTGGGTTGGCCTCGCCGAGCAGGACATCAACCTCGACCGCTTCCTCACCGTCGAGGAGACGCTCGTCTACCACGGCGGGTGGTTCGGGATGACCAAGCACGACGCCGAGCGGCGCGCCGCCGAGATGATCGACGTGTTCGACCTGCGGGCGAAGAGCGACGTGCGCACACCGAAGCTCTCGGGCGGGATGCGCCGCCGCCTGCTGCTGGCGCGTGCGCTGATGCACCGGCCGCGGCTCGTAATCCTCGACGAGCCCACCGCGAGCGTCGACTTCGAGCTGCGCCAGGAGCTGTGGCGCTACATCCGCCGGCTGCACGAGAAGGGCACGACGATCCTGCTCACCACCCACTACCTCGAGGAGGCCGAGGCGCTGTGCGAGGAGATCGCGCTGATCCGCGCCGGCCGGCTGATCGCCCGCGACACGGCCTCCGGACTCCGCCGCGCCTACACGGCAGACAGCCTCACCGAGGTCTACGTGAAGGCCATGCACGAGCAGCCGTGCCCGGTGGAGGAGGCCGCCGCGTGAGCCAGACGGTGTCGCTGACCGGCAACCGCGGCCTGCTCTGGCTGGCGCGGCGCGAGACCCTCCGGGTCTGGAAGCTGTGGACGCAGACCGTGCTCGCGCCGATCGTCGCGTCGTCGCTCTTCATCGTGGTCTTCGGGTTCTCGCTGAGCGGCCGGATCCGCCACATCGACGGCTTCCCGTATCGCGAGTTCATCGTCCCCGGGCTGATCACGATGGCGATGGTCCAGGCGGCGTACAGCAACAACTCATCGTCGGTCTTCCAGGCGCGCTCGGACCGCTACATCAACGACGTGCTCTCGGCGCCCATGCGCTCGTGGCAGATGAACCTCGGCTACAACATCGGCGGCGTCCTGCGCGCGCTCGCGATCGGCGCCGGCCTTGCGGCGGTCGCGGTGCCGATCACCGGCGTGCCGGTGCGCGAGCCGCTCGTGCTGGTGCCGGCCGTCGCGTTCGGGCTGATGCTGTTCTCGGCGCTCGGGACGATCGTCGGGATCTACGCGGAGACGTTCGACCACCACACGTTCGTCAACAACATCGTGATCCTGCCGCTCGTGTTCGTCGGCGGCGTCTTCTACTCGGTGAGCCGGCTCCCGTCGCCGTGGCACGAGCTCTCGCACGTGAACCCGATCTTCTACCTCGTGAGCGCGGTGCGGTACGGGTTCCTCGGCACCGCCGACGCGAGCGTGGCGCTGTCGGTAGGCGTGACGGCAGCGCTCGCGATCCCGGCCTACCTGTGGGCGCAGTGGCTGTTCACGAGCGGGCGGAAGCTGAAGGCCTAATAGAGGGAGCGACCGGGCTCGACCCGGGCACGGAGCTCGCCGCCCTCGAGCGCCGCGTGATCGGCTGCCGCCGCTGCCCGCGGCTCGTCGAGTGGCGCGAGCGGGTCGCGCGCGAGAAGCGCGCCTCGTTCGCGGCGGACGACTACTGGGGCCGTCCGGTACCGGGGTTCGGCGACCCTTGCGCGCGCGTATACGTACTGGGCCTCGCGCCCGCCGCGCACGGCGGAAACCGGACGGGCCGCGTGTTCACGGGCGACCGCTCGGGCGACTGGCTGTACGCGTCGATGCACCGGACGGGGTTCGCGAGCCAGCCGACCTCCGAGTACGTGGGCGACGGGCTACGTCTGCTCGGCGCGTTCGTGGGCGCCTCCGTCCGCTGTGCTCCGCCCGCAAATAGGCCGACGCCGGCCGAGCGCGACAACTGCCTGCCATACGCGGCGGAGGAGCTTCGGCTCCTGCCGCACGTGCGCGCGGTGCTCTGCCTGGGAGCGTTCGCGTGGGACTGCGCGGCTCGGCTGCTAGGCGTGCGCCCCAAGCCGCGTTTCGCTCACGGGGCGGAGCACACTGCTCCCGACGGCCGCGTGATGCTGGGCACCTTCCACCCCAGCCAGCAGAACACGTTCACGGGCAAGCTGACCGAGGAGATGCTGGACGCGGTCTTTGCGCGGGCGCGCGAGCTGGCGTCCGCCGGCTAGATCCAGCCTCGTTCCTTCGCCAGCAGCACAGCCTGCGCCCGGTCCACGACGTTCAGCTTGCGGTACGCCTGGTGAACGTGCGTGCGCACCGTGCTGGCCGAAAGGCCGACCTGCGCCCCGATCTGCTTGTACGTCTTGCCCTCGGCTAGCAGCCGGACCATGTCCCGCTGGCGAGGCGACAAGGGATTCGGGTCGTGGTGCCGTGGCCGAGCATCGAGATGCGGCAGCGCGTGCAGGACGAGGCTGAGCGCGGCCGGCTCGATCCCGAGCCTGTCGGCGACTTCCTGCAGCGCGGAGCGGTCGACCGACCGGCCGGTCAGGTAGTGGGCCATCATGTCGGCGAGCCTGATGTGCATCGCGCCTTCCTCCGCCTCGTCGGCGTGGTGTCGTTCGACAAGGCGCGCAAGCGAGTCGGGGAAGCCGAGTCGACGAAGCAACACGCCGCCGGCGAGCGCATGGTCGATGCCGATGTGGCGGCGTTCGAGTGCCAGCCGCTGCTCGGGGGTCCCGGGGATCTTCAAGAGCTCCGAGTACCCGTCGTAGGCTGCCAGCAGGCAGATCCGGCCGACGTCGTGCAGCAGCGCCGCAACGTGGAGCTCGTCGCAGCCCGAGTTGTCGAGCACCCCGCAGAGGTGGTCCGCCGCTCGCTGGGTGGCGATCGCGTGGAGCCGGTAAGCCTCGGCATATGCCGCCATCTCGCTGGTGCAGTCGAAGAAGTCGAAGACGCTGATCGCCTCGATGACCGAGCGCACCCCGTCGCGACCCAACAGCTCCACGGCCGCCCGGACGGTGCCGATCGAGGCGGCGCCGTCTCGGCGGCGGTTGGCCGCTCCAAGCACCGCGGCCGTCAGCGCGGGGTCGGACTCGATGGGCCCGGCGACCATCCCGGGCGAGTACGGCTCCCGGTCGATCTGCGTGAGCGCGCGATCCCGCCCGTGTGCGGCCGCGGGAAGCACATCGAGGTCGCGGAATGCCGCCAGCAGCCGCCCGCCCGACGCCGCCGGACCCGACTGCGTCTCGGCCACTCGAGCCTCCCTGACCGCTACGGCCACGCGCAGCTTGTAGCTGACGAAGCCGCCGCGCAAAGCCCCCGGTTCGTGGTAGTGCCTGGAAATGCCCAGGTTTCGCGCCCGATGCGGCAATAACGCCGAAGCCTGTGTGGCTGGGGTGGCTACCGCGTGTCCCCATGCCGGGCACGGCCGCCGGTTACGCTGATGGGTTTGATGTCTTCAGACCCCCTCGCGACGTTCACCCAACCGGTCCGTGACTGGTTCACACGCGCGTTCGCGCAGCCGACGCCCGCGCAATCCCAGGCCTGGCCGGCGATCGCGCGCGGCGAGCACGTCCTGCTCTCCGCCCCGACGGGCTCCGGCAAGACGCTGGCGGCCTTTCTCTGGGGCCTCGATCGCCTGGTGGCGGAGCCGGTTCCCGAAGACGGCCGGCGCATGCGCCTCGTCTACGTCTCCCCGCTGAAGGCGCTCTCCTACGACATCGAGCGCAACCTCCGCGCGCCGCTGAAGGCGATCGGCGGCGACATCTCCGTTGCCATCCGCACCGGAGACACCCCCCAGCGCGAGCGCCAGGCGATGCTGCGCAACCCGCCGGACGTGCTGATCACCACGCCGGAGTCGCTCTACCTCATGCTCACCTCGCGCGCGCGTGAGCTGTTCGAGGGAGTCGAATGGGCGATCGTCGACGAGATCCACGCGGTGGCGCAGACCAAGCGCGGCGCGCACCTGGCGCTCACGCTCGAGCGGCTCGAGCGCCAGGCCGGCCGCCCGGTTCAGCGGATCGGGCTCTCGGCCACCCAGCGGCCGCTCGATGAGGTCGGCCGCTTCCTGGCCGGCACCGGCCGCGAGTGCACGATCGTGGACGCCGGGATGCGCAAGCCGCTCGACGTGCGCATCGAGGTGCCGGTGGAAGACATGCGCGAGCCGGATGTACAGGAGGACATCAAGGCAGCCACGGAGGCACCGTACGGCGACAGCGCGAGCCGCCGCTCGATCTGGCCGGCGATCTATCCCGAGCTTCTCGAGCTGGTCCGCCAGCACCGATCCACGATCGTCTTCGTGAACAACCGGCGCGGCGCCGAGCGGCTGGCGATGCGGCTGAACGAGCTGGCCGCCGAGCAGGAGGCGGCCGCTCGCGGCGAGGCGACGAACGGCGCCGGGCCGCCCGAGCATCCCGCCATCGAGATCGCCCGCGCCCACCACGGCTCGCTCGCGCGCGAGGAGCGCCTGGTGGTCGAGGAGCTCTTGAAATCGGGCCGGCTCCCCTGCCTCGTCGCCACCTCGTCGCTCGAGCTCGGCATCGACATGGGCGCGGTCGACCTCGTGCTACAGGTGGAGTCGCCGAAGTCGGTGACGCGCGGGCTCCAGCGCATCGGCCGCGCCGGACACGGCGTGGGCGAGGTGTCGAAGGGGCGGATCTTCCCCAAGTTCCGGGCCGACCTGCTCGAGGCAACGGTTGTTGTCAAACGGATGCGCGACGGCGAGATCGAATCGACGGTCGTCCCGCGGAACCCGCTCGAC
Source organism: Actinomycetota bacterium (assembly GCA_005885165.1). Taxonomy (GTDB): domain Bacteria; phylum Actinomycetota; class Thermoleophilia; order Solirubrobacterales; family Thermoleophilaceae; genus AC-37. Next base: position 5,689 of record VAXR01000032.1, read on the forward strand.
GTGCTGGCCCAGCAGATCGTGGCGATGGCGGTGGCCGAGGATGGGGACCTGAGCGTGCCCGAGCTCCACGACCTCGTGCGCCGCGCCCATCCGTTCTCGGACCTGTCGCGCGAGCTGCTCGACAACGTGCTCGACATGCTCGACGGGCGCTATCCGTCAGAGCAGTTCGTGGAGCTGCGGCCGCGGATCGTCTGGGACCGGGTGGCGGACTCGATCCGGCCGCGCCGCGGCGCGCTTCAGCTCGCGGTCACGAACGCCGGGACGATCCCCGACCGCGGGCTGTACGGCGTGCACCTGCCGGACGGCCGCCGCGTGGGCGAGCTCGACGAGGAGATGGTCTACGAGGCGCGCCCCGGCCAGACCTTCCTGCTCGGCGCGTCGACGTGGCGGATCGAGGAGATCACGCGCGACCGCGTGATCGTCACGCCGGCGCCGGGCGCGCCGGGCGCGGTGCCGTTCTGGCGCGGCGACGGCGTCGGCCGCCCGATGGAGCTCGGCCGCGCCATTGGAGAATTTTCGCGCTGGGCCGTCGACCGCGAGCCCGCCGAGCTCGCCGAATCCCACGACCTCGACGAGCGGGCGGCGAAGAACCTCGTTCAGTTCCTACGCGAGCAGCGCGAGGCCACGCGCGTCGTCCCCTCCGACCGGACGGTGGTGGTCGAGCGCTTCCGCGACGAGATCGGCGACTGGCGGTTGTGCGTCCTGTCGCCGTTCGGCGGGCGGGTCCACGCCGCCTGGGGGCTGGCGCTGTCGGCGCGGATCCGCGACGACGCCGGGCTCGAGGCGGACGCCATCTGGTCGGACGACGGCATCGTGGTGCACCTTCCCGACGCGGACGAGCCGCCGCCCGCCGACCTCGTCCTGGTCGATCCCGACGAGCTCGAGGATCTCGTGGTGCGCGAGCTCAGCTCCTCGGCGCTGTTCGGCGCGCGCTTCCGCGAGAACGCGGCCCGGGCCCTGCTCCTGCCGCGCGCCTATCCGGGCAAGCGGACGCCGCTGTGGCAGCAGCGGCTGAAGGCACAGTCGCTGCTCGAGGTGGCGAAGTCGTACGGGCAGTTCCCGATCGTGCTCGAGACCTACAGGGAGTGCCTGCGCGACGTGCTCGACCTGCCGGCCCTCCAGAGCCTGCTGCGGCAGCTGCACCGGCGCGAGATATCGCTGGTCGAGGCCGAGACCCAGCGGGCGTCCCCGTTCGCGTCCTCGCTCCTGTTCGACTACGTGGCGACGTACATGTACGAGGGCGACACGCCGAACGCCGAGCGGCGCGCGGCGGCCCTCTCGCTGGATCGCGACCTCCTTCGCGAGCTGCTCGGTCAGGAGGAGCTGCGCGAGTTGATCGATCCGGACGCCCTGGCCGAGGTGGAGGCGGATCTCCAGCGGACAAGCGAGCGCACGAGGGTGGCGAACGCCGACGGGCTCCACGACGTGCTCCGCGCGGTCGGCGACCTCACAGTCGCCGAGGCGCAGCAGCGCTCGCTCGAGGCCGTCTCGGCGAAGCGCATGCTCGAGCAGCTTCGCGGCGAGCGCCGGGCGGTGGAGATGCGGATCGGCGGGGAGGACCGCTTCATCGCCGCCGAGGACGCCGGCCTGTACCGCGACGCCCTCGGAGCCGTCCCGCCGGGAGGGCTGCCCGACACGTTCCTCGAGCCGGTCGAGGATCCGCTACGGCGGCTGGTCCGCCGCTACGCGTACACGCACGGTCCGTTCACCACCGCCGAGGTGGCGGAGCGCTACCGCGTGGACCCGTCCGCGGTGCTGCGCGAGCTCGAGCGCGCGGGCGAGCTCGTCCGCGGGGAGCTGCGCCCGGACGGCGTGGAGCGCGAGTGGTGCGACCCGGAGGTCCTGCGGCGGCTGCGGCGAGCGTCGCTCGCCACCTATCGCAAGGAGGTCGAGCCCGCCGAGCAGCGCGCGCTCGCCCGGCTGCTGCCGGCATGGCAGGGGGTCGACGTCGCACCACCGCAGGGCGCCGGCGAAGACCGCCTGCGCGAGGCACTCGTGCCACTTCAGGGCGTAGCCCTTACCGCGGAGGTGTGGGAGCGCGATCTCCTGCCGCGGAGGGTGGGCGCGTACTCGCCCACCTGGATCGACTCCCTCTGCGCCGGCGGCGAGCTGGTATGGATCGGGGCGGGTGCGCTCGGCCGCCACTCCGGCAAGGTCGCCCTCTACTTCCGCGACGACGTGCGCTGGCTCGGACCGCCGCCTAACCGCTCAGACCCTCCCTCCGAGCCGCTGCACGACGCGATCCGGTCGCGGCTCGAGCGCGGGGCCTCGTTCTGGACGGACCTGATCGCGGACGTCGCCGAGGTGGACGGCCGCGCTGTGGAGCCGGTCGAGCTTCAGGAGGCGCTCTGGGATCTGGTCTGGGCGGGCGAGGTGACGAACGACGCGTTCGCGCCCCTCCGCGCCCCACGTCTGGCGCTCGCCCGGCCGCGCGAGGATCGCGACCGCGCGCGCCGCTTCGGCCGGCGCCGGCGCCCGGCGTCGCCGCAGATCCAGGGTCGCTGGTCGCTGACCGCCCCGCTGTTCGTCGATCCGCCCGCGCACGGGCCGCGCACGCGGGCGGTCGCCGAGATGCTGCTCGAGCGCTACGGGATCGTCACCCGCGAGACCGTGCTCGCGGAGGGGATTCCCGGCGGCTTCGCGGCGCTGTACGACGAGCTCGGCAAGCTCGAGACGCTCGGCACCGCGCGGCGCGGCTATTTCGTCGAGGGCCTGGGGGGCGCCCAGTTCGCCCTGCCGGCTGCGATCGAGCGCCTGCGCGGCCTGCGGTCGGACGAGCCCGCCGGGGCGCTCGTGCTGGCCGCCACTGATCCCGCGAACCCCTACGGCGCCTCGCTTCCCTGGCCGCAGCGGCCGGGCCAGGAGGGCTCCCGCGGCGGCCGGCGCCCTGCGAGGGTGCCGGGCGCCTACGTGGTCACGCTCGACGCCCAGCCCGCGCTGTACGTGGAGCGCGGCGGCAAGGGGATCATCAGCCTCCGAGAGGGCCCGCTTGACGCCGACGGCGAGCCGGCGGGGTGGGTGCGTGACGCGCTCGACGCGCTCGCGGACCATGTCCACCGCGGCCGGATCAAGCGGCTCGCGCTGGAGCGCTTCGACGGCGAGCCCGTGATCGGGTCGCCGTTCGGGGCGCTCCTGATCGAGCTCGGCTTCCGCAAGACGCCACGCAAGCTGACGCTGACCGCGTGACGGACCGCCCGGCCAAGCTCGCCCCGCTGAAGCGCGTGGGCCACAAGGGCGCCGACCTCGTGGCGCCCGGCAACACCTTCGACAGCTTCCGCGCCGCGCTCGACGCGGGCGTCGACATGATCGAGTTCGACGTGCTGCGATTGCGAGACGGGCGATTGGTGCTGGCGCACGACTTCAAGGACGCAGCTCGGCGCGAGCCCGTCTCGCTCGAGGAGGGCCTCGACCACTTCGCCGGAGAGGCGTACGCGGGCGTCGAGCTCGACGTCGACATGAAGCTTCCCGGCTACGAGCGCGAGGTTGCCGACGGACTCGAGCGCCGCGGGCTCGTGGAGAGGGCGATCGTCTCCTCCACCTACCTGGAGAGCCTCGAGCGGCTGGCCGAGATCGCCCCGCGCATTCTCCGCGGCTGGTCGGTGCCGCGGGCCCGGCGCGACTACACGCGCTCGCCGTTCGCGCCCGTCGTGTACGTGCCGGTTCGCGTGCTGCGTAGGCGCCTGCCCGCTCACGCCGCGTCGCTGATCCGCGAGGGTCTGCTCCAGGCTGTCATGGCGCACCAACTCGTTGTCTCCCCGCGGCTCGTCGAGGCCGTGCGCGGCGCCGGTGGCGAGCTCTACGTGTGGACGGTCGACGACCGGCGAAGGATCGAACAGCTGGCCGCGCTTGGCGTGGACGGCGTGATCACCAACGACCCGAGGCTCTTCGCCTAGCGGTCCGCCCGATGACTGCCGCACGGTTGTCGGTTGACTCGCGCGGTGTGACTCGGGCTAGAAGCCGCGCCCCGAGGAGCACAAGATCCCTCCGGGTGGGCTACGTGAGCGCCGGGGATGGAGGTCTTGCCCCAAAGTGCGCGATGCACGCGCTCGAGGACTTGACACGGCTGGCCGCTTCGTGGTATCCGCACACACGAAGCGGGCGTCCCGGTGGGCGGGCTGCTCCAAAGGGCGCACGTTGGATCCCAGCGCGGGACTGCAAGTCGGCGGGTCACCTCGTCGTGGTGGCCGCCTCGGGACCGCCTCACCGTGTCAAAGATCAGGAGTCGCCCGTGGAGCTGGCAAGCGTCCAAACCATGGTCGAGCAGATGGTGCGTGAGGGCCGCTCGTTTCATGACGTCGAGAGCTACGTCACCCGCGCGACGCTAACCGACGACGAGAAGGCGGCGCTGTGGCTGCTGGCCTGGGCCGAGCAGGAGCGAGGCGCGCAGCGGCGGCTCGCCAAGGAGACGCTCGCGCTCGTCAGCGGCTGACGCGGTCCGGCTCGGTCGTGCCGGGCGGTTGCGCTGACGGCGCGAGCTGGGCAGCGAGGACTAGCCGCTGGCGATCGGTCAGCGATCCGATCGACTTGCGCTCGGAGATGCCAAGCCGCGCCAAGAACCGCTGGCAGCGGCGCGGGCCCCAGCCGCGCTGGCTGCCGAGCACGGCGGCGATCTCCATCCTGGCGGCCTCGCGCGGCGGCGTCACTAGCACGTCCGCGGCGCGCAGCTCGCTGGTGGCCAGCCGACGCTTGAGCCGGGCGCGCACTGCCCGGACGTCGTTCGCCTGCGCGAGCGCTTGCAGAGCCTGTGAGCTAACGGCCACCAGTTATCACCACCGCACGTCGGTCCTAGCACAAGGGGCCAGACCACGCCGGTTGCGAGGCCGCTAACAGCGGAGACTTCTGCGGCGAAGATCGCGGCCGCCGCTGCTCTTGCCGCAGCCTCAGGCATAAGACCTTAGGGGTCTGTCGGACCCGCTAGCCGGGACACTTCCCGGCGTCTGAGCCGCGTGGCCGCGCCCGAGGCGAGGTATGCGGCCGCCGCCACCGTGATGATCGCCGAGCTGGGCGGAAAAGAGGGGACCGAGTACGCGAGCGCGATCCCCAGCCACAGGGCGCCGACCGCCAGCGCGCCCGATAGCGCCAGGCCGCGGTAGGGGTTGACCGTCAGCCGGTGGGCCGCGCCGGCGGGCGCCGCGAGCAGCCCGAGCAGGAGAAGCGCGCCGACCGCCTGCGTGGCCTCCGCTGCCGTCAGCCCGAGCAGGCAGAGAAAGAGCACGCCCAGCCCGCGGACCGGAAGGCCGCGCGCCTCGGCCACCGCGCCGTCGAGCGACGCGAACAGGAGCGGCCGCGCGATCGCGATCAGCGCCGCGATCACCCCCACCGCGATCAGCGCTGCCAGCCGCGCCTCGCCGGCGCCGAGGCCGAAGATCGAGCCGAACAGGACGTGCACGCCGCCCGCGCCGTTGCCGCTGCTGCGGCCCGACACGAACAGCGAGAGGGACAGCGCGCCGAGCCCCAGGATCCAGGTGAATACCGTCCCGATCACGATGTCGTCCGCGTGCGCGCGCGGCCCCAGCAGCCCCATGCTGGCGGCGACCGCCACCGTGGCCGCGAAGAGCCCCGCGCGCAGGTCGATCCCGGCGGCGGCCGCCGCCAGCGCACCGGTGAAGGCGACGTGGCTGAGCGCGTCCCCCGCGAACACCTCGCTTCGGAGCACGACCATGTAGCCGACCAGTCCGCAGGCGAGCGCGATCGGCGTGCCCGCGAGCAGCGCCAGCCGGATGAACTCGTGGCTGAGCATCAGCGGCGGCCGCCTCGCAGCGCACGCCAGGCGCGCGCCAGCACGTACAGGCCGAAGGAGAGGCTCGTTATCCAGAAGCCGACGGGAAGCGGCGAGAAGTAGGCGATCCCCAGGCCCAGCCAGGTGACGAGCAGCGAGATCGCCACCGCAAGAACGAGCCCCGCACCCGGCCTGACGGTCAGCGCCTGCGCAGTCGCCGCCGGCGTGACGAGCAGCGTGAAGACGAGCAGCGTGCCGGTGATCTGCGCCGTCGCCGCCACGGCCAGGCCGAGCAGGAGCAGGAACCCCGCGCCGAGCGCTCGCACGGGCACGCCCGCGGCCGCCGCGCCCTCGTCGTCGAGCGATGCGAACAGGAGTGGCCGTCCGGCCACCGCGACGAGTGCGATCGCGACCGCCGCGACCACGATCAAAGCCGTGACCTGCCCGTCGGCGATCCCGACGAACGTGCCGAAGAGGAGTCCCGAGATGCCGTTCAGGAGGCCGTGGTAGAGCGAGACGAAGAGGAAGCCCGCGCCGAGCGCCAGGGCCTGAACCGTGCCGATCGCCGCGGTCTCGGCGCTCCGGGCCCGCCCGCCCCGGCTCGCCGGCGACAGCACGACGGCGCCGAGGCCGCACGCGGTGAAGTACCCCCACGCGGCGGGGACGCCGATGAGGCTCGCCCCCGCCGCGCCCGGGAAGGCGATGAGCGACAGCGTGTGCCCCGCGAACGCCTGCCGCCGCAGGACCATGAACCAGCCGACCACTGCCGCCATCACCGCGACGGCCGTCCCGGCCACCAGCGCGTTGACCATGAAGTGGTAGGTGAGGAGCTGCCGGACGTCGTCGGCGAGGTTGAGCGTGAGCCCGCCTCCGGTCGCAAAGGCGACGGGCGCGTCAGCCATGGCGAGGGCTGTGGACGTGGGGCGCCTCGGGCTGCCCGACAACCACGAGCCGTCCGTCGGAAGCGTGCAGGACCTCGATCGGGACCCCGTAGAGCTTCGACAGCGCCGGGCTCGTGATCACGTCCTCCGGTCGCCCGGCGACCGCCGACGCGCCCGCGAAGTAGGTGACTCGATCCAGGTACGGCAGGATCGGGTTGACGTCGTGCGTCACGAGCAGCACGGCGACGTTCTCGATCCGGCAGATCCGCTGGAGGAGCGCGGCCACCGAGCGCTGGCTCGGCAGGTCGAGGCTGTCGAGCGGCTCGTCGAGCATCAGGACGCGCGGCCCACGCACCAGCGCCTGCGCGATGAGGATCCGCTGCTGCTCGCCGCCGGACAGCTCGCCGATCGGCCGCTCGGCATGCGCGGCGGCCCCGACCAGCTCGAGCGTCTCGCCGACCCGTGCGGCAGCACGCCGCCGGCCGTTCCCCGCCGGCAGCCACTCCGGCAGCGGGATGCCCCAGCGGCCGCCGTCGAGCCCGAGCCTCACGAGGTCGACTCCGCGGACGCGCACCGACGGGTCGAACTCGCGCCGCTGCGGCAGGTAGCCGATCGACTCGTTGCGAGCGCCCGGTCGCTCGCCCAGCACGCTGGCCGTGCCTGCGGCCAGCGGTACGAGGCCGAGGATGACCTTCAGCAGCGTGGACTTGCCCGCGCCGTTCGGGCCGAGCACGGCGACGAACTCCCCGGCGCCGACCTCGAGCGAGACGTCGCTCCACACGCGCCGCCCGCCAAGCGCCGCCTCGGCCCGGTCGAGCCGTATGACCTCCGGCCGCGACGCCGTCATCGCCCCGTCGCTCGCGCCAGCGCCCGCCGCAGCGCCTCGAGCTGGCGCACCTGCCAGGCTTGGAACGTCGCCCCGGTCGGCACGAGCGTCTCGGTGACGGTCACGATCTCGATCCCGTTCCGGCGCGCGGCGGAGGTCAGGCGCTGGACGTCGGGGGTCGCGTTCTGGCGGTTGTAGACCCACACGCTGATCGCTCGCGTGGCGATCTGGCGGTCGACCGTCCGCTTGTCCGCGGCCGTCGGGTCGGTTCCCTCGCTGATCGCATCGAGGAACCCAGATGGTGTGACGAGCCGCAGCCCGAGCGCCTGGGCGAGCGGGGCGAAGATGCTCTCGGAGGCGCCCACGCTGACCCTGCTGTAGCTGCGACGGATCTCGCCGATGAGGCGGTGATAGGTGAGGAGCCCGGTGCTCTCATAGCGGCGTCGCTCCGCTGCGAAGTACGCCGCGTGGCCCCGGTCGAGGCGCCGGTAGGCGGCGGTAATCCGTCCGATCACGCGCTCGACGTCCCCGGGCGAGTACCACCTGTGCGGGTTGCCGCCGGCGTGTACTCCCACGAGGTCGCCGACGTTGATCACGACGCGCCCGCCGGATCCGTTCGCGGCGAGCAGCTTCGACGCCCACGGGTCGTAGCCCGCGCCGTTCACGATCGCAAGCTGGGCGCCCGCCATCGCGCGCCCGTCGGCCGCGGTCGGCTCGTAATCGTGGGGGTCGGCCGCGGGACTCGAGACGAGGCTCGTCACGTGTGCCCGGTTCCCACCGAGCTGCCGGGCGATGCTGCCCCAGAAGTTCTCGGCGGCCACGACCTGCACCTGCCCGCCGCCGCCTCCTCCGCCCACACGCCCGCAGCCGGCGAGCGCGATTGCGGCCGCTAGGAGAAGGGCGGCCGCGGGCTTGAGTCGACGCGCGCGCGTACTCACGCTCCGGCCTCGCGGCAGTCTCCGCAGAGCCCGGAGAAGAGCAGCCGGTGGCCGGTGATCGCGAAGCCGGTTGCCCGCTCCACCTGCGACCGCGCCGTCTCCACCGGGCATCCCGGCACCGCGGCCACCGCGCCGCACGACTCACACCGGACGTGCTCGTGATGGCCGTGGACCGCCTCGAACCGCGCCTTGCCGTCCCCGAGCTCGACGCGCGCTACGAGGCCCTCGCGCTCCCAGTAGGCGAGGGCGCGAAAGACAGAGGAGAAGTCCGCCGGCACGCCACGTGCGCGCAGCTCGCGCAGCACGTCGTCGATCGCCCAGTCGTGCCGGGAGCTGTCGGTGAGCGCCTCGCGCACCGCATCGCGAACGTGGCTTGGCCTTGCCATGGAGCAGCAAGCGTACGCGATTTACAAACGACTTGCAAAACACGACCGCCCGCATCAGCTCACCGCGACCCTTGTTCAAGTAGTGTCGGCCCGCGTACCCCGATCGTCGGCGATCAGCTGAGCTATCCGCGGATCACCCGTAGGCCCAAGCGACCGGCCGCACTCGCGGCCGCGGTCGTGTTCGTCGGCGCGCTTGCGCTCGCGGCCCCCGCGGGCGCGGTGACCTGCGCGAACCTCCAGACCGCGATCAACGGTGTGGCGAACGGCGGCACGGTCACCGTCAACCAGGGCACGTGCACGGGTATGTCGTTCACCTTGCCATCCCACGCGCCGGGCTTCACGTACACGATTCAGGGTGCGGGCACTGGCGCGACTTTCGACGGCGGTGCCTCCGGCAACCGGATCCTGACCGGAACCGACGTGGGGATCGTGACCCTGCGGAACCTCACCTTCGAGAACAGCACGGCACCGACCGGCCAAAACGGTGGCGCGGTCGACATCGAGGGCAATTCCGGAGTCACTATCGATTCGGACCGCTTCTTCGGCAACAAGGTCACGGGGGGCACCATCATGCAAGGTGGGGCGATCCACATCTCGTCGACGAGCTCGTCCACGGTCACGATTCGCAACTCGACCTTCGGCGGCGCCACGGCGGCTTCGGGAAACTCCTCGTCAGGCTCCGGCGGCGCCGTGACCATCAACAACCCCGGCGCTACCAGCATGCAGGTCATAGGCAGCGTCTTTCGTCGAAACACGGCGGGCTTCGCCGGGGGAGGTCTGTCCGAGTCGTCGAACGGGACGAGCGGCAACCCGCAGGTCACGCTCGAGAACTCGAGCTTCACGCAGAACTCGGCGTCGGCTGACGCCGGCGGCGCTGTCCTGTCATCCGCCCACTCGCTGACGGTCGAGCGCAACGCCTTCAGCCACAACTCGGTTGTTAGCAACGTGGATGGGAGTGCGAGGGGCGGCGCTCTGTTGGCTGTCGGTTTTCCGAGTGCCCCGAACGCGCCGCTCACGCAGATCGGCAACCGCTTCGACGCCAACCACATCGGACAGGACGGCTTGCGGAGCAGCCTTGCCCCCGGCGGCGGTGGGGAGTGGGTGGGGGGTCTGGACCTCACCAGCCGAAACGATCGCTTCACGAGCAACTCGCTCGCCCAAGCGGTTGGCGGCGGGGCGGAAGCGGAGGGCGGCGGGCTCGGCCTCGAGGGATGCGGCAGCTTAGGAACGCCGACCGACGTGCTGGAGAACCTCGTGGCGGCCGGCAACCAGATCGCCGGCGAGGGGCACGGCGCGGGCGTGTACGGCGGCGGCTGTGGGGGCGGGACGGTCCACGCGACGGTGCTCGACTCGACGATCTCCGGCAACCGCGAGACGGGCGCCGGTGGCTCAGGCGGGCTGGCGGGTGGCAGCGGCGACACGCTCAAGATGCGGAACTCGGTCGTCACGGCCAACGTCGGCGCCAGCCTCGAGGGCTTCGCGACGCGCACAATCACCAACACCGACGCGTGCGTCCTCGGGTCGCCCGCTCCGGGCCCCGGAAACATCTGCAAGCCGCCGAAGCTGGCGAACCCCGCCCCGGGCCACGCGGACGTCCACGAGACGACCCTGAGCCCCACCATCAACGCCGGCTCGAACCTGTTCGTGCCGGGTCCGCTGACGACTGACTTCGAGGGCCAGCCGCGGATCCTGAACGGCGTGGTCGACATGGGGGCGGACGAGTTCAAGGACGGCTTCGGCGGCGTCCCGATCCTCTCGAAGAAGGCCAAGGTCAAGAAGGGGAAGGCGCGTGTCAAGGTCCGGTGTCCGAAGACCGCAGTAGGCCATTGCACCGGCAAGCTCACGCTCCGCTCCGGCGGCCACGGAATCGGCGGCCGGAGGTTCTCGATCGCCGCCGGCAAGACGAAGACGCTCAAGGTCCCTCTGACCCGTGCGGCGAAGGTCCAGCTAGAGCTCGGTCCGCTCGATCACGTTCTAGCGCGCACCAACGCGCACGACGACATCGGGACCAAGAAGCGCAAGACCCGCCACATAGAGCTGAAGCTGGCGGGCTGAGCGGCTATCCGCTCTCGGCCCGTGCGGCGTGGTCGCCGATGTTGATCACCCGCCGCTCGTGCGTGCCCACGCCGATCGTCCGGTCGCCCTCGCGCACATCGACGTCGAAGCGAAGCTTGCGCCCGTCCACGATCTCGCGCAGCGTCGCGCTCGCGGTGCAGACGGCGCCCTCGCCGGCTCCGGCCACGTGCTTCACGCAGACCTCGAAGCCGACGGTGCCGCTGCCATCGGGCAGGTGCTCGGCTGCGAGGATCGACGCGTTGCGCTCGATCATCGCGATCATGCCCGGGGTCGAGAGCACGCTGATGCCGAGGGTTCCGCCGACGTCGGTCAGGAGGAGACCCTCCACGGTGAACTCGTCGGTCCGCGAGATGCCCGGCTCTAGCGCCACGGCACGATCGTATTGCTCCTCCGCTGCAACGGAGATACTGGACACGTGGCGACCAGCCCAGGGCATCCACTTCTGAACGGCCACGTCGCGCCCGGCTTCGAGCGCGTGGCCGACGAGTTCGCCCGCAACTTCCGCGAGCGCAGGGAGCTTGGCGCCGCCTGCGCCGTCTACCTCGGCGGCGAGAAGGTCGTCGACCTCTGGGGCGGGTACCGCGACCGGGCTCGGAGCAAGCCTTGGGAGGAGGACACGCTCGTCATCGTCTACTCCACGTCGAAGGGCCTCGCTGCTGCAACCTTGGCGCTCGCGCATAGCCGGAAATTTCTCGTTTACGACGAGCGTGTATCTAATTACTGGCCGGAGTTCGCCGAGAACGGCAAGGAGCGGATCACCGTCCGCGAGCTGCTGGCCCACCAGGCGGGGCTGTGCGCGATCGACGAGCGGCTCGACCCGACGGTGCTCGCGGACCTCGATGCGGTCGCGGCGGCGATCGCCAGGCAGCGGCCCGCCTGGGAGCCGGGCACGCGGCATGGCTACCACGGACTGAGCCTCGGCTTCTACGAGGGCGAGCTCATCCGGCGCGTCGACCCGGCGCACCGCAGCCTGGGCCGGTTCTTCGCCGAGGAGATCGCCGCGCCGCTCGGGATCGAGTTCTACTTCGGGGTGCCGCCGACTGTGCCGGAGGAGCGGATCGCGCAGGTGCGTTCGTACCGGCGGCCCGAGGTCCTCTTCCACATGGACGTGATGCCGCGGGGGATGGTGCTCGGCTTCATGCGCCGGCGCTCGCTCACCGCGCGCGCGTTTGGCAATCCGAAGGTCCGCGGTCCGGCGGACCTCAACACGGCCGAGTACCGCGCGCTCGAGCTCGCGTCCGCCACCGGCGTGGGACAGGCCCGGGCAGTCGCGGCGGTCTACGCCGAGCTCGCCACGGGCGGCCGGAAGCTCGGCTACGGCGAGGAGACGCTGGCGGAGCTCTCAGCGCCGCCGTCCACGCCGAGCGGAGGCGCGCGCGACCTCGTGCTCCACGTCGAGACGGCCTTCTCGCTTGGCTTCCTGAGGCCGTCCCCGCTGTTCCGGTTCGCCTCGAGCGACCGCGCCTTCGGCCACACCGGCGCGGGCGGCTCCTTCGGCTTCGCGGACCCGGACCTCGAGCTCGGCTTCGCCTACACGCCGAACCGGCTCGGCTTCCACCTGCGGGACGACCCGCGCGAGAAGGCGCTTCGCGACGCCGTGTACGCGTGCATCGGCGAGCGGACGCCGGCGGCCGCGTAGCCGGTCCGTGCTCAGTGGTGGAACGCCGGGCGCTCCTCGGCGAAGCCGCCGCGCTTCTCGAGCCCCTCGATGGCCCGCTTCAGGTCCGTCATCAGGATCTCGGCCAGGTCGCGGCTGAAGCCGGTCCGGACGACGATCCGCAGCACCGACATGTCGTCGATGTCCTTCGGCATCCGGTAGGCGGGAACGAGCCAGCCGCGGCCGCGCAGCACCTCGGACACGTCGTAGACCGAGTAACCGTCGACGCCGTCGCGCAGCCGGAAGGCGAAGGCGGGGATCCCGGAGCCATCCGAGACGAGCTCGAACGGGTCGAGCGCGGCGATCTGCTCGGCCAGCCAGCGCGCGTTGTCGCGGCAGGCCTGCTGCACGCGCGTGTAGCCGTCGCGCCCCAGCCGGATCAGGTTGAAGTACTGCGCCGCGACCTGTGCGCCGGGACGCGAGAAGTTGAGAGCGAAGGTCGGCATGTCCCCGCCCAGGTAGTCCACGTGGAAGACGAGGTCCTCGGGAAGCGAGGCAGTGTCGCGCCACACCACCCAGCCGATGCCCGGGTAGACGTGGCCGTACTTGTGGCCGGACGCGTTGATCGAGTGCACGCGGCGCACGCGGAAGTCCCACTCGAGGTCCGGATCGAGGAACGGCGCGATGAACCCGCCGGACGCCGCGTCCACGTGGATCGGGACGTCCACGCCGCGCGAGGACTCCAGCTCGTCGAGCGCGTCGGCGATGTCCTTCACCGGCTCGTAGACGCCGTCGAAGGTGGATCCGAGGATCGCCACCACGCCGATCGTGTTCTCGTCGCAGTGCGCGACGGCGCCCTCGGCGGTCAAGTGCGTGTGCTCGCGTGACACAGGCACCATCCGCGGCTCGACGTCCCAGTAGCGGCAGAACTTCTCCCAGCACACCTGAACGTTCGCGCCCATCACGAGGTTCGGCTGCCCGGAACCTCCGCCGGCCCGCCAGCGCCGCAGGAGCGCCATCCCGCCCAGCATGCAGCCCTCGCTCGACCCGGTCGCGGAGCAGCCGGTCGGCGACTCCTCCTCCGGCGAGCGCCATAGGTCGGCGAGCATGCGCACGCAGCGCTCCTCGAGCTCGGCGCTCTGCGGGTACTCGTCCTTGTCGACGATGTTGCGATCGAGGCATTCGTCCATCAGCAGGCGGGCCTGCGGCTCCATCCACGTGGTCACGAACGTGGCCAGGTTGAGGCGGGGGTTGCCGTCGAGCATCAGCTCGTCGTGCACCACGTAGTAGGCGGCCTCGGCGTCCATGCCCTGCTCGGGCATCCGGTAGCGCGGCACCTCCGCCACGTCACCCTCGCCGACGAGCTGGGGCCGCAGCGCGATGTCCGCTCTGGCGCCCGGGGTGCCGCCGTGGAGAGCCACAGCAGCCGCTAGGCCGTCTTCACGATCAGCACCGAGCAGGGCGCCTTGTGCGAGACGCTGTTCGGCACGCTCCCGAGGATCCTCCGCTGCATGCCCTTGTTGCCGACCACGATCACGTCGGCGTTCTGGTCCTCGGCGATCTCGCAGATCACGTCCGCGGGGTCGCCGTTGCGCGCCTCGCTCGCGTACTTGAGCCCGCGCTCCTTGGCCTGCTCCTCGACGGCGCGGAGCGTGGCGTCCACGTCCTCGGTCGGGCTGATCGACCACTGGATCTCCTGCGGCGCGTCGGTCTGCTCCTTGCGGAGGCGACCCTCGGAGACGGGCGTGTACGCGCTGGCGATCACGATCTTCGCGCCGTAGCGCTCGGCCATGTCGAGCGCGAAGTCGACCGCCTTCGCAGCTGTGTCCGACCCGTCGGTGCCGACGGTGATCGTCTCGACCATCATGCCTCCTCCCTTGCGCCATCCGCGCGGCGCGGTTAGGGTCACATTCCCTCGGGAGAATAAGTGCGCCCATCGATCGTCGTGCAGACCGTGATCTTCCTGCTGGTGGCCGCCGGCCTCGGCTACCTCGTCGTGCAGGTGGCAAAGGGCTGGGCCGGCTGGGTCGTGTTCGGCGTGCTCGTGGCCTTCGCGCTCGGGGTGGCCGTGGCGCAGTGGCAGCGTCAGTACCCGGCCGCGACCAAGAAGCGCAGGTTCACCCGGGACTCCGACAGCCAGTGGTAGCGGCTTAGCGGGGCTTAGCGGGCGGGCGTTCGCCTCAGCGCCCGTGCGTGTGGCTGTGCGTCCGGTGCCGCTTTCGCAGGAACCCGCCCGCCCGTAGCACGGAGTCCGACACGAACCCCTCGGTCTCCTCCTGGGGATGCTTGCCCACGCGGATCCGCCTGATCTCGCGCCGCTTCGCGTACGAGATCACCGACACTGAGTTCGATCCCGGACCGCGGTTGGCGACGAAGCAGTAGCGGCCGTCGAGGCTCGTCTCCGCCTCCGCCGGCTGGTCGCCCACCGGGATGATCGCCTCCGTCGTGAGGGAGCGCCGGGCGACGAGCGCCACGTAGTTCGAGATCGTGGCGGCGTCGCAGATCGTCCTGCCGTCGCCGGAGATGTCGATGCCGTGGTGGGCGGCCTGGTTCGGGTAGTCCGACGGCTTCATGTGCGCGCCCGGGCCCCTCACCGGCAGGTTCTTGGTACGGAGCACGTTCCCGGTCACCGGATCGACCACGCGGAACCCGTTGAAGTAGGAGAACTGCACGTAGAGCAGGCGACCGTCGTGGCTGAAGACAAACGGGCGGACGCCGGCGTCGAACGGCAGCGTGCGCACGACCTTGAGCGTTCGGGCGTCGGCCACCGTGATCTGCATCTTGTTCGGCGCGCCGTCCGGCAGCAGCTGGTTGCCGAGGCTGCCGTTGTAGACGTAGCGGCCGTTCGGCGAGAACTCGAGCACGTGGGGCCAGTCGCCCGTGGCGAAGGAGCCAATGAAGGAATGGGTCTGCGTGTCGATCGCCTGCACCTGGTTGGTGGTGAGCGCGACACGAAGAGCCGCCCGCCGTCGCTCGAGAGCGCGACGTGGTCGGCCCGCTGGCTCGTGACCTGGAGGCGCCACAGCTCGCGGTGGCTCGCCACATCGAACGCCGCCACGTCGCCCAGGTAGCCGCGCGAGACGTACAGCGTCCTCCCGCTGGGCGAGAGCGCCAGGCCCTGCACGTAGTCCACGCCCTTGGCCTTCACGAGCGCCGGGTAGACGGCCGCCTGCGACGGGTCGCGCGGGGTGCTCCCGTCGGGGATCACGTTGAGCTTGCCGAGCACCCGCAGGCTGTGGGCGTCGATCAGGCTCACCGTGCCCGCCTCGAGGTTCCCGACGAAGAGGACCGGTCGCGCGGAGGCGGCCGGCGCCCCAAGGGCGATCCAGAGCGCGAGCGCGCCGAGCGCCGCGGCGAGTCGGCCGATGCGGCGGCGAATCGCCACGTCCGCTAGAGGTCGACGCGCCTCACGCCCAGGGCCAGCTTGGCGAGCCGGCCCTTGGCCGTGAGCGCGGTCGTGCACGTGTAGCTCGGGCGCGGACCGCCGCCGAAGCCGAGCTTGAAGTCGGTCACGCGGCGGGTCTCCTCGTCCTCGCCGGCGAGGTTGATGCCGCCGAGGTCGTAGAACGCGTAGCCGGCGTTGCGGCACCAGAGCATGTCGTGCCAGTGGAGGAACCGGTTGGCGCGGCCAACCATGTTGCGCACCGAGCTGTCCTCGTAGCGGCGGAAGAGCGACGCCGAGTACATGAGCAGGGCCTGCCGCGAGCCGGCGGCGTACGCGTGCCACACAAGCGGCTCACCGTCGCTGCTGGCCCGGGACAGCACCAGCATGCCGGATTTGGCCATGGCGTAGAGGCGGGGCCGGAACACCGGCCGCAGGCTCTTCGACCCCGCGAACTCGTCGTAGTAGTCGGCGAACTCGACGACGGCCTGGGGCGTGGGGGACTCGAACGTCTGCACCTCGAGGGAGTCGCGCGACATGGCGCGCCTGACCTTGTACCGGTTGTTCTTGCCCATCTGCCGCATGAGCTCGTCCTCGGGCAGCGTCATGTCCACGCTCAGCGTGTTGCGGCGCTTCCACGGCCGCTCCGACCTCGGCTCGTGCACCGCCAGAAAGCGGAGCAGGTCGACCCGCGGAAGCGGCTCCGGCAGCGCGTCCTCGAAATACACCTCTCCTATCTCGAGGCCGCGGCGGCGGTAGCGGATCAGCGGTGTTCGGCTGGTGAGCGGCGCGTCAGGCGCGGATGTCGGTCTAAGTAGGGGGCCCAACCCGCTGAACTCTTGCAATAACGCCATGTGGATCGATCAGCCGCGCGACGATCTTCAGCTTGAGGAGATCGGGTTGGCCCCGGAGGTGGACCCGGCACTTGAACGTCCGCCGCTTACGGTTCGCGCCCAGGCACGAGCGCAGCCGGTGACCGCCCGCTCCCGCCGAGAGCGAGACGATACCCGCGCGGTGGGGCTTCACGCTGAACGTGAGCAGGCCCTGGCGCAGGTGGGCTTTGATCGCCCCGAGGATGCGAATTGACTTCTTGGAGCCTGTCGTCGGTGGGGCGCCGACGACGAGGTTGACCGTCGCTGTCGCGGGATGGTGCGGGTACGGGCTGTTTGAATCGAACGCCTCGTAGGTGAACTGGTCCCGCCCGAAGTAGCCCGGTGCCGGCGTGTAGGTGATCTGGGGTCCTGAGAACGGTGACGCCGCGGTCACGTTGAGCGTGCCGTGAGTCGGAGGCGCGACGATCCGGAACCGGCGGGGCCCGAGCGTGGCTGGCGGGTTC
>VAXR01000100.1:0-4645 GCA_005885165.1 Actinomycetota bacterium
GCCGATCGCGAGCCAGGCGGCCGAGCGCACCGCGAGAACGGTTATGTTCCCTGCCTTGTGACCCACGGGTCACTTAGAATACAGATGCGGCGCGCTACGTGCGCTCGTGATGCGCGCGGCAGTACGCGTCGCGCGTCGCGCGGTATCACGGCTGGGTGTCCGAGGACATCGCCTCGGCCCACACGCGCGAGTCGATGTCGATCGACTGCTCCACCTGATGCCGCTCCGCCGCCGTGCGCGCGTTAAGTAGCCGCTCGGCGTTCCGCCACGCGCCCTCCCGCCAGCCCTTGACCGTCTCGAGCGTGCCGATCTGGTCGAGCGGCGACGACTTCATGATCGTCGTGAAGAGCGGGTCGTAGTGCTGCGCGTAGTAGTGCTCGAGACCGACGAAGACGCCCGCGTTGATGGCGTTGACGGCGTCGTGGTCGGGCTTGCGCGAGGCCCCGCCGGGCGTGCGCATCCCCATGGCGGCGTAGATGTACGGGAGGTCGTGCTGCGTGTGCGCGCTGCTCGCGAGGAGCACGTCCTGGCCGCCGTTCGTGTCCCCGTGCATCACCTCGTCGTAGGCGATCTTCCACGCATCCGGCACCGGGCGGTGCTGCGCGTAGGCGTTGAAGTACTGGAAGTAGTGGTTCGAGAAGTCGATGATCACGTCGACCATCCAGCGCCGGTAGCGGATGAGCTTGGGGGGGCGGCGCGCGATGTCGTCGCGCAGCCCCTGGGTGATGCGGATGTAGGCGAGCGAGAAGAGCGCGCGGTGGTCGCACGCAGCGTTCAGCCGCCGCCACTGCCGGTGAAGGCGCCGCAGCAGGTCGTCCATGCAGCCGACCGACGCGCGGCGGCAGTGCGGGACTCCGTGCGGCTGCACCTTCGTCGTCACCGGCACCGGCGGGAGGAGCTGCGGCCACGGCAGGTTCTCGGTGCGCTGGTTCGCAAGCGCCGGCGCCGGGCTCGCCGCGAGCGCGGCAGCCACGGTCGCCGCGGCAACGGCGGCGTGCCTTCGCCTCATGCGCCGTGGGCGAGCTTCGCCCGGCAGTACGCGTCGCGCGTCGCGCGGTAGCCCGGCTGCTGCGGGGCGGCCATGAAGCGCGCCCAGGTGGCGGCGTTCGTCTCGATCTGGTCGGCCACCTGTCGCCGTTCCGCGCTCGTCTTTGCGTTCAGCAAGCGCTCCGCGTTTCGCCATACGCCCTCCCGCCAGGTCTTCACGAGCTCCATCCCGGCGATATCGTCGACCGGGCTCCAGCTCGCGTTGGTCGTCGAGATGAGCGGGTCGTAGCGCCGCGCGACCGCCTCCACGACGGGCTCGTACGCCCGGTTCAGAATCTCGTTGACGCGATCGTGGTCGACTTTTCGCGACGCGCCCGAGCGCGTCCGCTGACCGAGCGCCGCGAGCACGAAGGGCATGTCGTTCTGGACGTGCGCGTTGATCCCCAGCAGCATGTCCTGCCCCGCGTTGACCTGCCCGGAGCGCGCGGTGTCGAAGGCGATCTGCCACGCGGGCGGGACCGGGCGACCCCGTTCTCCGGCGCGGATCGTGTTGAAGTAGACGTCCGCGAACAGGGCGTCCTCGATGTACAGGTAGCGCGGGTAGCGGAAGAAGTTCGGCTGCTTGCGGAGCGTCTGCCTGAGCGTCCTGGTCAGCTCGAGGTACGTCGTCGTGAAGACGGCGCGGTGCGCGCACCCGAGCCTCCGCTGGAGCGCCCGGAGCCGCTGGATCTCCACGTCGATGCAGCGGACGGTCGCGGTCCGGCAGTGCGGCACGGCGTGCGGCTGCGGCCGGTTCGGGCCCGGCAGCGCCGGCAGGTAGCTCGGCCAGTTGACGTTGACCGGCTCGCCGGCGCGAGCTGCGGCCGCGCCTGCAAGAGCGACCGCCGCGGCCAGCATCGCCGCGCCACCTCCCCGCCGAATTACCCTCATCAAGCCCGTGTCCGGGGATTCCCTGCCCGCCGGGCCTCGAAACCCGCGGCGCCCCTCAGCGGGCTACGTGCGCGTCCAGCCACGCCACGAGGTCCGTCACTACCCGCTCGCGCTCCGGCTCGTTGAGGATCTCGTGGTACAGGCCCTCGTACTCGATCATCCGGTTGTCGTCCGAGCCTGCGCGGTGGTGCACCATCACCGAGCCCTCGGTGGCCACGAGCTCGTCGGCCGTCCCGTACATCACGAGCAGCGGCAGGCGCAGCTCGGGCACGCGGTCGGGGAAGCTGCGGATCGCCGAGGCCAGCTCGGCGACGGTCCGCGCCGGCACCCGCCCGTGGTAGTTGAGCGGGTCCTGCTCGTAGTCGCGCACCACCGCCGGGTCGCGGCTCACTAGCCCCGGATCGATCGCGAAGACGCCGGTGGCAGGCGCGACCGCGGAGAGGAGCGCGCCGATCGCCCGCGTCACCGGCGAGGCCGTCTCCAACACGGCGAGCGGCGCCGACAGCACGAGCCCGGCGAGCCGCTCCTGGTAGCGAAGCGCGTACGCGATCGCGAGGCACCCGCCCATGCTGTGGCCGAGCATGAAGATCGGGAGATCGGGATGGCGCTCGGAGGTGAGCGCGCGCGTGGTCTCCAGATCGTCGAGTGCGCGGTCGAGCCGGTCGATCACGGCCCGGCGGCCTTCGGAGCGGCCGTGCCCGCGATGGTCGGGCGCGTACAGCGCGTAGCCGGAGTCAACGAGCCGCTCAGCTACCCACGCGTAGCGTCCGCCGTGCTCGGACGCGCCGTGCGCGAGCAGCACCACGGCCTTGGTCCCGGCGGCGGGCGTCCAGGCCTGCCAGAACATCTCCACTCCGTGAGCGCCCTGGAAGCGCCCATCCTCGTGCCGGACGCCCGTGCCGGCGGTGCTCTCGACGGGCCGCTGCTCGCCCGCGGCGCTCACGACGCCAGCGCCACCCGGTACGCGGTCATGTCGCTCGGCACCCCCTTGACCTTGAACCGCCGCTTGCGCCGCAGGTCGAGCTTCTCGGCGTCGAGGTGCTCGAGCGCACGATCCGAGATGAGCACCTCCTCGCCCTCGGCCTCCTCGGCCACACGCGCCGCAACGTTCACGTCCACGCCGAGGTAGTCGCCCCCGATGCGCCGCGGGCGCCCGACGTGGAGGCCGGCGCGGAAGCGCGGCCGGTAGCCTGCTACCTCCACCTCGCGGACCCCCGCACACGCCTCGCCGAGCGCATCGAGCGCAGCGGACGGCTCGTCGAAGACGGCCATCATCCCGTCGCCGAGCCGCTTCACCACCTCGCCGCCGTGCGCGGTCACCGGCGGCTCCGTGGCAAGCCCGACGTCGCGCAGCAGCTCCAGCGCCTTCTCGTCACCGGCCTCGAGCGCCCAGTCCGAGAAGTCGACCAGGTCCGTGAACACGATCGCGATGTCGCGATCCCCGCGCCCGCGCCCCTGGGCCTCGGCCACCGACTGCCAGACCTGCAGTGCGCTGAGCCCCGCCTCGCGGAGGAAGCCCGGGCGCTCGGCGGTGAGCTCGGCCAGCCGCCGGCCCACGAGCTGCGGCTGCTCCTTCCCGCCCGTAGAGAGCGGATCGCCGAACTGGCTGTCGCCCGGCAGGAGCTCGCGCGCCAGCTTCGCGACGGTGAGCAGCTTCGGACTCTCGTTCGCGCGCTTGGCGGAGGCGGCAACGGCCGCGCCGACGCGCCGTGCCAAACCGGCGGCGTCCTGGTCGTCGTCGGGCGCCGCTCCCCGGCCTCGTGCCACGCGGACACCATATCCCGGCGCCCGCGTGGCACGAGGCCGGGGCGCGCGTGGCGACTGTGCAGACGGTGCAGGGCCCCATAGAAGGCGAGGACCTCGGGACCGTGCTGATCCACGAGCACGTCCGCTTCCGGGACGACGCGGTGGCGCGCCAGTGGCCGGTCGCCTACGACCGCGAGGAGGAGCTGTCGGAGGCGCTCGAGGCGGTCCGCGCGGCCGCCGAGCGCGGCGTTCGCACGATCTGCGACGCGACGGTGATGTTCGGAGGCCGCGACGTACGGTTCATGCACCGGGTGTCGCAGGAGACGGACGTGCAGATCGTCGCCTCGACGGGCATCTACACCTACGACTACCTCCCGCACTACTTCGTGAACCGCGACGTCGACGCCATGGCCGAGCTCTTCGTGGGCGACATCGAGCGCGGCGTCCAGGGCACGGACATCAAGGCGGCGTTCCTGAAGTGCGCGGCAGACGAGCCTGGCCTGACGGAGGGGGTCGAGAAGGTCCACCGTGCTGTGGCCCGCGCCAGCAATCGCACGGGCGCGCCGATCATGGCCCACTCGCGGCCGGCGAGCGGGACCGGGCCCAAGCAGGTGGACATCTTCGAGGAGGAGGGGGTCGACCTCGCTCGAGTCCAGATCGCCCACACCGGCGACACCGACGACCTCGACTACATCGAGTCGCTGCTGTCGCGCGGGGTGTTCATCGGGATGGACCGCTACGGCCTCGACATGTTCCTGCCGACGGACAGGCGCAACGCCACGGTCGCCGAGCTCCTCCGCCGCGGCCACGCGGACCGGATGTTCCTCTCGCAGGACTTCTGCGCAACGATCGACTGGTATCCGCCGGAGGCGGAGGAGATGTTCACGAGCCAGGGCCTAGTGCGCGAGGATTGGAGCATGACGCTCGTGTTCGACGAGGTCATTCCCGCCCTGTGCGAGGAGGGCGCCCTCACCGACGACCA
>VAXR01000100.1:4668-5316 GCA_005885165.1 Actinomycetota bacterium
GCCGCCTACGGGCGCGCTCTCGGGACCGAGGCGCCGACCGCGGACGAGTTCAAGGCGATCCTCGACCTCGCGGCGGAGGCCGCCCACGCGTCCGAGCGGGTCGCCGCGCCGGCGGCGTGCTGGCTCGCCGCGCGCGCGGGGCGCCCGCTCGACGAGGCGCTCGAGCTCGCGCGCGGCGTGGCTCCGGCCGAGGAGGGGTCGGGATGACGGCATCGCGTAAGCCGCTCGTCGACGGGCACGGTCGCGCGATCGAGGACCTGCGCGTATCGGTCACCGACCGCTGCAACTTCCGCTGCCAGTACTGCATGCCGGCGGACGGCCTGCCCTGGCTCCGGCGCGAGGAGATCCTCACCTACGAGGAGATCGAGCGCGTGGTGCGGCTGCTCGTGGAGATGGGGGTACGCGACGTTCGCCTGACGGGCGGGGAGCCGCTCGTGCGCCGCGACTTCCCGGTGCTGGTCCGAATGCTGGCGTCGATCGAAGGGCTGCGGGACCTGTCGCTCACGACCAACGGCTACCTGCTCGAGCGCGACGCCGACGCGCTGGTGGCCGCCGGCCTCCAGCGGATCAACGTCTCGATCGACTCGCTCCAGCGCGACCGCTTCTTCGAGATGACCCGCCGCGACGCGCTGCCGCAGGTGCTGCGCG
>VAXR01000100.1:5409-13092 GCA_005885165.1 Actinomycetota bacterium
CCGCTCGACCGACTTCCAGGTGCGCTTCATCGAGTTCATGCCGCTCGACGCGGATCGCGCATGGGAGATGGACGCCGTCCTGACCGGCGCCGAGCTGCGGGCGCTGATCGACGCCGTCTACCCGATCGAGGAGCTGCCGCGCGAGCCTTCGGCCACGGCGCGCGTCTTCCGCTTCAGCGACGGGCGCGGCGAGATCGGCTTCATCGACCCGGTCAGCGATCCCTTCTGCTCGGACTGCAACCGGATCCGGCTGACGGCGGAGGGCAAGCTGCGGACCTGCCTCTTCTCCCTTCACGAGACGGACCTGCGCGAGCCGCTGCGCGCCGGGGCCGGCGACGACGAGCTCGAGCGGATCGTGCGCGAGGCCGTCTGGCGCAAGGAGCTGAAGCACCACGTGGGCGAGGCGGGGTTCCGCCAGCCCGCGCGGTCGATGAGCGCGATCGGCGGTTAGGTCAGGTCGGCCCGCGCGAGCGCGCTTCCTCGACGGCGGCCGCGGCACCGTCGGTCCAAGGCTCGCCGTGGCCGGGGAGGACCGTCTGCGCAGCGGTCGCCTCGATCGCGCCGAGCGACGCCATCGCCCGCTCGCTCGACACGTTGAACGCGCTGGGCAGGAGCTGCGAGCCGACCTTCCCCGTCAGCGGGTTGCGCGTGCAGAGCGCGTCGCCGGCGAACACCACTCCATGCCGCTCGAAGTGGATCGCGCAGTGCCCGCTGGTGTGGCCCGGCGTGAAGAGCACCCGCGGCGCACCCGGGACCTCGAGGGTCTGTCCGTCCTCGTAGGTGTCGACCACGGCCACCGGCGGCGGCGCCATGCCGCCGTTGGTGGCGAAGTGCGCCAGCAGCGCCCACGCGGCCGGGTGGCGGAGGTACGGCACGAGCGAGGCCTCGGTCTCCTTCTCCTCCTTGGTGGTCGCGAGCGGCACGTCCTCCTGGTGGATCGACACGGGCGCTCCGGACGCCTCGCGCAGCCGTTCCGCGAACCCGACGTGGTCGTTGTCGCCGTGGGTCAGCACGATCGCCGCGACATCCTGCAGCGAGCGGCCGAGCGAGGAGAGCCCCGGCTCGACCTGGTCCCAGAAGCCGGGGAGGCCGCAGTCCACGACGGTCAGCCGACCGCCGTCATCGACCATGTAGCAATTCACCAGGCGGCTGCCGAAGCGGTGGACGCCGTGGGCGACCTCGGTCGGTGCGAACTCGGCCATCGCGGGGCAACAGTAACCAGGCGCGCGGTGTGCCGCCGGATCGGCGGTCATGATTGGCGCGGTGGCGTGGACCGACCCACTCGAGCGGGTGCTCGCACCTTCTGCCGAGATCCTCGACGCGCTCCGGCGGATTCCCCAGATCGTTCGCAACACCGGTGCGATCGCCGACGCCACCGAGGCGCTCCCGAAGATGGAGCGCACGCTGCGCGACGTCGTCCGCCACACGGAGTCGCTCCCCGCCCTCGCGGAGCAGATGGCCGTGGTCGGGGACGCCACCGCGGTGCTTCGCCCGATGGACGCCAGGATGGCGTCGATCGAGGGCGCCATGCCGGTGCTGGTCGAGGTCCAGCAGCACCTGGCGCGCGTGCCCGACACGCTCGAGCACCTCGATGCCGGCCTCACCCGCATGTCGGACACGCTCGACCGCCTCCTCGTGGCACTGGAGAGGCTCGACGCCGAGCTCGCCTCGCTCGACAGCGCGGTCGGCCCGCTTGGCCGCCTGGCGCAGCGCTTCCCGGGCCGCTCGCGCCGCGACGAGCCTTAACCCCCGAAAATCTGACCGATGCGGATCTCCGCCAAGGCCGACTACGCCGTCCGCGCCGCCCTCGAGCTGGCCGCGGCCACCGAGCTACCGGTGAAGGGCGAGCGCATCGCGGCGGCCCAGGAGATCCCGCTCAAGTTCCTGGAGAACATCATGGCCGACCTCCGCCAGGCCGGGCTCGTGGCGAGCCATCGCGGGCCCGAGGGCGGCTACCGGCTCGACCTCCCTGCCGCCGAGATCACGATTGCGGACGTAATCCGCGCCGTCGACGGGCCGCTGGCCGTGGTGCACGGCGACCGTCCCGAGAAGACCGCCTACCACGGGGCCGCCGGGAGCCTGCAGGACGTGTGGGTCGCGCTGCGCGCAAACGTCCGGGCCGTGCTCGAGCGGGTGTCGTTGGCGGACGTCGTGGAGGGGTCCCTGCCGGCCAGCGTGCGCGACCTTGCCGCCGAGCCGGACGCCTGGACCAGGCACTGAGGACGCGCCCCACGCGGCCGGCCTACGCGACCGCCCGCAGCAGCCGGTTAGGGCGGATGTACACGATCTGCCCCTCCCGTAGCTCGAGCTCCTCGCACTCCTGGCGCGTGAGCTGTGCATGGACCGGGAGACCGTCGCCCGTCACGAGCTCCACGCGGACCTCGAATCCTAGGTGGAGGATCCGCTCGACCAGCGCCTCGGTCCCCCCGGCGACCGGCGTGGTGGCGATGTCGACGTCGTGCGGGCGGACCATCGACCCGCCGATGTGAGTCACCGGGCCGACGAAGCCCATCACGAACTCGGTGGCGGGGTGCTCGTAGACCTCGCGCGGCGCACCGATCTGCTCGATGCGGCCCTCGTTCAGCACCACGATCTGCTCGGCGATCTCCATCGCCTCCTCCTGATCGTGGGTCACGAAGATCGTCGTGACGTGGACGTCGTCGTGCAGCCGCCGCAGCCATGCCCGGAGCTCCTTGCGCACGGTCGCGTCGAGCGCGCCGAACGGCTCGTCGAGCAGCAGGACGCGCGGCTCCACCGCCAGCGCCCGGGCGAGCGCCATGCGCTGGCGCTGCCCGCCGGACAACTGCGACGGGTACTGGCCCGCGTAGCCCTCGAGGTGGACCAGCCCGAGCAACTCCCCCACCCGCTCACGGATGCGCTCGCGCGGGACCTTGCGGATCTTCAAGCCGAAGGCGATGTTGTCGCGCACCGTCATGTGCTTGAACGGCGCGTAGTGCTGGAACACGAAGCCCACGTCGCGGCTACGCGCCGGCGTGTCGGTCCGGTCGGCGCCGGCGATCACGACACGCCCGGAGTCCGGCACCTCGAGCCCCGCGATGATCCTCAGGAGCGTGGACTTGCCGCTGCCGCTCGGGCCGAGCAGCGCGGTCAGCGAGCCGTCACGCACCTCGAGCGACACGTCGTCGACCGCCACGAAGTCGCCGAAGCTCTTCCGTACTCCGCTCAGCTCGATGCTCACGCCGGTGCTCCTCTCCGTTTCAAGAGGCTCATGGAGGCGAGCGTCGAGATCGCGAGGATCGCCAGGACGACGGACGCCGCGTACGCCCCCGCCAGATCGAACGCCTCGAAGCGGTCCTGCACGTGCAGGGTGAGCGTCTCGGTCTGCCCCGCGACGTGGCCCGACACGACGCTCACCGCTCCGAACTCACCCAGCGCCCGCGCGGTCGTTAGTACGACGCCGTAGGCGACGCCCCAACGGATCGCCGGCAGCGTGATCCGCCTGAACGTGACGAGCAGGGAGGCGCCGAGCGTGGTGGCCGCCTCCTCCTGCTCCGTGCCGATCTCGCGCAGGACCGGGATCACCTCGCGGACCACGAACGGGAGCGAGACGAAGATCGTGGCGAGCACCATCCCGGGCACCGAGAAGATCACCTGGATGCCGTGGTCGGCGAGCCAGCCGCCGAACCAGCCCTTGCGCCCATACACGAGCACGAGCGCGAGCCCGACGACCACCGGCGACACCGCGAACGGGAGGTCGAGCAGCGAGCTGAACAGCGCCCGGCCGGGGAACCGGTGGCGGACGATCGCGAGCGCCGCGGCCACGCCGAAGATCGTGTTGAGGGGGACGGCGATCGCGACGAGCTCGACGGTCAGCCAGAACGCGTGCTGGGCGGCGGGCGTGGTGACCGAGTGCCACGCCGCCGCGAACCCGTGCTCGAACGTCCTGTAGAAGACGAGGCCCACGGGCGCGACCAGGATCAGCGCGAGGTAGCCGAGTGCGGTACTTCGCAGAGCGAGCGTCGACCGGGACCTAGAGCTCATGCCGCCTCCCCCAGCGCGAGAGCCCCGCGATCGCCGCGAGCAGGAGCAACGAGGCGGCCAGCAGGACGATCGACACCGCCGCGGCGGCCGGGATGTTGTCGGACTCGATCCGGCCGAAGATGAAGACCGAGGCCACCTCGGTCTTGAACGGGAGGTTGCCGGAGATGAGGACGACCGAGCCGAACTCGCCGATCGCGCGGGCGAACGCGAGCGCCACGCCGGAGAGGATCGCCGGGAGGATCCCCGGGAGCACGATGCGCGTGAAGACCTGCCAGCCGCTCGCGCCGAGCGAGACCGCGGCATCCTCCATGTCGCGGTCGAGCTCCATCAGCACCGGCTGCACCGCCCGGACCACGAACGGCAGCGTTACGAACAGGAGCGCCATCCCGACGCCCACGCGCGCGTAGCTCACGTCAACGCCCGCCGGGCTGCGCGGCCCGTACAGGGCGAGGAGGGTGAGGCCCGCGACGATGGTCGGAAGCGCGAAGGGCAGGTCGATGATCGCGTTGACCACGCCCTTGCCGCGGAAGCTGTCGCGCACGAGCACCCAGGCGATCAGGGTGCCAGTGACCGCGTTGATCGCGACCACGATCAGTGAGAGCACGACGGTCAGCTCCAGCGCGGACTGCGCCTCGGGGCTCGACACCGCACGCCAGAAGCCGCCGAGCCCGCCGTCCACCGAGCGCACGGCGACAGCCGCGAGCGGGAGCAGCACTATGACGCTGAGATACGCCATCGCGAGCCCCCGCCCGAGCGGAGCGCCGCCGCCGCGCAGCGCGATGCGGCGCGGCGACGGCAGCGCTATCGCAGGGCTACCCGGACGCAGTCGAGACCCCCAGCTTCCGCTCGATGCCGGCCACGATCCCCGTCTGCGGGTCGAAGAACTTCTTGCTCACGACCGACCAGCCGCCGAACTTCTGGATCGTGAACAGGCCGCCCGGCTTCGGGAACTTGCGCACGCTCTCGAGCCCCTTGAGGACCGGCCGGTAGCCCTTCTTGGCGAAGATCGTCTGGGCCGCGGGCGTGTACAGGTAGGTGACGAACGCCTGCGAGGGCTTCGAGGCGTTCTTGGTGACGGCGATCGGGTTCTCGATCAGGATCGTCTGCGCAGGGACGACGTAGTCGAGCTTCACGCCCTTCTGCTGCGCGGTGATGGCCTCGTTCTCGTACGAGATCAGCACGTCGCCCTTGCCGCTCGAGAACGTCTGGAGCGAATCGCGGGCGCTCTTGTCCTGCACGACCACGTTCTTGAGCAGCGCGGCCAGGAACGCCTGGGCCTGGGCGGGCGTCTTGCCCTGCGCGATCTGGCTGCCGTACGCGGCCATGATGTTCCAGCGGGCGCCGCCCGAGGTGAACGGGTTGGGCGTCACGATCTTCACGCCCGGCTTGACCAGGTCGTTCCAGCCGGTGATGTGCTTCGGGTTGCCCTTGCGCACCGCGAGCGCCACAACCGAATCCGTGACGATCCCCTTGTGCGGGCCGGCGTCCCAGCTGGAGGGGACGATCCCGTCCTTCACGAGCCGCGTCACGTCCGGCTCGAGCGAGAACGCCACGACGTCGGCGTGGAGGCCGCCGTCGACCGCCCGGCTCTGGTCGCCGGAGGCGCCGTACGACTGCGTGAACTGGACGCCCTTGCCGGCGGGCGTCTTCTGGAAGCCCGGGATGAGGTCGGCGTACGCCTCCTTGGGCGTCGAGTACGCGACGAGCGCGATCTTGCCCCCGCCAGAGGCGCCTCCGCCGCCCGCGGCGGAGCTCTTCTTCGAACTGCTGCCGCAGCCGGCGACGAGGGCCACCGCGAGCAGCGCGGCGACGATCGTCGTCATGCGTCCGGCTGTGTGTGTCATTCGATACTTCCTATTCCTGATCGAATTACTAGACATTGAGCCGGGGCACCTTAACAGGTTGCGCCGCGCGCACGTGAAGGCCCTGTCGGGAACGCGCGTCATCGCGACCGTCCGGGCGCGGACGACCCGAGGGTTGATCCGGCCGGGCGCCCCTGATCGAATACCGGCGAGCCCAAACCCCTACCGAGGAGGAGCTGTATGTCAGTGATCATGACGATGAGCGTGCAGGGCGATCCGGCGAAGATGGAGCAGATCGCCGGCGAGAACCCAGACCGCATACGCAGCATCGCCGAGCGAGCCAAGAGCCACGGGCTCATCGCGCACCGCTTCTACGGCTCGGACGACGGCCAGATCATGGTCGTCGACGAGTGGCCCGACCCCGGCAGCTTCCAGCAGTTCTTCGAGGAGGCCACACCGGAGATCCAGCCGATCATGCAGGAGGTGGGCGCGTCGTCGGAGCCCCAGATCACCTTCTGGCGCAAGCTCGAGACCCACGACGACGTGGGCTGGGAGTCCTAGCTCCGACGCGACGTGATCATCGGCGGCCGCGCTGGGCGGGTGGCTCAGCGCGGCGCCGAGAAGACGATGTGACCTTCGGCGTGAGCCGCGGCCGGCCCGGTGGCCACCTCGCGGACCGAGCAGCTAGCCGCGCAGTGCACCGCGATCGTCCGGGCGCTCGCCTCGGCGACGACGATCAGGTCCCCCGCCCCCACGCCGGCCTTTAAGAGCGCGCCGCCCTTCAACCTGAGGATGCTGTTCGTCCCCTTGGTCGGAGAGCCGGGCGAGGCGCGGTCGGCGAGGTAGGCGATCCGGCGGCCGAGCTTCCCTGGCGCGAAGCCGGCGCTCTCAACGCCGATGTCGCCTCCCTTCGGAATACCCGAGTCGGCAAGCTTGCGGGACTTGCCGTCGGCGCCGATCGCCCAGATCTGGCCGCTGTGCTCGTCGGGTGCGATCAGCTCGCCGCCGAAGCTGCCGAACGTCATCGGCGCGACCGCAATCCCCCCTTCCACGCGCGGCGCCTTCTTCGAGATCGTCCGCACGTGGCCGCGGCAGTCGAACGCGTAGAGCTCGAAGTGCTTGCCGACCTGCGCCGTCGCGAGAACGCGGTGGCCGAAGCTGCCGACGCCGTCGAACGCGATCGCCCCTGGAGCCCCGCCGTGCGGGAACTTAGCGAGCGTGCTGGCGCGTCCGACGGCCGTCACGCGAACGATCGCCGGCGACTTCCCGGACTGCAGGATGTAGACGTCGTCGCGGTGGAAGGAGCAGCCGGCGCCGCCGAGCCGGCGCTGCCCGGACATCGCGATGTACGCCTCGGACACGCGCTTGCCCGAGTAGCCGTGCGCGCCGCGCGCAAAGGGCACCGGCGCGCCGGACGTGCCGACCAGGAAGAGGTGGTAGTCGGCGTTGGCCACGAACCGCCCGTCGTGGCGCGGCCCGGCCAGGTCGACGACGAGCTTCAGGGTCTTGAAGTGCCGCCACTGGGCGCCGCCCGCCGCCTTTGGCGCCCCGGAGGATCCGCCGCACGAGGCGATGAGCAGGCAGACTCGAGGGTGCGGCGTCCTCGCAGCCCGCGGAGCTGGACCCGCGCCCAGCGTGCGTAGTTGCGGCGGCGCTCGGCGTACCTCCCGGGGTTGGAGATCGACCCCGGCGTCAGGGCCGCCCAGCGGAGGACGGCGCCCACGAAGTTCAGGAGCGCCACCGCCCAGGAGTGCCCCAGCCCCCAGCGCCTCACGATGAAGCCGAAGGTCGCGCGCTGCCAGTCGGGCGACGGATCGGAGCCGAAGAGCTGGCTTGTGGCCGCGGCGCCGACGTGGTCGACCGCGGCACGCGGCTCGTA
>VAXR01000101.1:0-6181 GCA_005885165.1 Actinomycetota bacterium
GAGGCGTCGCCGCTCCTGCGCATGGCCGTGCTCGGCTGGCTCAGCTTCACGATCGGGACCGTGATCGACTGGCTCGAGCGCCCGACGATCGGCCGCGACGAGCTGCGGGAGCTGCTCGTCCAGGCGATGAAGGGGTGCGTGGGCGCCGCGCTGGCGGTCGACCCGTCGCTCGAGCTGCCGGGGATCGCCGAGGCGGAAGCCGAGGCGCTCCCCTGAGGCACCGCTGATCGTCCGACGGATCAGATCGGGAGCATTCCTGAGTTAACCACCGTATGTGTGGTTAAGTCAGGATTGCTCCACCGGATCCACCCCCTTCGTCGCCAATTGGGAGCGGCCCCGCCCCTGCGAAAACTGTCGGTCGGAACGCCGCGTGGCTGGCGCGGGGCGACAGTCGGGAAGGACGCCCGCCGATTACTGGGCCCGGAGCGGCGCCTGCAGCGCGCGCCGCAGCTGGTCGAGCGTGACGACGCCGCGCAGGACGCCGTCGCGGTCCACCGCCATCAGCGCGCCCAGCCGCCGGAGGCCCTCCGAGCCGAGTAGCGCCTCGAGCGGCTCGTCGATGCCGATCCGG
The DNA here is from genome assembly GCA_005885165.1 of Actinomycetota bacterium. Classification (GTDB taxonomy): domain Bacteria; phylum Actinomycetota; class Thermoleophilia; order Solirubrobacterales; family Thermoleophilaceae; genus AC-37. The sequence continues at coordinate 572 of VAXR01000101.1, forward strand.
TAGGTGCCGGCGTCCTCCACGCTCATCACCTGGTTGACCATCGAGCCCGCGCGCAGGGCCTCCGGCACGGCCTCCACCTTCTGCCGGCTAACGAAGCCGAGAAAGCGGCCGGCCGCGTCGACCACCGGGAACCAGGGCCAGCGGTAGCGGAGGAAGAAGTCGTCGAGCGCGCGATCGAGGTGCGTCTCCGCCGGCAGCGCGACGGGCTCGGCGTCCATCACGTCCGCCACGCGCAGGCCCGCGATCTGCGAGGTCAGCCGGCTGCGGAGCTCCTCGGCGCGCGCCGCCTGGGCCAGCATCAAGCCGATCGCCGCCGTCCACAGCCCGCCGAAGGTCCCGCCGCCCGGCGTAAGCAGCGAGTAGAGGCCGAAGGCGATCAGGAGGTAGCCGAGGCCTCGCCCCAGCACCGCCGCGAAGCGCGTCGCGCGCTCGCGGTCGCCGGTGCGCCACCAGGCAATGGCGCGCGCGATCCGGCCGCCGTCGAGCGGGAACCCCGGCAGCAGGTTGAAGAGGAGGAGTGCGAAGTTGATGAATGCGAGGAACGAGAGGACCGCGCCGGCCGTGCTCACCTGCGCCGAATGCCGGAGCTCAGCTGCCTGCGTGAAGTGTCCGGGGTCGACGAGCTGCCCCGCCCCGTAGCAGGCGGCGCCGATCACGAGCGTCACGAGCGGGCCCGCCACCGCCACCCGGAACTCCTCGCCCGGCGTCCGCGTGTCGCTCGACATCTTCGCCACGCCTCCGAACATCCACAGGTCGATCCCCGCGATCCCGATGCCGCTCCGGATCGCGACCACCGCGTGGCCGAGCTCGTGCAGCAGGACCGAGAGGAAGAACAGGATCGCGCTGATCGTCGCGAGCACGAACGCCTTCGAGTCGTGCCCCGGGAAGATGTCCTTGAAGTGCTGCGACATCCACCAGATCACGAGGAACAGGACGAAGAACCAGGTCGGGTCGACGCCGATCCGGATGCCGAACACCCGGATGAGCTGAATCGAGCGCCCGCCGAACATGTCTCCATCGTCGCACAGGGGACCCGCGGCCTTTAGCGATTTGCAGGCGAAGCAGCCGGCTCGACGGTGCGTGACATGATGCGTGAGCGGCGCCTCCGTAGCGGGTATCGGCCTCACAGCCACCAGGTAACGAAAACGAGCGAGAGGAGCGAGGTGGCTTACCCCGTCACTTTCATTCGCGGCGACGGAACCGGACCCGAGATCTCGGAGGCCGTGCGCCGCGTGCTCGAGGCGACGGGGGTCGAGTTCGAGTGGGACTGGCAGGACGCCGGTGCGGACGTCTACGAGGACGAGGGCACCCCGCTGCCCGACCGCGTGATCGACTCGATCAAGGAGCGGGGGCTCGCGATCAAGGGGCCGATCACGACCCCGGTGGGCTCGGGGTTCCGCTCTATAAACGTGGCGCTGCGCAAGGAGCTCGACCTGTTCGCGTGCCTGCGGCCGTGCAAGGCGTACGAGGGCGTTCGCACGCGGTTCCCCGACACGGACCTGGTGGTGGTGCGAGAGAACCACGAGGACCTGTACGCGGGCGTTGAGTACGAGCTCGGCGACGCGAAGACCGAGCGGCTCCGCGAGTTCATAAAGGAGACCGAGGGGACCGAGCTGCGGGAGGACATCGGCGTCTCGATCAAGCCGATATCGGTGACCGGGACGAAGCGAATCGTGCGCGAGGCGTTCGAGTACACGAAGGCGCACAACCGTTCCAAGGTGACGGCTGTGCACAAGGCGAACATCATGAAGTTCACCGACGGGTTATTCCTAAAAATCGCTAGAGAGGTTGCGGAGGAGGAGTATCCCGACATCGAGTTCGAGGACCGGATTGTGGACAACCTCTGTAACCAATTGGTGTCACGTCCCGAGGAGTACGACGTGATCGTCCTCCCGAACCTCTACGGGGACATCGTCTCCGACCTGGGCGCCGGCCTGATCGGCGGCCTCGGGATGGCACCGGGTGCGAACGTCGGCGATGAGTACGCGGTGTTCGAGGCAGTGCACGGATCGGCACCGAAGTACAAAGGTCAGAACAAGGTGAACCCGATGGCGATGATGCTCTCGGGCGTGATGCTGCTTCGCCACATCGAGGAGATCGAGGCGGCGGACCGGCTCGAATCGGCGATAGCGGAGGTGGTGCGCGAGGGGAAGTCCGTGACGTACGACATGAAGCCGAGCAGGGACGATCCGACGGCCGTCGGCACCTCCGACGTCGCCGACGCCGTGATCGCGAAGATGGAGACTGTGGCCGCGGCCTAGCGGCGAGCCTCTACTTCTTCGCCGTGTATCCCCTTCCCCGCTTCGTCACGGCGCCGTCCGCGTGCAACTGGTTCATGACGCGGTACAGGTAGTTCTTCTGCTTGATGTTCATCTTCGACGCCAGCTCGGTCACGGTGATGCCAGGGTTGTCGCGCACGACCTTGAGGGCCTGCTCGGCGCGCGTGCCGCCACGGCGGCCGCGCCTGCGGCGTCCGTTGGTGCTGCGGCGGCGCGTGGTGGCCCCGCGCGGACGGCCCGGGCGGCGGCGCGTGGTGCTGCCGCGCGGACGTCCGGGGCGGCGGCCGCCGACTCCCTGTAGAGCGTCCTTGACACGCTCCAGGTTGAGGTACTCGTCGTACAGCGGACGGAGCTCCTTCAACCGCTTCTCGAGCGCGTTGCGGTGCTCGGTCAGGAAGTCAGCCATAAACCAATCCCCTCCATTCGAGTGAAAGGTGCGTGAATGAGACGCAAGGTAACTGTAGTCGGTGCAGGAAATGTTGGTGCAACGACTGCACAACGACTTGCCGAACGCGATTACGCCGATGTGGTGTTGGTGGACATCGTGGAGGGGATGCCGCAGGGCAAGGCGCTCGACTTGAATCAGTCCGGTCCGGTTGTCGGATACGAACCGAACATGGTCGGAACCAACGGTTACGAGGAGACTTCCGGCTCCGACATCGTCGTCATCACGTCCGGTTTTCCGCGGCAGCCGGGAATGAGCCGCGACGATCTCCTGGCGAAGAACAAGGAGATCGTGGGCGGGGTGGCATCGCAGGTCAAGGACCGCTCACCGGACGGGATCGTCATCGTCGTCACCAATCCACTCGACGCGATGTGCCACGTCGCGTACGACACCACGCAGTTTCCGCGTGAGCGTGTGATCGGGATGGCGGGAATTCTCGACTCCGCCCGCTTCCGGACCTTCCTCGCCTGGGAGCTCGGCGTGTCGGTCCGCGACGTGACCGGATTCGTGCTCGGCGGTCACGGTGACACGATGGTGCCCGTCGTTTCGTACACCAACGTTGCGGGGGTGCCGGTGCGGCAGAAGATCTCGGATCAGCGCCTCGAGGAGATCGTCCAGCGAACCCGCGACGGCGGCGCGGAGGTCGTGAAGCTGCTCCAGAAGGGCTCGGCTTACTACGCGCCCGCGGCGGCCGTGGCCGAGATGGTCGACTCGATCGTCCAGGACCAGAAGCGCGTACTGCCGTGCGCCGCGCTGTGCCAGGGCGAGTTCGGGATCGACGGGCTCTTCGTGGGCGTGCCCGTCCGGCTCGGCGCCGAGGGAATCGAGGAGATCGTCGAGATCGACCTGGACGAGGAGGAGCGGGGCCAGCTGTCGAAGTCGGCCGACGCCGTGCGCGAGCTGGTGGAGGCGCTCGCGAACGTCTAGTCAGAGCCTGGCGGGACGGGCCGTTAGGCCGCGAGGGGCAGCTCGCGGCACGAGCCGCGGGCGCCCACCTCGCCGGCGATGCGCTCGAGCGCCTTGTCGAGCGCGCCGGCGGCGAGCAGCGCGCTCGTTGCCTGGGAGAGCACGCGCCCCAGCAGGCCGCTCCCCTCGACCGACAGGCTCGCCCAGAGCTCAACCTCGCCGGGCCCGGCCTCGAAGGCCTCGTACTCGACCTCGATCTCGATCGGCCCCGAGGCGGTCAGCGCGAAGCGGCCCGCGTCGGCCGCGGACACGTCGACGTCGAACGTCGGGCAGCGTCCCGCCAGGCATCCCGACACCCGTGCGCGGGTGCCGGCCGCGAGGCGATCCGAGTCGAGCTGCTCGATGCGGAAGTCGATCGGCGACCAGCGGCGGATGGCGTCAGGGTCGGTCAGGACCGCGATGACCTCATCCGGCGTGCCTGTGGTGGTGGTGCGAGTGGACCAGGTACTCATGTCGTCTCCTCCGCGCCGGGTGCGAGTTGGGCCCGGCGGCCCCGGTGGAAACCGGCCTCGTGTCGTGGCCTCGATGTCTATTCGAACGCATCCGGGGGGCGGATCACAAGTCCTTTGTGAGCCCCGCTGTGAGAGCTACGCGTGCGCTCGGTCCTCGACCAGCTTGCGGAGGCGCTTCATCGTCCGGTCGGCTTCGTGGCCGGACGCGGCGGCGATCGCCCGGCCGGCGGCCTTCCCGACCACCCCGCCGGGCAGCTTGTACTCGTTGAAGTACGAGAAGCGGGTGCCGTTGCCGTCTTTCGACGACAGCTCGTAGACGGCGCGCGCCTTGGACTTCATCGGTCCGCGGCCCTCCCAGACGATCCGCGACGGGCGGTCGGCCTCGACCACAGTCCAGCTCAGGTGAAAGCGCCGCCCGGCCACCTTCATCCGCTGCCTCAGCTTCGAGCCCGGCTTGAGGTCCCCGTCGGGGGCCTCCTCGAGCTCCTCCTGGATCGTCACCCACTCGTGCAGGCAGCTCGGGTCCGCGAGCACGTCGTAGACGAGCTCGCGCGGGGCGTCGATATCGATCTCGCGCTGCAGCTTGCTCACCGTGCAGCGAGCGGCTCGGACCGCTCCCACTCCGCGAGCGCGTGCTCGACGGCGCGGTCGAAGGGTCGGGGGCGGATTCCGAACAGCCGGGCCGCCTCCCGGTTGCGTGGGAGCAGGTCGGTGGCGAGGCTCTCCATCAGCGGTCGGACGAGCTGGGGCTGCACTCCGGTGACGGCGCTCACGACCGCGGCGGCAGCGGGCGTCTGGGTCGCGGCGAGCCTGACCGGGCTCCGAGCGACGCCCATCAGCTCGGCGATCCGGCAGATCATCTCGCCGTACGACAGCACTTCCGCGCCAACGATGTCGAACGACCGCCCCGCGGCGGCCGCGACGTTGGGGGCGCGCGCGAGGTATTCGATGGCGTCGCGCTCGTCGATCGGAGCCGTGCGGTTGTCGCGCCAGGTCGGGAACGGCAGCAGGCGCAGGCGCTCCACCAGCCGCACCAGGATCCTGAACGAATCCGAGCGCGCGCCGATCACGATCGAGGCACGGAAGGCCACGGAGTCGGGGAGCCCCTCGAGCAGGATCCGCTCGACCTCGAGCCGGGACGCCATGTGGCGCGACACCTCCGTACCCGGCGGCGGGGCGATGCCGCCGAGGTAGATCGCCCGCCGCACCCCCGCGGCCGCGGCGGCCTCCACGAAGTTCAAGGCGCCGCGCCGGTCGCGGTCGGCGAACCCGCGGCCGTCCTCGTAGTCGGCGCGTTCCATCGAATGCACCAGGTAGTACGCGTCGGTGCAGGCCTCGAGCGCGGCCGCGAGCCCCTCGCCGGTCACCACGTCGACGCGCACCGGCTCGACCCCGGGGCGATCCTCGACCCGTGAGGGGTGGCGGGCGGCGGCCCGAACCGGCCGGCCGTCGCGCGCGAGACGGGCGA
>VAXR01000101.1:6324-12777 GCA_005885165.1 Actinomycetota bacterium
AGGCGAAGCGTGCCTCGTGCGATGACTGCTTCTTCGGGAAGAACATGCTCTGCGCGCTGAACCTCGGCAAGCCCTGCCCCACCTACCGGCCCGCGGACCGCGGGCTGCGTCCCGAACGGCAGCTCGCCTTCGTCTTCCGGACGGAGCGGAGCCGCGCCGTCTACGCCTTCCCGCCGCCGCAGTAGCAGGGCAAAAGCGGCTTCGACTCGCGCGCGCGGCCATGGTGCGGCGTAGACTCGCGCCCCCATGCGGCTCACCGTTCTGGGCAAGTCGCCGTCCTGGCAGGACGCCGGCGGAGCGTGCTCGGGCTACCTGGTCGAGGAGCGCGACACGGCGGTCGTCGTCGACTGCGGCAACGGTGTCTTCTCCAAGCTGCGGCGGTTCCGCGACTACACCGCGGTCGACGCGGTGATCATCTCGCACCTCCACGCCGACCACTTCCTCGACCTCGTCCCGTTCGCCTACGCGCTCACCTACGCGCCGCGGCAGCAGCCGGTGGCGGTCGACCGCTGGCCGGGCACCGATGCGCCGGCGCGCCCGCGCCTGCTCGCCCCGAGGGGGGCGACCGAGACCTTCCGGCGGGTGGTCGGCGCGTGGGGGAACGAGGACCTGATCGAGAACGCGTTCGAGATCGAGGAGTACTCGGCCGACGCCAAGCCCACGATCGGACCGCTCGCGTTCACCTTCCAGCCGGTCCCTCACTTCACCGAGACCTTCGCGATCTGCGTGAAGTCGACGAACGGCGCGGGGAAGCTCGCGTTCGGTGCCGACACGCGGCCGACCGTCGACCTCGTCGAGTTCGCCCAGGGCGCCGACCTGCTGCTCATCGAGGGCACCCTCCCGCGCCCCGAGCGCTCGGGCCAGCGCGGACACCTCACGCCGCGCGAGGCGGGCGAGCACGGAAAGGCGGCCGCCGTGCGCCGGATCGTGATCACCCACATCTCGGACGAGCTCGACGTGCTGTGGGCCCGCGCCGAGGCCGAGGACGCCTTCGGCGGCCCGGTGGAGATCGCCCGCGAGGGCGCCATCTACCAGGTCTGATCGCGCCAAAGCTGAACGAGCCCGACGTCGACGAGATCCCCGAGCACCTCCGCAAAAGTCGCTCGGCGACGCCGGATCCAACACCAGCCGGGCCGCTCCGGGTATGTTTCCGCTAGGAGCGGACCCGAGGAGAGGTATGGGATCAAACAAAAAGAAAGCGTCGAAGGCGGGCGCGGGGGTGCTCACCGCCGGTAGGGCGGCCCGGTCGAACCCCTACGTGCAGCGCGTGATCACGGACGACGAGCTCCGCACAAACCTGCGTACGGCGTTCGAGTCCGCGCGCAAGGCCTACACGCGGATGTCCAACGGCAAGGGCCCAGCGAAGGCGCTGCTCGAGGACAAGAAGACGCAGCGCGAGCTGCGCGACGCCGCCGCGTCGTTGCGCGAGGCGGCCGAGTCGCTGCGCGGTTCGAGAAGGAAGCGCAAGCGCCGGCGGCGGGGCGGGATACTGCTCCTGCTGATCGGAGCCGGCGCCGCGCTCGCGCTGTCGGAGGGGCTGCGCAAGAAGCTCCTCGACGCACTGTTCGGTGCGGAGGAGGAGTTCGAGTACACATCGACCACGACGCCGCAGGCGTCGGGAGCACCGGCCGAGCCAGCCGGCGCGGCGACCTAGCGCGTCGATCGAACGGCTTGTGGAAGGGGCGCCGCGCGGCGCCCCTTTTGCTTCGGGGAGCTCACGGTCCAGGCGGCTCGCTTCGAGGCTCAGCCGCCCGCCAGGAAGTCCTTGAGCTGGACGAGCTGTCCCGGGCGCACGCCGTACTCGCGCCCGTAGCGGACGAGCCACGCGGCGGCGGGCACGTCGCGGCGACCCTCCCAGGCGCGGAGAAACGGATAGGGATCGACCGCCGGCCCGCATCCCGGGTGGACCTCGAAGTGCAGGTGGGGCGGCGTCTTCTCGGCGTCGCCCGTGCTCCCTACGAAGCCGACGACCTGGCCCGCCTTTACGTGCAGCCCGCTGCGCGCGTCGGTCGCGAACGCGGAGAGGTGCGCGAAGAAGAAGCAGTCGCCCTTGCGGGACTTCACCCATAGGCGGTTGCCCGAGATCCGCAGGGTTCCGACCCTGTTGAGCGTCCCGGCCGTGACGGCGACTACCGGCGTGCCGGCGGCCGCGAAGATGTCGTTGCCCTCGTGGAACCCGGTGTCGGCCCGGAAGGCCCCGAACGTGTCGGTGTAGTTGTGCGGGCCGTAGACCGGGAAGGTGAAGCCTCGCTTGGTGTCGAGCAGCCTGACCGCGGGCGGGACTCGGCGAGGCAGGGGCGGCGGGCCCGAGCTGGGGGCGCTACGGCCGCCTCCGCCTCCGCTGCTGCTCTGCGTCTGAGCGCCACCGTTTGGGGTGGACGCGCGGGGCTGGGAGGGGGCCGCCGACGTGACGGACGGAGCGGAGGTCACCGCGTTGTGCGCGACCGCGGACGCGTACGCGACGACCACGCTCGATCCCGCGGGGATCCCGAGGTAGTCGCGCGTGAGGGTCGCTCGGATCCCGGCGATCCCGTTTCCGCTTCGGTCGAGGACGACCATGCGGCCGTAGCCGCCGAGGTCGTACGTGTGACGGGACGTCGGCGACCCCTTCGACTCGCCGGCGACCACGAGATGCGAGATCTTGCCGCCGGCTCCGCCGCCGTTGCCGTTGGCCGATGCGTCGACCTTGACGCTCGAGGCACGGATCAGGCCCTTGTACAGCGACACGTGGGTCAGCTGGACGTGGGAGCTGGCATTCCCGTGCCCACCGGAGGTCGACGCGGACGCGCCCACACCGCGGACCGTCCGACCGCCGACGCCCGAGACGCTCACGAGGCCATGCGTGCCCGCGGTGTCGCGGACCCGAAAGGCGGTGGCGGACGCCGATGCTGCGCTGGCGCCGTGCAGCCGGGCGCCGCTCGAGCGGCTCGTCCAAGCCACGAGGAGCACCGCCGCCGCCGCTCCGACGACCAGGGCCCGAACCACTCCTCGCTGGCCGAACGCCACGGGTATCGTGTAGCAGAAGCGGGGGCGCAGGGGTTCCTCTTGGCTCTGGTTGGCCGGCCAGCTAGAGTGCCGCGGGTGGAGGCGGCAAGGCAGCCGGTAGCGGAGACCGACAAGCTCGAGCGGCGGCTCGACAGCGAGAAGGCGCAGCGCATCGTCGCTGCGATGCGGGCGAGCGTGGCCCGCCGCGGCGCCGCCGGATCGACCTTCGACCACGTGGCGCAGGAGGCGGGCGTCTCCCGCGGACTCCTCCACTACTACTTCGGAACGAAGGAGCGGCTGCTCGTCGAGGTCGTCCGGCACGACGCCGACATCCGGATCCACGTACTCGAGGACCGGCTGCGCAGCGCCGGCTCGGTCGACGCCATCCTCGAGGCGCTGGTCACGCAGCTGCGCGAGTACGTGGCCGAGGATCCCGGCAGCCACGCCGTGATCCACGAGCTCCTGAGCGCGGCACGGCGAAACGACGAGATCCGCGAGGAGCTCGCCGAGCTCTACCGGCGGGTACGGGGGCAGATCGCCGAGATCCTCGTGGAGAAGGAGCGCGAGGGGATCGTCCGTCTGCGTGGCCCGGCCGAGGCCGTCGCGTCGATCTTCCTCGCCCTCGGCGACGGCCTCGAGGTGCAGCTCACCTCGGACCCGGCGTGGGACGACTCGCATACGGTCGCCAGCGGTGTGGCGGTCGCGCGCTTCCTGCTCGGCGCCGAGGACTGACCGGACACCGCGCCCTTAGCCCGGGGCCGCGACGCCTTCAGCGTGAGCGTTCTCACACCGGACTGGCCAGCCAGCCAGTTGCATACCCGTGCGGTGGGCGAGATGCGGCGCGACCGGTACGGAAACTGAGATGCAGCGCGCGATGGACACGCTTTCCGCGTTCGTGGAGCGCCGCCGTGCGGTCGTCATCGCGGTGTGGCTCGCGGCGATCGTCGCGGCCGTGCCGCTCTCGCTGCGGCAGACCGACCACCTGACGAGCGGCGGGTTCGTCGTTCCCGGATCAGGCTCGGAGCGCGCCGACGCCGCGCTTCGGTCCTTCCCCGGCGCGCAGGGGCAGAAGCTCGCCGCGGTCGTCGAGGCACGCCCGGGCGCGAGCGACAGCGCCGTGCGAGCAGCCGTCCGCCGGCTGCGCCACGCGGCCGCGCGTCAGTCGCGCATCGGGCTCCCGCGCACGCCCGCGCTGCCGCCGCTTCGCCGCGTCGGCGACCGCCGGGTGGCCCTCATCCCGATGCGGCTGTCCGGCAGCCAGGACCAGGCGGCCGATGGCGTGTCGACTCTGCGCCGTCATCTCCACGTCCAGGACGGCGCGCGGCACGGCGTCGCGCTCCACCTCGTCGGCCAGGAGGCGCTGTGGGCCGGCATGCAGGACCTCAGCAAGCGGGACCTCGCATCGGCCGAGAAGGCCGGCTTCCCGATCGTGCTCATCATCCTGCTCGCCGTCTTCGGCTCGCTCGCCGCGGCCGCGCTGCCGCTCGCGCTCGGGTTCGGGAGCGTGACGCTCACCGGCGCGGCGATCTGGGGACTGTCTCAGGCCACCGAGATGTCGGTCTTCGTCACGAACGTCGCCTCGATGATCGGGATCGGCGTGGCGGTCGACTACTCGCTGTTCGTCCTCGCCCGTTACCGCGAGGAGATCCAGTCCGGGGCCACGCGCGAGGAGGCGCGGAGGACAGCCATGAGGACGTCCGGCGTGGCCGTCGCCTTCTCGGGGCTAACGGTGTTGATCTCCCTCGCCGGCCTCTTCCTCGTCGATTCGACCACGATCCGCTCGATGGCCACCGGCGCGATCGTCGTAGTGGCGATCTCGATCGTCGGCGCCGTGACGATGCTGCCCGCGCTCATGAGCGCGTTCGGCAAGCGCGCCTACGCGCGCGGGCGCCTGGCGGTCACCGCCTCGCTGCTGGTGCGGTCGTGGAAGACGAAGCGGCGCCGCCGCGGCGTCTCCGAGCCGGATGTCGTCCATCCGGGCTTCTGGCAGCGCTGGGCCGACCGCGTGATGCGCCGCCCGGTGCTCGTCGCGACCGCCACCGCTGGCGTGCTTCTCACGCTCGCGGTCCCGGCGCTCTCGCTGAAGTTCGGCGACGGTGCCCTGCGCCAGTTCCCGAAGCACAACGAGACGCGCGTGGGCGCAGAGCTCGCGGCGCGCGTCACGGGCCCGGGTTCGGCCGGTCCCGCCGCGGTGATCGTGGGCTTCAAGCACGGCCGGGCGACCGACACCGCGAACGCACGCGCGCTCGAGCGGCTGCGCGGCCGGGCCCGCCGTGATCCCGAGGCGGCCTCGGTCTCGCCGCCCCGGACCTCGCGCGACGGGCGCTCGGCCCTATTCGAGGTCACCCCGCGGCACGATCCCGAGTCGCCCGCGGCGCGCGGGCTTCTCCACCGGCTACGGGCCGACGCCCAGCGCGCGCCGCTCGCTGCGACCGCGGACCTGCGGGTGGGCGGGCCGACCGCGCACGTCGAGGACTGGAAGCACCTCGTCTCCAGCTCGATGTGGAAGATCGCGGTGTTCGTCCTCGCGTTCAGCTACCTGGTCCTGCTCATCCTTCTGCGGTCGGTGCTGCTTCCACTCAAGGCCGTGGTGATGAACATGCTCTCGGTGGCGGCGGCCTACGGGGTGCTCGTGGCAGTCTTCCAGTGGGGCTGGCTCGACTTCGTCCTGAGCTACCACCACCTCGGCTACATCAACACGCTGACCCCGCCGTTCCTCCTGGCAATCGTCTTCGGGCTGTCGATGGACTACGAGGTCTTCCTGCTCACCCGCATCCGCGAGCGCTACGCGGCGACGGGCGATACACGCCGGGCCGTTGGCGAGGGGCTCGCCCGCAGCGCGCGCACCATCACGAGCGCCGCGCTGATCATGGTGGCCGTCTTCGCGGTGTTCGCCGGGACGGGTGTGCCGTCGATCAAGGAGATCGGCCTCGGTGATGGAGCTGATGGGCAAGTGGAACTGGTGGCTGCCGCGCCCGCTGGCGCGCGTGCTGCCGCGCGCGCGGTTCGAGGGAGCAGCGCGGCGCCCGGACCAGGCGCCGGCGCGGGCCTGACCGGTTACCCGGCGGCCGGCCGGGCCTTGCCCCGCCCGCGGCGCGGTTGGGGTGCGGGCGCGGCCCGATTGGGCGACAAGGGAGTGGCCTGTTACCTACGTCTCAGTCCCGTAACGGTGCGTTCGACTGACGTGGACTTGTCCGCAGGTGAGAGGGCGTTTCGCATACCTATAGGTACGTGGAATGGACGCTCGCTTTTTCGGCCGCTTCACTGCCCTGGATTCGTCACAGCCCTGTAACACCGCGTTCGCCACGGCCGGCCGGCCATTGGCGAGGCGCCTGACCCACTCCCTTCGTCGCCCCCCGAGGCGGAGCGAACTGCGGACGACGCCCGCACGGGACGAAGTGCGAAAGGCGGAAGGCGACCACGCCAGGCCGGACGTCGATTGCGACTCTGCGCCCTACCGCCCGAACA
>VAXR01000101.1:12808-35779 GCA_005885165.1 Actinomycetota bacterium
CTTGCCCTTCACCATCGCGAGCCGCGGGTCCTCGCGGCCGGCGGTGATGTCGACGCAGTCCTCGAGCCGGCAGCGCAGCGACAGGTCGGGGTGCTCGAGCCGGCCCTGCTCGACGCTCGTCGCGCCGTTGTCGATGCGCAGGAACCAGGGATCCGCGTCGCGAAAGTCCCACTGGATCGTCGCTGCGCCGTTCGGCGTGGCGGTTGGGTCGATCGACCGCTGGATCGAGTCGAACAGCACCGCCAGCTTCTCCGGGTCGCGATCCGGCGGGCCCGTCTTCTCGCCGAGGTAGCCGGCGCGGACCATGGCGAGACCGCGCTCGGCGCGCTCGCGCGGGCTGAGGCCGCGCGGCACGGGCGGCGGCCCCGGTAGCTCGTCGAGCGGCAGCCCGGCCGAGCGGAGCTTCTGCTCGAGCGACACCATGCCGTGCTCGTATACGTCCTCGATCGTCGAGCCGAAGATGGTGACGTAGCGCTCGTCCCAGCCGGGCGGCACGAAGACGCCGATCATCATCGGCATCACCTCGCGCATCAGGTCCGCGACCGCGTACTTGCAATCCGGGTCCTGCTTCACGCAGTCGGACAGGCACTTCACGCCGAAGCCGATGTGCCGCTGCTCGTCGCGCGACACGTTCTCCATCCCCTGACGGAAGCCGGGCAGGATGCCCCGCTCGGTCACGTAGCTCTCGATGAAGTGCTGGCCGGGCTGCGCGAGCGTCGCCTCGACGAGCAGGTGGTACATCGTGATCGCGGCTGCGAAGTTGGGGAGTGAGCGGTCCTTGCGCAGGCCGTCGGCGACCTTGTCGAGGTAGGCGAAGGTCTTGCGGAAGCCCCAGGTCAGCTCGGGTGCGGTCGCAGCGAGGGACCCCCCGATGTCGTCCCCGCGCTCCACCACCTCGCGCATGAAGCGGCCGAAGAAGACAGCGTGGCGCGCCTCGTCGACCTGCTGGGTCGCGAGGAAGTACTTCTGCTCCTCCTTCGGCGCCGCATCGATGTAGGGGGAGAGGTTGTCGGTGACCGAGTCCTCGCCGTGGAAGAACATCGAGTAGTTCCACAGCGCGGCGCGGCGCTCGAGGTCCGAGAAGGTCTCGTGCCAGTCGACGCGGTCCTGGGTGAAGTCGAGCTCGGTGGCGCGCCAGTTGCCCTTCTCCCACCGGGCGTACAGGTCCTGGTAGGTGATCCTGTCGATCGCCGTCCGCTCGCTTGACTGCACCGTCGCCGTCTGTGCCATGTGCCGCCCCTTCGTCGCGCGCTTTCCAGAGAAGTTGGCTGGACAGCCAGCTTACCGCTGTGAACGTACGGCGGAGCGTGCGCGGCGGCACAAAAGGCTTGTCGCCTCAGCCCAGCTTCGGCGAGCGCCAGGGCGCGGCCAGCCGCCGCTCGAGCTCGTCGCTCAGATGATCTACCGCGATGCGGATCTGCTCGAGCGAGTCGCGGTCGCGCAGCGTGACCGTGCGGTCCTCGAGCGTCTGGTGGTCGATGGTCACGCCCCACGGCGTGCCGATCTCGTCCTGGCGGCGGTAGCGGCGCCCGATCGAGCCGCCCGCGTCGTACTCGGATGGCATCCGCTCGCGGAGGTCCTCATAGATCTCGCGCGCGATCTCGGGCTGGCCGTCCTTCGAGACGAGCGGCAGCACCGCTACCTTCACCGGCGCGATCTTCGGGTGGAGGCGGAGCAGGACACGCTGGCGCCCCTCGACCTCCTCCTCGTCGTAGGCGTCGACCATGAAAGCGAGCATCGCGCGGTCGGCGCCGGCCGCCGGCTCGATCACGTACGGGACGTATCGCTCGCCGGTCGCCGAGTCGACGTACTCGAGCTTCTCGCTGGAGAACTTCGCGTGCTGGGTGAGGTCGAAGTCGCCGCGGTTGGCGATCCCCTCGAGCTCGGACCAGCCGATCGGGAAGAGGTACTCGATGTCCGAGGTGGCGCTCGAGTAGTGGGAGAGCTCGTCGGCGCCGTGCGCGCGCAGGCGCAGGTGGTCCGGCCGCAGGCCGAGGTCGGTGTACCAGCGCATCCGCTCCTCCATCCAGTACTCGTGCCAGTGCTGGGCGTCCGGGGGCGGGACGAAGTACTCCATCTCCATCTGCTCGAACTCCCGCGTCCGGAAGATGAAGTTCCCGGGCGTGATCTCGTTGCGGAACGACTTCCCGACCTGCGCGATCCCGAACGGCGGCTTCTTGCGCGAGAACTGGAGGACGTTCTTGAAGTTCACGAAGATCCCCTGCGCCGTCTCCGGCCGTAGGTAGACGACCGCGCTGTCGTCCTCCACCGGGCCCATGTGGGTCTTGAACATGAGGTTGAACTGGCGCGGCTCGCTCAGCTCGCCGCCGCACTCCGGGCAGCGGAGCTCGCCCTCGGGCTGCTGCTCGCGGAGGTGGTCCTCGCGCCAGCGCTTCTTGCACTCGCCGAGGCACTGCACGAGGGGGTCGGTGAAGCCCTCCAGGTGGCCCGACGCCTCCCAGGTGCGCGGGTGCATGAGGATCGCCGCGTCGAGGGCGACGATGTCGTCGCGCTGCTGGACCATGGCCCTCCACCACTCCGACCTGACGTTCGACTTCAGCAGGACGCCGTAGTGGCCGTAGTCGTACGTCGAGGCCAGCCCGCCGTAGATCTCCGAGGACTGGAAGATGAAGCCGCGGCGCTTGCAGAGCGCCACGATCTTGTCCATCGTCACGCGGTCGGCGGCCTCGGTTGCCATGTCCGCAGCCTAGAAGGCGGGCTGGCGGCAGGAATTTGCGCGAACTTTGGCGCTGTGCGCTCAGGCAAAATTCCCGCATAGAGCAGGTTTTTGGGCTCGCGAAGCGTCGGGGTGCTGTTGTAGGGTGGTCACAGACCGTAAGCCGCCATGGTCACCATCGCCATCAGAGCAACGAGCCACGTGGCCGCCTGGATCCTCTGGCATTCGATGAAGGTGTCGCTGCTGGACGACCTCGAGGCGCCGGCGCCGCCGGACGCGCACGCCTAGGTCCCAAGCGCTCAGCCCAGCCCCGCCCGGCGCGTCGGCAGCCGGCAGACCGGGCGCCCCTCCCGGACGTGAGCCGCCCCGGGATCGCGCCGGAGCGCCCATATACTCGAAGCCGGATGCCGCTCTACGAATACCGCTGCGAGCGGGGCCATGCGTTCGAGGTGATGCAGCGGATGAGCGACGACCCGGTCACTGCCTGCACGACCTGCGGCGCGCCCGTGGAGCGGGTGTTCCACCCGGTCGCGGTCCACTTCAAGGGCTCGGGCTTCTACACCACCGACTACGCGCGCAAGGGTCGCTCCTCAGGTGCCGTCTCCGACGACGCGGGCGGCGGCGGGTCGAAGTCCTCCTCGGACTCGGGATCGGGATCCGGCGACAAGGGCTCCGGAGTGACCGGCGAGAAGTCGGGCAGCTCGAGCGGCTCGGGGTCGACCTCCAGCTCCGACTAGCCCTCGAGCTGGCGCACCGCCTTCGCCTTGTCGGCGTCGGAGATCTGAAGGCTGCCGTCGGGGTTGACTCCCGTGAAGCCGAGCACCTGCGTCTTGCCGCCGCCCCCGGTCAGGAGGTCGGTGAAGAGCGTCGCGAGGCCCGGGCCGCCCATGTCCGAACGCAGCGCGCGCGGCGCCTGCCAGGCGATGAACGGGAGACGGACGAAGGAGCTCGGCCAGTTGAGTGGAGAGATGATGCGCGACCGCATCGCCGAGAGCACCTTCTGCTGGCGAGCGGCGCGGGTTCGATCGTCCTCGCGCGGGTTGCAGCGGTTCTCGCGCACGCGCGAGAACTCGAGCGCCGCCCTCCCGGCGAGGTGGTGCTCGCCCTTCGAGAGCTTCACCTGCTGGCCGTCGAAGGAGTTGGAGTCCACGCAGTTGTCGAGCGTCACATAGATGCCGCCCATCGCGTCGATCAGCTTCGGGAAGTTGGTGAAGCTCACGAGCATCACGTGGTTGATCTTCAGGCCGTGACCGAGGAAGCCCTCGACGGTCTTGATCGTGAGGGCCGCGCCGCCGAGCTCGAACGAGGAGTTGATCCGGCCGACACCGTGGCCCGGGATCTGCGCCGACGAGTCGCGCAGGATCGAGAGACGGTGGACCGACCCGAGGCCCACGTGCAGGAGCAGGATGCTGTCGGCGCGCGAGGGGCCGCTCTTCGCGCTCTGCTGCACGTGCCAGCGCTTCGGGCGCTGGTCGGATCCGATGATGAGGACGTTGCTGCCGGTGGCCAGGCTCCCCCCGCTCGAGAGCGCGTTCTCGGCTCTGGTCGACACGCTCGGAGCCGTCTCGGCGCTCACGAAGAAGACGACCACCGAGAGCAGGATCCAGGCGCCGATGACGCCGGTGGGCGCGACGGTCGGGACCCCGGGGCGCTCCGCGCGGCGCCGCCTGAGGCGGTCGAGCGGCGTCGCGCCGGGGCGCGGCGGGCGTATGCGGTCGACCAGCGCGGGGCGCGACCGGTAGACCTTGTACTCGGGCCGGGCGGGCCGGCGAGGCGGCTGCGGAGGGGGATCCGGGCCCTGAGGTTCGTCGGGCATCCCGCCGTGTATAGCGTTCCGGCATGTCGCCGCGACGTGTGATCGGGATCGACACGGGCGGCACGAAGCTGCTGGGCGGGGTCGTGGACGAGGATCTCGCCGTACGCCACCGCGTGCATCGCGTCCTCCACGGGCTGGAGCGTCAGGCGCTGCTCGACGCCATGGTGGAGGCCGTGGAGGAGGCCCGGGAGGCCGCGCCCGACGCTGCCGCCGTGGGGTTCGGGATCCCGTCGCTCGTCGAATACGAGACGGGCGCGTCGATGTTCAGCGTCCACCTGCCGCTCGACGGCGTCCCGTTCCGCGCGCTGATGGAGGAGCGGCTCGGCATGCCGGTGTTCGTGGACAACGACTCGAACCTCGCGGCGCTCGCCGAGCATCGCGCAGGGGCCGCGCAGGGCGCGCGGCACGCGCTGATGCTCACGCTCGGGACCGGGATCGGCGGCGGGATAATCCTCGACGGCCGGCTGCAGCGCGGCTCGCGCGGCGGCGGCGCGGAGCTCGGGCACGTGGTCGTCGACCTCGACGGCCCGCCATGCCAGGGCGACTGCCCCGGGCGCGGCTGCCTCGAGGTGATGGCTTCGGGGACCGCGATCGGCCGCGAGGGAGCCGCGGCGGCGGCGCGGTCGCCTGATTCGGCGCTCGCCGAGCGGGCTCGCGACGGCCGCGAGATCACGGGTCCGCTCGTGACCGAGCTTGCGCACGACGGCGATGCCGCGGCGCGCGATGTCTTGGAGCTGATCGGGACGCGGCTCGGGGTCGGGATCACGAGCCTCGTCAACGCCTTCGATCCGGAGGTCGTGGTGATCGGCGGTGGGGCGGTCGCGGGCGGCGAGCTCCTGCTCGGGCCGGCGCGCGCCGTCGTGGCCGAGCGGGCGCTGCCGCCGAACCGCGAACACGTCCAGATCGTGGCCGCCCACTTCGGCGACGAGGCGGGGATGCTCGGCGCGGCTGTGCTGGCGCTCGAGGAGGGGCGGGTCTAGGTGCCGGCGACGCCGGGCAGGCTGGTCGTCTGCCCGACCCCGATCGGCAACCTCGAGGACATCACGCTGCGGGTGCTGTCGGCGCTGCGCGAGGCCGACGTGATCGCCTGCGAGGACACCCGCCGAACGCGGACGCTGCTGGATCGCTACGGGGTCCGCGCTCCGCTCGTCTCCTACCACGAGCACAACGAGGAACGGCGGGCGGCCGAGCTCGTCCGGCGGATGCGCGGCGGCGACGTCGTGGCGCTGGTCTCAGACGCAGGGATGCCGTTGATCTCGGATCCCGGCTATGTGCTTGTGCGAGCGTGCGCCGCGGCCGGGATCGCGGTGGAGGTGCTTCCCGGACCGTCGGCGGCGCTCGCGGCGCTGGTCGCCTCGGCCCTCCCGGCGGATCGCTGGCGGTTCGTCGGTTTCCTGCCGCGGCGCAAGGGGGAGCTCCGGAAGGTGCTTGGGGAGCCGGGCGGCACGCTCGTCGCGTTCGAGTCGCCGCGGCGCGTCCCGGCGACGTTGCGCGTCCTCGCCGAGCTGGATCCCGATCGGCCGGCGGCCGTGTGCCGCGAGCTGACCAAGGTTCACGAGGAGGTCGTGCGCGGCGCGGCCTCGGAGCTCGCCGAGCGCTACAGCGATATGCCCCCGCGCGGCGAGGTCGTACTGGTGGTCGGGCCGGCGGAAGGCGACGGTTCGGATGCGGCGGGCGAGTCGTCGGCCGTGAACGCGGTCGCGCGGCTCGTAGAGTCGGGCGCGAAGCCGCGCGTGGCCGCCTCGGTGGTCGCGGAGCTCACGGGCACGTCCGCGAACGAGCTCTATCGCGCGCACGCCCACCGGGGACGGCGGCGTTCGACTTAGCGCCCTTGCGTTACAGGGGTGCGCCCCTTCGTAACGCGGCCGCCACAGAGTGCACGTCCGCGTAAAGGACTGCGACAGGACGCGCACGGCCGCTCGCGGAGGCGGCTGATGCGGACTTACGGTCGTCGGCATGAAATCCATCCAGCTCCGCGCGGTGTTGACGGCCGCCGCCATCTCCCTTCTTGCGCCGTCGCTTCTCCTGCTCGCTCCGGCCACCGCCCGCGCGGGCGCGCCCGGTTGGCGCTGGCCCGTATCCGGAGCCGTGATCACCGGCTACCGCAACGGCGACGACCCGTACGCCGGCGGGCAGCACCGCGGAATCGATATCGCTGCGGCGGTCGGCACGCCCGTGGTGGCCGCGGTCGGCGGAACCGTCAGCTACGCGGGCCTCGCCGGATCCTCCGGACTCACGGTTGCCGTGCGAACCGCCGACGGCCGCCTCGAGACCTCCTACCTCCACCTGTCCGCGATCGCGGTCCGCGCGGGCGGGTGGGTGGAGGGCGGCGATCGCCTCGGTGCGGTTGGCACGACCGGGCGCCGATCGGCGGCCGAGCCGCATCTCCACTTCGGCGTGCGCGAGGCCGACAACCGGTTCGCGTACCACGACCCGCTCGACTTCCTGCCGCCACTGGCCGCGCCGCCGGGGCTACCCGCGCCCGCGCCGGTACCGGTTCCGGTTGGCGAGCCGGCGCGGCCCGATCCGTCGCCGGCGGGCGCGGCCGCGCCTTCGGTCGCCGGCACCGCCCATCTGCTGGCGCCGGCCGTCACCGCATCGGGGCATGCCGGATCGGCGTCGGCGCTCGAGCCGCTGCTCGGCCCGGCCCCTGCGGCGAGTGCACCAGCGGGCGCCGGGCGAGCGAAAGCCCCGGCCGCGAGCGGATCCCACGCGCCCAGACACGTCCGCGCCGGGAGCCGTGCCCGCGGTGCCAAGAGCGCCCGCGCAGTCGGCGGGCACGCGCCCGCGCCCCGGCCGATGGCGGGCCCGCACCCGACCGGGCACGGCCGTTCCCCGTCGGCCGCTCGCCAGCGAACGACTGTGGCTCGCGCTAGGCCCGTTGCCCATCCCGGCGGGGGCATCGACCCGGGATGGCTCGTCGCGTGTGCCGGTCTGGTGCTCGCGGCGCTTGTGCTTGGCAAGCCGAAGGGTCCCGCCCGGGCCGGCCGCGAGTGCCGCACCCTGCTGCTCGGCGCGGTGCGTCCGGCCCGGCGCTGACGGCCGATGCCGGCGGGCCATGCGCGGATAGCATCGAGCCGTGTCCTATTACGTCACCACGCCGATCTACTACGTGAACGCCGAGCCCCACCTTGGCCACGCGTACACGACGATCGCGGCCGACGTGGTCGCTCGCCATATGCGCCAGCGCGGCGAGGACGTCTTCTTCCTCACGGGGACCGACGAGCACGGCGAGCCTGTGGCCCAGGCGGCGGAGCGCGAGGGCGTGGGGCCGCGCGAGCTCGCCGACCGGAACTCGGAGCGCTTCCGCGAGCTCGTCGCGCGCCTCGGCATCACCAACGACTTCTTCATTCGCACGTCCGACCCCCGCCACGTCGCGAGGGTTCAGGAGGTCCTGCAGTCCGTCTACGACCGCGGCTACGTCTACAAGGGTGTGTACGAGGGGTACTACTGCCCCCGCTGCGCCGATTTCAAGACCGACGCCGAGCTCGTCGACGGCAACAAGTGCCCGATCCACCTGATCGTGCTCGAGCGCGAGCAGGAGGAGAACTACTTCTTCAAGCTCTCGGAGTTCCAGGAACCGCTCGAGCGGCTCTACGCGGAGCGGCCTGACTTCGTGCTTCCGGACATCCGCTTCAACGAGGCCTACTCATTGGTGAAGCAGGGCCTCCAGGACGTCTCGCTCACGCGCGCGCGTCTCCGCTGGGGAGTGCCGGTGCCCTGGGACGAGGAGCACGTGTTCTACGTCTGGTTCGACGCGCTCCTGAACTACTACACGGCGCTTGCGTTCGCGCGCGAGGGGGAGGACCTCACCGCGAAGTTCTGGCCGGCGAACGTCCACCTGATCGGGAAGGACATCCTCAAGTTCCACACCGTGTTCTGGCCGGCGCTCCTGATGGCGGCCGGAATCGAGCTACCCAAGCGGATCTACATCCACGGTTACCTGCTGATGGACGAGCACAAGATGTCGAAGTCGCTCGGCAACGTGATCGATCCCTTCGAGGTGAGCGACGTCTTCGGGGTCGACGCGCTGCGCTACTACGTGCTCGCAGCGGTGAACTTCGGTTACGACGGGAACGTCTCGACCGAGGACTTCGAGGTCCGTTACAGGTCGGAGCTCGGGAACGAGTACGGGAACCTGGCCGGCCGGACGCTGGCGATGATCGCGCGGTACCGCGACGGAGTGGTGCCGGAGGCCGACCCCCCGGCGGAGCTGAGCGCGCTGTTCGACGGCGCGCCTGAGCAGGTGCGCGCGCACTTCGACTCGGTCGAGGTGACTGTGGCGCTCCAGGAGGCGTGGCAGCTCGTGCGTGCGCTCAATCGGTACGTGCAGGAGCAGGCACCGTGGCAGCTGGCGAAGGACCCGTCGGCGTCGGACCGGCTCGACTCGATCCTGTACGGCCTCGCGGAGGGGCTGCGCGCGGTCTCGGTCCTGCTGCATCCGTTCCTGCCGGATTCGAGCACACGGTTGCTGGCCGCGCTCGGCCGGGAGGAGCTCTCGTTTGAGACCGCGATCTTCGGGCACGTCGGCGGCGGCGCGCGCGTGGAGGAGCTCGAGCCGCTCTTCCCGCGGGTGGAGCGAGCGGAGGCGTAGCTCCCCCGATCCGGGCGCAGCCGCCGTGCCGTGATCGACAGCCACTGCCATCTCGACCACTGCGAGGCGCCCGACGGCGAGGTGGTCGAGCGCGCGGTAGCGGCGGGCGTGCGTCGGCTTGCGACCGTGGGGATCGACGACGCGTCGATCGAGCGCGCGCTCGCGGCGGCGTATGCCCACGAGGAGGTCTTCGCGATCGTCGGCCGCCACCCGCACGAGGCCGAGGGGCTCGACGACGCTGGCATCGAGGCGATCGAGCGGGCGGCGGGCGACGAGCGCGTGCGCGCGATCGGCGAGACCGGCCTCGACTACTTCCGCGACCTCTCGCCGCGCGAGGATCAGCGACGCGCGTTCGAGGCGCAGATCGACCTTGCGCGGCGTCTGGAGCTGCCCGTCGTCATCCACACCCGTGAGGCGGAGGAGCACACCTTTGCGATCCTCCGGGACCGGGCGGAGGGGATGACGGTCGTGCTCCATTGCTTCTCGGCGCCGGGGCGGCTAGACGAGTGCGTCGAGCGCGGGTACGTGTGCTCGTTCGCGGGCAACGTCACGTACCCGAAGGCGATTGCGCTGCAGACCGCGGCGCGCGAGGTGCCCGACGAGCTGCTCATGGTCGAGACCGACTCGCCGTACCTGTCACCGCAGCCCGTGCGCGGCAAGCCGAACGAGCCGGCCAACGTGGTGCAGACGGCGCGCCATCTCGCCGAGCTGCGGGGCGTCGATTACGAGGAGCTCGAGCGCGCGGTCGAGGCGACGGCGGCCCGGGTCTTTCGGTGGTGAGCGCTCCCCGCCAGGCCAGCCTGCGGCGGCTCCGCGACTTCGGTGTGCGGCCGAACCGCGAGCTCGGCCAGAACTTCCTGATCGACGACAACATCCTGAGCGTGATCGGCCGCGCCGCCGAGCTCGGTGAAGACGACGTCGTGCTCGAGGTCGGCGGCGGGCTCGGCGTTCTGTCCGAGTACCTGGCCGCTCGCGTCCGCCACGTCCACGTCGTGGAGGTCGACGCCGCGCTCGAGCCGGCGCTGCGCGACGCACTCGAGCCGTTCGACAACGCGACACTCCACCTCGAGGACGCGGTGCGAATCGACCTCGCTGGCCTGCGCCCAGCGCCGACGAAGGTGGTGGCCAACCTCCCGTACGGCGTCGCCGCCACGGTCGTCCTCAGGTCGGTGCTCGAGCTCCCCGGCGCGCGGTTGATCGTGGCGATGGTGCAGCGGGAGGTGGCGGAGAGGCTGGCGGCGGAGCGGGGTTCGAAGATCTACGGGGCGACGTCGGTGATCGCCCAGCTCGCGTGCGACGTCGCGGTTGAGCGGCGCGTGCCGCCGACCGTCTTCCATCCGGCACCGAGGGTCGAGTCGGCGATCGTGGTGCTCCGCCGCACGGCCGCGCCTCCCGACTCGTCGGTCGTCGCGCTGGTGCACGCGGCGTTCGCGCACCGGCGGAAGGCGCTTGCCGGCTCGCTGGCGCTGGCGCCGGGAGCCGAGCCCGGCCTCCGGGAGGCGGCGCGCGACGCTCTGGCCGCGATCGGTCATCCCGCCGACGAGCGGGCCGAACGGCTCGCGCCTTCGGAGTTCTCGGAGCTGGCGGACCGGCTGGGCAAGGCTGCACTCGACCGGCTCGCACCCGCCGGCGACGACGGCCTGCACGAGCTGTGCTCGCTGTTCGCCTCGGTGGAGCTCGCGGACACGCTTCGGTTCGAGGTGGCGGACGCCGACGACGGTCAGGATGAGGTCCACTGCCCGGGCGTCGAGGGTCCGAACCTCATCACCGCGGCCCTCGGCGCATATCGGGACACGGTCCCGGATGCGGTGCCCTCTCTTTGGGTGACCGTCAACAAACGGATCCCGGTCGCGGCCGGCCTCGGCGGCGGGAGCGCCGACGCCGCGGCGGCCATGCGGGCCGCGAACCGGCTTGCCGGCGGGCCGCTCGACGCCGATGCGCTGCGCGCGCTGGGGCGCCGGCTCGGGTCCGACGTTCCGAGCCAGATCGAGCCGGGCCACGCCATCGTCGAGGGGACCGGCGAGCGGGTGGAGCCGGTCGAGCTGCCTGCGATGGCGCTCGTGGTCGTCCAGGCAGAAGCCGGGCTGAGCACGGCGGCCGTCTATGAGGAGGCGGACCGGATTGGGTCGACTCGAGAGCGACTCGATCCTCAGGGGGTCCGCGCGCTCGCGGGACGATCGATCGACGAGATCGCCGCCGCGCTCGCCAACGACCTCCAGGCGGCGGCGCTGTCGCTGCGGCCCGAGCTCGAGGCGACGCTTCGAGCGCTACTCGATCATGGCGCGCGGGGCGCCCTCGTGAGCGGATCCGGGCCCACGGTTTTCGGCGTGTTCGAGGACCTTGCGAGCGCGGAGGAGGCCGCGTCGGAGATGCCTGGAGCGCTCGTCACGCGCCTGCGCGGATAGTGGGGTCGACCGCCCGGCGGTAGTCGCGTCGCGCGGTTTCGTAACAATGGGGGCGTGAGCCAGCTCAGCTCCACCCAGCTCGCGCTCGGCGCGGCGGGCGTGGTCACGTTCGTGGCCTACTCGGTGTTCATCTTCGTCCCCGCGTGGAACTCGTACGGGCGGCTTTGGGAGAAGGTCGCCGCGGGCTTCCTGAGCCTGTTCATCCTGGCCACGCTCGTCGGGATCGGGGTCGGGATCGGCGTGGGCGGGCTGTACCTCTGGATCCAGGGCGCCTGAGGACGACTCCCTCTGGATTCGCACCCGCAGGGTGCGGACTCGGCATCTAGCCAGAAGCGCCCCGAACCTAGAATCGCTCCATGCCACAGAGGCTCGAACAGCCGACCGAGAGCGCGTTCCTGGAGGCGTTCGGCGACGTCTCCGCCGCGGTCGAGGCGGGCGCCGGCCTGCCGGAGGTGGCGCGCGCGGTCGAGCGGGCGCTCGATGCGAGCGTCGCGGTCGTGGACAGCGCGGGCAGTGTGCTGGCCGTCGCTTGCCGCTCGCCCGACGACGAGCGCGCCGTCCTCTCCGGGGCGGCCGGCCGCGAGATCCGCGAGCTGCGCGTGGCCGACGCGACGGTTGGCGAGCTCCGCTACCGCCCTCGGGGCAAGCCGCCGCCGGCGGCGCTCGTCGGGATGGTTGGCACGCTGATCGCGCTCGAGATCGAGCGGTCGCGCGCACCGGAGCGGGCGAGCGAGGCGGCAGTGGCCGACTTCGTGGCGGACCTGCTGGGCCGGCGGATCACCGACCGGGAGAACATCATCGCCCGCGGCAAGGAGCTGGGGGCCGACCTGAGTGCGGGGGCAGGCGTCGTCGTGGTCCGCGCCCGTCCCAACCGCCCCGAGGAGGGAGACTGGTGGGCGCGCGTGCTGGCCGTTGTGGAGCGAGGCGCGCGCGCCGTGGCGCGGTCGGCGCTGACGGCGACCGTCTCGGCCGAGAGCATGCGGGCTTCGGGCGCGAGCGCGCGTGAAGATGAGGGCGAGCTCGTCGTCGTGGTACCCGCGGCCGACCCCGAGCTGCCGCGCCGCGTGGCCGAGGCGATCCAGCGCGAGATGGAGAGCGGTCTGCAGTCGTTCGAGCCGGTGGTCGCAGTGAGCCGGCCCGCGACCGATCCAGTCGACATCCACCGCGCGGGTGCGGAGGCGGTGCTGGCGGCAAACGTCGCCGAGGCGGACCGCACTCATTTCCTCGCCTTCGAGGACACAGGCTCCTACCGGCTGCTGCTCGGCGCGATGACCGACGACCCGGCCGAGCTCCAGCGCTTCCACGATGAGACGATCGCGCCGCTCGTCGCGTACGACGAGCAGTACGAAACCGAGCTCGTCCGCACGCTGGAGTCGTTCCTCGACGAGGACGGCAGCGTGGCGCGCACCTCGGAGCGGCTGTTCACGCACCGGCACACGATCCGCTACCGGCTGGAGCGGGTGCGGGAGTTGACCGGCCTCGACGTCGGATCGACGGACGGCCGCGAACGCCTCGGCCTGGGGCTGAAGGCGATGCGCGTGCTCGGCATCATGCCGCCGCGCGGCCCGGCCAGCGAGCCGGGCACGGAGGCCGGGAAGGTTCCGGTCGACGAGCCGGATCGGTAGCGCGCGCCCAAGGCGTCCGACCGCGGTCACACCATGGCCGCGATGTTCCACGCGCTCCTGATCTGCTCGGACACGGACTGCGCCTGGCACGCTGGAGGAACTGGAGGCCCTGGCGTGCGACTGCGGCTGCGCGCTGGAGATGTTCGCCTTGTTGGACACCGAAGATGGGACAGACGGCGCATTCGCCGGCTTCGAGCTGTCACGCGCTGGTTGACCGTTCCGGCGCCGGTTGGGCCAGGTGCCGCGCGGCGGATCAACGCCTTCGCACCGGAACCATTTCCGGATCGCGTTGTCGCTGACCCCGTATTTCCGACCGACCGCGACGTAGCCGAGCTCGAGGACGTCCTCGGTCAAGCGCTGGATTGCAGGCCGCTCAGTTTTCCGAAGATGCGGCCTCGGTCCGGGAGTCGGAGGCGCCCGCACTCCGCATGCCTTCGAGCAGTGTCTCTGCCGTGAGAAATACGGTCGAAACGCTGCTCCGCAGATCGCGCAGACACGCGGCTCGATCATGTCGATGTTCCGGCCGCAGTGGGTGGGAAGCGTCGCAGCGCAGTTGGGGCACACCATCCGCAGGTTGACTAGCCGATTGTCCGTCGCGATGCCGTTGACGTGGTCGAGGATCAAGGACATCCGCGCTCCACGCCAAATCTCGCCCTGACCGCAGATCTCACATCCGGGTTGCTTGAGACCCTCCGCGTAGAGTCGACGCTTCAGGTTCCCTCGGCTGTACGTGGAGTTCGCTACGAGTACCTGCTCGAGTGGGATTGCCTCATGGCGTAGCGCCGCCCGCGACGCAGCATGTGGATCGAAGTGATCCATGGGGATCTTCCAGATCGCCTCCGCGTATTTCTTGAGCGTTTTGTGGTTCCCGCCCGCCGGTCGCATTTTCAGGAGGCGGAGCGCCTCGGTGTACGAACGAGAGGCCGCAATCGCCCGGCGTGCTTCTCGCTCCGAATAGCGCGGACCCGTGGACGGCACGAACAGATGTTCGCACGAGCATCGGACGGAGAGGCCTAAGGAACCCGAACCTAGCTGGGGGGCGGGGACTCGAACCCAAAACGATCTCCGGATCCAAAGTCCGGTGTCTTAGCCAGTTAGACGACCCCCCACTGGGTGCTTTGGAGCATAGGTCAGGAGCCGCAACAGCCAACCACGGGTACGCTGGAATTGAGATGGCCCGCGACCTGACCGTCCTGATCATGGCGGCCGGCCATGGGACCCGGATGCGCTCCTCGCTTGCGAAGGTGCTGCACCCCGTTTGCGGCCGGCCGATGGTGCTGTGGGTGGCCGCCGCCGCCGAGGAGGCCGGCGCGAACCGCGTCGTCTGCATTACTCGCCCGGGCGAGGGCGTTGCGGAGTGCCTCGACGGCCGCCTCGAGGTGGCCGAGCAGACCGACGGCGAAGGGACAGGCTCCGCCGTCCTCGCCGCCCGCTCGATGATCGACGGCGCCGGCACCGTCGCCGTCCTCTCGGGCGACCACCCGTTGATGACCGCCGACGTCATCCGCGACATGGTCGAGACCCACGACCGCGAATCGGCGGCGGCGACCGTCCTCACGACCGAGGACCTCGACCCCGCCGGCTACGGCCGCGTGATCCGCGCGCCCGACGGCTCGATCGAGCGCATCGTGGAAACCAAGAACCCCGACAACCTCCCGGCGGACGTGCTCGCGATCAGGGAGATCAACGTCGGCACGTACGCCTTCGACGCCGACGAGCTCCTCAGCGCGCTGGACGAGGTGAAGACCGAGGCGAGCGGCGAGCGCTATCTGACCACCGTCGTCGAGATCCTGCGCGAGCGCGGCCGCAAGCTCGTCGCCCACCGTGCCGCCGACGCGCTGGCCGCGGCCGGCGTCAACGACCGCGACGAACTGATGGAGATCGAAGCGGAAGCCCGCAGGCGGCTGATTCGCGAACACGCGCTCGCCGGCGTGAGCTTCACGAGCCCTGAGACCACGACGAGCGACGCCGGCGTCGAGATCGGCGAGGACACCACCATCGGGCCCGGCGTCTCCCTCCAGGGCCAGACCAAGATCGGCCGTGGCTCCCGCATCGGCCCCCACTCGACGATTACGGACGCGTCGATCGGCGACGAGGTGACACTGAGCCACGCCGTCCTGACCGAGTGCACCGTGCACGACAGCGCGACCATCGGCCCGTTCGCCTACCTCCGCCCCGGCACCGAGATCGGCGAGGGCGCGAAGGTCGGCACCTACGTCGAGATCAAGAACTCGCGCATCGGCGCGGGCGCCAAGGTCCCGCATCTGTCGTACATCGGGGACGCCGACGTCGGCGAGGGCGCCAACCTCGGCGCCAGCTCCATCACCGCCAACTACGACGGCCGCCGCAAGCACCGCACGAAGATCGGCAAGGGCGTCAAGACCGGCATCCACACCTCCCTCGTAGCGCCGGTCGACGTCGGCGACGACGCGTACACTGGTGCCGGGTCGGTGATCACGGAGGACGTGCCCGACGGCGCCCTCGGGATCTCCCGCCCCGAGCAGAAGAACGTCGAGGGCTACGCCGAGCGAGTCAAGGACCAGGAGCCGCGCGAATGAGCGTCGAGGTCGGCACCGCGCCCACGCACGCCACCAGCCTGCCGATCAATTACGGCAAGCGGCTGATGGTCGCCGCCGGCCGGTCCAGCAAGGAGCTAGGGGCGAAGATCGCCGACAAGCTCGGCGTCGACCTCACGCCGGCCGGCCTGAAGACCTTCTCCGACGGCGAGGTCTACTGCCGCTACGGCGACTCGATTCGCGGCGCCGACATCTTCATCGTCCAGTCGATCTGTGGGAACGAGGCCGAGGGCTTGACCGTCAACGACGCGCTCATGGAGCTCCTCGTGATGATCGACGCCGCGGTCGGCGCCTCGGCCCACCGCGTGATCGCCGTCTGCCCCTGGTTCGGCTACTCGCGCCAGGACAAGAAGTCCGCGCCACGTGAGCCGATCACCGCCCGCCTCGTAGCCAAGTGCCTCGAGACCGCAGGCATCGACCGCCTCGTGACGATGGACCTCCACGCCGGCCAGGTCCAGGGGTTCTTCTCGCAGCCGCCGGACCACATGACCGCCATGCCGATCCTCACCCAGTACGTGAAGGACCAGCTCGGCGACTCCGCAGACCTCGTGATCGTCGCCCCCGACGCCGGCCGGGTGAAGCTGACCCGCAAGTTCGCCGGCGCCGTCGGCTGCGAGTACGCGCTGCTCGAGAAGGAGCGCCCCGCCCAGCAGGTCGCCGAGATCGGCTACGTGATCGGCCAGGAGAAGGTGCAGGGCCGGCGCGCGGTGATCGTCGACGACATCATCGACACCGGCGGCACGCTCGCGGCCGGCGCGCAGACCGTCCTCGACGCCGGCGCGAGCGAGGTCTACGCGGTCGCCACGCACGGCGTCTTCTCCGGCAACGCCTTCAAGACGCTGGCCGCCTCGCCGCTGTCGGGCATCGTGGTGACCGACACCGTCCCGCTGCGACAGGACGCGCCGGACCTCATCCAGGTCCTGAGCTGCGCCGACATCCTCACCCGGACGGTGCGCGAGATCTTCACCGACGGCTCGGTGAGCGACATCTTCGAGGGCGAGAACCAGCTGTTCTAAGGCCGCCCGGCCGGTCCCGTCCGCGCCGGCGGCGAGCCGCTTAGCCGCCGCGCGCTGCGAACTTCCTGACGCGCCGCTCGCCGCGGCCCTCGAAGTACTCCCATTCCTGGCGCCCGAGCTCGGTTGCGGGTTCGTCCGCGAACCACCACTCGCAGCCGATCCGGTACCAGTTCCGCGTTGCCCCGAGCTGCCCTAGGACTGCGAGCACGCCGGTTTCCATGCGGCGTCCCATCAGCTCGTTGGCCGGCACGTTCTCCCGTCGCCAGAGGTCGTAGAACCCCGAGCGCGGATCGGTGATCGCGGCGAGCGCCGTCATCACCCGCTCGGAGTCGATCGTGACCTCGCGGTCCTCCATGTACCAGCCCCCGACCGTGTGGACGTGCTCCATCAGCCGCTCGGCGTCGATGCGCTTCGGGTTGTTCAGGAAGCCGAGGTCGGCCAGCCCCTTCACGAGCCGGTCGGGGTCGTCGTCGAACACCGCCTCGAGCGCCGCGATCTCGAGCTCGATCTGCTCCTTGTCGAGCTGCTTCGTCATCCCGAAGTCGAGGAAGGCGACCTTGCCGTCCTCCATCAGCACGTAGTTGCCGGGGTGGGCGTCGGCGTTGAAGTGCTGGAGGTGGTAGATCGAGCCGAAGCAGAAGCGGAAGACGATCTCGCCGAACCGGTCCTTCTCCTCCTGCGGCAGCTGCTTGACGGCCTCGAACCCGAGCCCGTCGACCCACTCGGTCACGAGCACGCGCTCGGTCGTCAGCCGCGTGACCACGTCGGGGACGTGGATGAACGGGTGGCCGCGGTAGCCGCGCGCGAACGTGCGCTGGTTCTGGGCCTCGTACTCGTAGTCGAGCTCCTGGAGCACGCGCTCCTTGAGCTCCTCGGCAGCCGCTTTCGCGTCGAGGCCCGGCGCGATCGCCTTCGCCAGGCGCAGGATCATCCCCGCGTTCTGCATGTCGGCCCGCAGCGCCTTCGCCACGCCGGGGTACTGGATCTTCACCGCCACCATGCGCCCGTCGGGCAGGACGGCGCGGTGCACCTGGCCGATCGACGCAGCGGCCGCCGCGTCCTCCTCGAAGTCCTCGAACAGCTCCTCGACCGGCGCGCCCCACTCCTCGTCGAGGACCGTCGAGACCTTCCTCCAGGGCATCGGCGGGGCGGACGTCCTGAGCGCGCTCAGCTTGTCCTGGTAGAGCTCGCGGTACTCCGGCGGCAGGAACTCCGTGTCGATGAACGACGCGAGCTGGCCGATCTTCATGGCCGCGCCCTTCATCGTCCCGAGGACGTCGACCATGCGCTCGGCCGCCTCGAGGTGACGGCTGTCGAGCGCCTCCGTCGCGCGCTCCTTCGAGCGCACGACATTCGCCGCCCGGGTGCCCGCGTAGCGCGCTCCCTGGCTGCCGATCACCGAGCCGACCCTGGCCGTCCGCGCCACGCGTCCCTGCGGGATCGACTGGTCCTTTCGCGCCATGCCGGGGCCAGCCTACACCGCTACACTCGCGCCCCTGATGGCTTCCCCTCAACGCCCCAAGCTGACCGTCGAGGAGCGTCCCGAACGGGGATCGCGCGCCGCTCGGAGGCTGCGCCGCGAGGGCTACGTGCCGGGCGTCGTCTACGGCGGCGGGAACGGCGAGTCAACGCCGTTCAAGGTGGGCGCGCGCGACCTGCGCGCAGCGCTCCTTGGCGGCTCGGCCGTGCTCGACCTGAAGGTCGGCGACGGCAATGAGCTGCCGGTGATCGTCAAGGACCAGCAGCACCACCCGGTGCGGGGCGAGATCGTCCACCTCGACCTGCTCCAGGTCCGCCTCGACGAGAAGATCCAGTCGACCGTCGCCGTCGAGCTCGAGGGGATCGAGGAGGCCCCCGGGGCGAAGGAGGGCGGCGTGCTCGAGCACGTCACGCGCGAGCTCAACATCGAGGCGCTGCCGACCGACATCCCCGAGCGCGTGCTCGTCGACGTCTCCGGGATGGAGGCCGCCGCGACGATGCACCTGTCCGAGATCGCCGAGCCTCCGGGCGTCACTTTCCTCGACGATCCGGAGGAGACGATCATCGCCACGATCACGGTCCCGACCGAGATCGTCGAGCCCGAGATCGAGGAGGAGACGGAGCTCGTCGGCGAGGAGGGCGAGGTGCCCGAGGGCGAGGAGGTGCCCGAGGGCGAGGAGGCCCCCGAGGGCGAGGCTCCTGCCGAGGGCGAGGCTGGCGGCGAGTCCGAAGGCGGGGGCGAGTCCCAGGGCGGCGGAGGCTCCTGAGCCTCTTCCGTCGCCGCTCCCGCGGCGAGGCGGCGGCCCCGCGCGCCGACTGGCTGATCGTCGGCCTCGGGAACCCCGGACCCGAGTACGAGCGCACCAGGCACAACGTCGGCTTCCAGGTGGCGAGGCTCCTCGCAGAGCGCTGGGGCCTGCCGCGGGCGAAGACGAAGTACGCGGGGCTGTTCACGGAGGGACGGGCCGGTCCGGGCGGCCCGCGCGTGGCGGTGCTGATGCCTCAGACCTTCATGAACGACGTCGGCGGTTCCGCCGGTCCGGCGCGCGGCGCCCTGCGCGTGCCGCTCGATCGCGTCGTCGCGATCCACGACGAGATCGACTTCCCGTTCGGGCGGGTCGAGTCCCGGCTCGGCGGCGGGCTCGCCGGGCACAACGGCCTCAAATCGCTCCGGCAGGGGCTCGGCAGCCCCGACTTCCACCGCGTGCGCGTCGGCGTCGGGCGGCCTGACACCACCGACCCCGAGATCGTGGCCAAGTACGTGCTCTCGCGGTTCCGCGAGCCCGAGGCGGACGTCCGGGCGATGTTGGACGACGCCGCTCGCGAGGTCGAACGGCTGGTGCTACGCCCGGTGGAGGCGACCGCCGGCGAGTGATTGCCGGTCCGGCGGAGGGCGACGAGGGGGTTCAAGGTGACTCTTGCCCGCCGAGGCAGTTACACGGGCCGAAATGACTGCGCGCCGACCCGTCCTTCGCCGCCCATCTGAGGCGCTTGTACCAGCTCAGTCGCCGGGAGCGATATCCGCACCTCCGCACCACCCCCGTCCACGTTCCGAGCGGAAGCGGACCCGCCGTGCGCACGCGCGATCGCGTCGACAATCGCCAGCCCCAGGCCGGCGCCACCGCCCGAACGGCTCTCGTCGCCGCTGCTGAAGCGGTCGAACGCCCGCTCGAGCAGGCCGTCGGCGAACCCGGGCCCCTCATCGGTCACGACGAGCTCCACGCCCGGATCCGCGCGCCGCGCCGCGATGCGCACCGTCCCGTCGCCGTGGCGGAGCGCGTTCTCCACGAGGTTGCCGAGCGCCTGCTCGAGCCGCAGCCGGTCGCCGTTCAGCTCGAGCTCCACTGGCCCCTCGACCACCAGGGAGCGACCGTGCTCCGCCGCGCGCCACGCAAAGCGGTTCTGCACGCTATCGAGCAGATCGCGCGCGCGAATGGTCTCCAGCCGTAAAGAGAGCCATTCCCGGTCGGAGCTTGCGATCAGCAGGAGATCGCCGGCCAGCTGCACCAGTCGATCGGTCTCCGCGCTCGCCTCGCGCAGCGCTTCGCGCAACTCCGTCTCGCTGTCGGCGTGGTGGAGCGCGAAGTCCAGCTCCGCGCGCAGCAGCGCGAGCGGCGTGCGCAACTCGTGGCCGGCCTCGGCCACGAAGTCGCGCTCGCGCTCGAGCGCCGCCTCCAGGCGCGCGAGCATCTCGTTCAGCGTCGAGCCGAGCCGCTCCAGCTCGTCACCGCTGGCCGGTACGGGCAGCCGCTCCCCGCGCCGGTCTGCCGAGATCTCGGCGGCGCGCCGGCGCATCACCTCCACCGCGCGCAGCCCGGTGCCGGCCAGGAGGTAGCCGAGGACCACTGCCAGCACGAGCGCCACCGGCCCTGCCACGAGCAGCTTTCGTTGCCCCGACCGCCAGGACGGCGCGTCCGCCATGACGACGCACCGGCGTGGCAAGGAACCGCGCAGGCTCGTTGAGCCCGGGGACCGATCCGCGGTCAACGAAGAACGACCCCCTCAACACGCGCCGCAGTTCGCTGCGGTCGAGCAGCGGCCGCCCGCCAAGGGGGCGCGACGCGTCGACGACGGTGCCTCGCGACGAGATCACCTGGCCGAAGCTCTCGCCGCGCTCCACCAGCCGGCCGGCCGACTCCCCCGCCAGCGATCCGCCGCCGGCGACCAAGGCCGAGAGGTCCTGCGCCCGAACGCGCAGGTCCTGATCGAGCGCATGGCTGAGATCCGAGCCGAGCTTCGCGTACACGTACGCGCCCGTGCCGGCCAGCACCAGCGCCATGGCCACCGCGAACGCCGCGGCCACGCGCAGCCGGATCGGCAGCCGGCTCAGGCCGACTCCCGCAGCCTGTAGCCGGCGCCGCGCACGGTCTCGATCGAGTCCCGCCCGAACGGGCGGTCGACCTTCTCGCGCAGCCGCCGGACGTACACGTCGATGACGTTGGACCGGGCCTCGTAAGCGAGGTCCCACGCGTGCTCGAGCAGGTCGAACCGCGTGAGCACCTCGCCGGGCCGGCGCATAAACGTCTCGAGCACTGCGAACTCCTTGGCCGAGAGCTCGATCGGGGCGTCCCCCCGATGCACCTCCCGGCGCGCCGGGTCGAGCCGGAGGTCCTGGACCTTCAGCACCGCCGGGCGCTCCGCCCGCCCGCGCCGGGCGAGCGATCGCAGCCTGGCATGGTGCTCCGCAAGGGCGAACGGCCTCACCAGGTAGTCGTCGGCGCCGCTGTCGAGACCGTGCACGCGGCCCTCAACAGTCGCGGCACGTGTCGAACCCCGAGAGGCCCGGCAGCATCACGTCGAGCACGATCGCGTCGTACTCCACCGCCTCTGCCATCCAGAGGCAGTCCTCGCCACGCGCGGTCACATCGGCGGCGAGCCCCTCCTTCGCGAGGGAGCGGCGGATGACGCTCGCCATCCGTGGCTCGTCCTCCACAACGAGCACTCGCATGACCCGAAAGTGTGGCGCGTGCAGGATGAAACGCGGATGAACACCCCAGTCACATGAGGTTCATCCCGCCTCCGTACGGTCGCGCGGCCAACCCAGAAGGAGGCTGAATGAAGAAGGGAATCGCGCTGCTCGGCGTCCTCGCAGTCATCTGCGGTTGCGGCACAAGCAACAGCAAGCACGCGGCTGGGCACCCGGCAAACGTCCGGTACGTCGCGGGCGTGGACAACCCCTGGTATCCGCTCGAACCCGGCACGACCCTGATCTACCGCGGCGTCAAGGACGGCAAGCCCTCGCGCGACGTCTTGACGGTGTGTACCTGAGAGGCAAGCTCGAGGAGCGCACCACCGACTGGTACGCGCAGGACACGAAGGGCAACGTCTGGTACTTCGGCGAGGAGACCGCCGAGCTCGATCCGCACGGCCGCGTGAAGAACATCTCGGGGACCTGGAAGGCGGGGGTGAACGGCGCGCGGGCCGGGATCTACTTCCCGGTGAACCCGCGCGCCGGCCAGGGCGGGCGGC
The DNA here is from genome assembly GCA_005885165.1 of Actinomycetota bacterium. Classification (GTDB taxonomy): domain Bacteria; phylum Actinomycetota; class Thermoleophilia; order Solirubrobacterales; family Thermoleophilaceae; genus AC-37. The sequence goes on from VAXR01000101.1 coordinate 34,966, forward strand.
AGGAGTATTACAAGGGCCAGGCCGAGGACCACTACCGGGTCAGGAGCGTGACGGCGCACGTGAGAGCTCCCGGGGCTTCCTCCGCGCAGGCGGTGTTGACCGAGGAATGGACGCCCCTGGAGCCGGGCGTGCTCGACCGTAAGTACTACGTCCGGGGAATAGGCACAGTGCTCGAGCAGACGGTGAAGGGCGGCGACGAGCGGAACACGCTCGTCGCGGTTCGACGGGGCTGAGCTCCGGGGCGAGCCGGCACCTAGACTGGATTGCCGATGGGGCCGCGCGGAGTTCGCGGTCCCTTGGCATGCCCATGTCGCTCAGATCGCTCCTCTCCTACGCACACGACGACGGCGCCGTGAACGCGCTGGCGAGCGCCGCTGCGCCCGGCGCCCACGAGCGGGCGTTCGTCTCGGCGAGCATGCGCCCCTACCTGCTCGCCGCGCTGCTGGACGCCGATCCGGCCCGGCCAGCGCTCGTGGTCGCGGGCGACGACCGAGCGGCGCGCGACCTCGCCGCCGACCTTAAGGCGTTCCTGGCGCCGCGGCTCGTGCGCTTCTACCCGGCCCGCGGCGTCCGCTACGAGTCGCACCTCGCACCGCCGCCGCACCTCGTGGGCCTGCGCGTGGCCGCGCTCGACGCGCTCCTCGAGGGCGCATCGGCCGACACGGGCGCCGCCGTGGTCGTCGCCTCCGCCGCGGCGCTGTGCGAGAAGGTCCCCGATCCCGAGCTGCGGCCGCACGGGTTCACGATTGAGCGCGGTGGGCTGCTGGACCTCGACGAGACCGCCGCGCAGCTCGTCGCGTGCGGCTACGAGCGC
>VAXR01000102.1 GCA_005885165.1 Actinomycetota bacterium
CGGGAGCCGTGGGGCCAGGTCTTGCGTTCCAGCAGCCACAACTAGACCGGAAGAGTAAGCGGGAGGGCTGCGACGACCGCCTGGTTTGCGCAGCGCAAAGTTCCGCCCATCGACCGCGCCGTCGCGCTGCACGGAATTGCAAGCGCGCACGGGTTTTCGCCAGCTTCGGCGCGCCTAGCTCGCGCGCTCGAGGCGCAGCACAGGAAAACGACCTCGTCCGAATGCACGCTGGTGCCGATGAACCCGTCGATGGGCGAAACGGCCACGAGGCACCCGCTGCCCGGAGACAAGGTCTCCGGCGATGGCAGCGATGCGAACGGCCGCGAACGCGCCGGCGTGGTCGCGTTCGTCGTCGTCGCCATCGCCGCGACCGTGGCCTGGCTCGGACTTCTGACCTGGCTCATCGTGCTGCTCATCCGGAGCGTCTTCTAGCCGACGCACCGCGCACGACCCGGGCGTCTGCCGACCGCCCTCAGGAGTAGCTTTTCTCGGGTGACCAGCGGCTATCCGCGCATGGTCCCGCTCGGGTACGGGAAGTTCGCGCGTGCGGATCGCGTCTTCGCGGTGATCCCGCTGGCCCCCGGCGAGCGCGGCGACGGCCGCCGCACATACGTGCACGTGGAGGGCGTCGCCGAACCGCTCGTCGCGTCGCGCTCGGAGCGCGCGATCCTCGCCGACGTGGACGCCGCGCTCACCGACGCCGCGGGCATTCCCCGCTCGGGCGGCCGCGGTGTGCGCGAGGGCGAGGTCCCTCCGTAGAGTCCGCGCCGCGCAGTGGTCGCGGTCCTCTACGACATCCACGGCAACCTGCCGGCGCTCGAGGCCGTGCTCCTCGACGCCGCTCAGGCCGGCGCCGAGCGCTTCGTGCTCGGCGGCGACTACGCGCTATTCGGCCCGTGGCCCGCTGAGACCGTCGAGCGCCTGCGCGAGCTCGACGCCACCTGGATCCGCGGAAACGGAGAGCGCTGGACGGCGCAGCCGAACGACGCGCCCGAGGACGGCGTCGTGCGCTCCGCGATCGGGGCCTGCCGCGACGAGCTCGGGCCCGAGCTCGTGGGCGAGCTCGCCGCGCTCCCCGAGGCGCTCGTCGACCGCACCACCCGCTACTGCCACGGCTCGCCCGTGTCGGACGTTCGCAGCTTCTTCCCGGATCCCCGGAGGGACGACGACGAGCTGCTCGGCGACGCGGTGGAGGACCACGTCGTCTTCGGCCACACGCACATCCAGTTCCGGCGCAGGGGATCCTCGCTCGGGCTCGACCTCATAAACCCCGGGAGCGTCGGGATGCCGTTCGACGGCGACAGCCGAGCCGCCTACGCGATCGTCACCCCCGGCGACGAGTTCGAGCTACGTCGGGTCGCCTACGACAACGAGCAGAGCGCAGCGGCTGTCCGCGAGCGCTTCCCGGAGTTCGGCGAGACGGTCGCGAGGCGCATCAGCGAGGCGCAGTTCGTGACCTGACGAGGGGCGCAGCGGGGCGGCTCCGGACCGCGCGCGCCGTTACACTCGCGCCCTCGCCGGAGCCCCGCCGCCTCGGGTTTCCGGGATCAATCCACACAGCCGAAGGAGGACCGCCGGTGGCGCGTCTCTCACAGTTGCTGGTCTCGCGAGACCGGCGGTACTTCGACCTCTTCGAGGAGGCCGGCGGGAACATCGTGCGGGCGGCCGACCTGCTCGACCAGTTGCTGCGCTCGTTTCCCGACCGCCGCGAGGAGCTCACCCGCGACATCCTCATATGCGAGCAGGAGGGCGACCGGATCACCCACGACATCATCCGCCGCCTGAACGAGACATTCGTGACGCCGATCGATCGCGAGGACATCTACGCGCTCGCCTCGGCCCTAGACGACATCGTCGACTACACGGAGGAGGCGGCCGACTACCTCGGGCTCTACAAGATCGAGGCGCCGATGGAGCAGGCTCAGCGGCTCGCCCACGTGCTGCTGCAGGCCTCGCGCTCGATCGCCGAGGCTATGCCGCGGCTCCGCTCGTTCGAGGACATCTCTCACTACACGGTCGAGATCAACAGGCTCGAGAACGACGGCGACCGGATCACGCGCGAGGCGATGGCGTCGCTGTTCGACAACGGGATCGACCCGATGGTCGTGATCCGCTGGAAGGACATCTACGAGCGCCTCGAGAACGCGATCGACGCGACCGAGCACGTGGCGAACATCCTGGAAGGGATCGTGATCAAGAACTCGTGACGGCCGGTTCGGGAGGGTCATGCACAGCGACGTGATCCTGGTGCTGGTCATCGGCACCGCGCTCGCGTTCGACTTCACCAACGGGTTTCACGACACGGCGAACGTCGTCGCCACGTCGATCTCGACCCGTGCCGTGCCGCCGCGGATCGCGATCGCGATCGCGTCGCTTCTCAACTTCGTGGGGGCGTTCGTCTCGCTGAAGGTGGCTGCGACCGTGGCCAAGGGGATCGTCGATCCGAAGGTCGTGGAGCACGCGCCCGCGATCGTGTTCGGCGGGCTGATCGGCGCGATCACCTGGAACGTCATCACCTGGTACTTCGGGCTTCCGTCGAGCTCCTCCCACGCGCTGATCGGAGGCGTGGTTGGCGCGACCCTCGCGGCGGCAGGCGGCAGCGCGGTGATGAGCGACGGCCTGCTCGGCAAGGTCGTGGTCCCGGCGCTCGTAGCCCCGGTCCTCGCGTTCGTGGTCGCGGCCATCGCGATCCTGGTCTGCTACCGGATTGTCGGGCGGCTCCGTCCGGGCTCGGTGACCAGCGGCTTCAGGGCCGGTCAGCTGGTCTCGGGCGGAATGCTCGCCCTGGCGCACGGCACCAACGACGCCCAGAAGACGATGGGAGTGATGGTGCTCGCGCTGGTCGCGCACGGCGACATCAACGCGAGCCACATCCACGTGCCGCACTGGGTGGTCATCACCGCGGCGAGCGCGATCGCGCTCGGCACCTACGCCGGCGGTTGGCGGATCATCAAGACCATGGGCAGCCGGATCATCAAGATGGACAGCGCCCAGGGATTCGCCGCGCAGGGAAGCGGCGCAGCGGTGATCCTCGCCGCCTCGCACGTCGGTTTCCCGCTGTCGACCACCCACGTGATCTCGGGCGGCGTGATGGGCGCGGGCGCGGCCAAGCGGCTGTCGGCCGTGCGGTGGGGGGTCGCGGGCAACATCGTGCTCGCCTGGATCGTCACGCTGCCGGCGGCCGGGGCGATCGGCGCCGGCGTGTACGGGGTGACGCGCGCGTTCGGCGTGAACAGCGAGGCGGGCCCGCTGGTCGTGGCCGTGCTGATCGTCGCCGGGACGGCGCTCGTCTTCGCGCGGCGGGTGCGCCGCGGCTCGCCGCTGACGGCGGCGGAGGCGTGAGGGGGTGATCGATCTGCCCCTCGCCGGGAAAGTCGTGGAGTGGCACCAGCTCTTCCAGGTCGTCTACTCGGCGCTCGGCGCCGCGGTCGCGGTGACGATCGCGTTCTCGGTCGCGGTCGCCGGGGCCACCCGCTTCGTGGAGGCGCGGCGCGACGACCGGCCGGGTCAGGCGGGGGTCTGGGCGGCGGTCGCCGCGCTCGGACTGGCCGTCTGCGGCGGCGCGATCGCGCTGGGAATCATCGTGATGACGGCGAAGACCTGAGCGGCCAGCTACGTGCTGTAAACAGTCCACCCGCCTCGTCGGGCCCAACGCTTTCTGGGGGCGACGAAGGGGGTGTGGGTCAGGGCATTTCTGCATTGACCCCCCGTAAGGGGGCAAATGCAGAGACGCCGTCGAGCTGTCCTGCCTAGAGCACCCATACGGTGCCCAATCCAGGACAGCCGCCGACATTTCCCGACCCGGCTCCGTCCCCAACCCCTTCGTCGCCCTCCTTATCCGGTCCGAGCCAGTCGAGCGTATGAGCGGAGCGGGCGGCGGCTGGCGGAGCGCGGGGCGCGTGAGCGGAGCGCGGACGGCGCTTACCGCACCGCCGCCGCCACCAGCCGGTCGAGGTCCTCCTCGCTCGACCAGGCGCCCACCGAGGCGCGGACGAGGCCGCGGCCCGGGAGGTAGCGCACGACGATGCCGTCGGCGGCGAGGCGGGCCATGTCCCCCTCGGGGTCGCTCGAGCTCCAGGAGACGAGGGTCGACCGCCCGCGCGGCGAGACGGTGAGGCCGCGCTCGGCGAGCGCGTTCGCCAGCCGCGCGGCGAGCCCCGCGCCGCGCTCGTGGACCCAGTCGAGGCCCGCCTCGGCCAGCAGCCCGACCGACTCCAGCGACCACGCGAACAGCGGTCCCGACAGGCCCATGTCGAAGGCCAGCGAGCCGTAGTTCGGCCACGGCGGGTCGAGCTCGTCCGCCAGGTCGCGACGCACGTAGAGGCAGCCGCTCCCGTCGGGCCCGCACAGCCACTTCTGACCTGACGCGGCGTAGAAATCGCAGCCGAGCTCATGCGGGTTGGTGGGAACGGCGCCGAGGCCCTGCGCGCCGTCGAGCAGGACCATCGCGTCGCTGGCCGCGAGCGCGGCGGCGTCGACCACGCGGCCTCCGACCCACGACACGTGCGAGCACGCGACAAGCCGTGTGCGCGGGCCGATCGCATCCGCGAGCTCGGCGAACGGGGCGATCCGAACATGGAAGCCGCGCCGCCGCCGCGCGGCCTCGAGCGGCGCGAGCAGGCCCGGATGTTCCTCGTCGCTCGTGAGGACCTCGTCGCCGGGCCCGAGCCGGAGCGCCGACATCACGGTGGACACTCCGTCGGTGGTGGACCGCGTGAGCGCGACGTCCTGGCCATCCCGAGCAGCCGCTCGAAGTGCGGCCGGCCGGCGCGCCCCTCGTGGAGCTCGTGCTCGACCTGGCGTACGGCGGCCTCCGCGCCGCGGGTCGGCACCGGGCCGTCGGACCCCGCGTTCAGGAACGCGATACGTGCGCAGACCGGGAACTCGGCGCGGAAGGCGTCGGCGTCCACGGCGCGCGATGCTAGTCGGCGGCGACGAGCCCGCTGGTCGTACCCTTCGCTGCCGTGATCGTCGAGCGCTCGATGCATCCCGATTGGCTGTCGAACGCCTACCTCGTCGCCGACGAGCCCGGCGGGCACGGTGTGATCATCGACTCGGGCGCCCCGCCCGAGCCGCTCCTAGAGGCGATCGAGCAGAACGACCTCACCGTCAAGCACCTCCTCCTGACGCACCACCACCACGACCACGTGGCCGAGAACCACGTCTACCAGGAGCGGCTCGGGGTGGAAATCCGCGCGCACCCCTTCGAGGCGGAGAGGCTGATGGACGTCGACGAGGCGATCGAGCCCGGCGAGGTGCTAGAGGTCGGCGGCCTCCGGATCGACGGGCTCCACACGCCGGGACACACGGCCGGCATGCTCAGCTTCCGTGTGAACGACACCGAGATCTTCACGGGCGACACGCTCTTCAAGCACTCGGTCGGCGGCGTGAAGGCGCCCGGCTCGACAACGTTCGAGGAGCTGAAGACGTCGATCATGGACGTCTTGATGAAGCTGCCGCACGAGACGGTGGTCCGCCCGGGCCACACCGACCCCACGACGATCGGCGAGGAGTGGGAGGGGAACCCGTTCGTGCGTATCTGGCGCGGCATCGATCCCGAGTCGGACGACCGCTGCCACGTGGGCGAGGAGGAGGCCACGCTAGTTCTGTGGGCCCCCGACTACGACGGCGGCCACAAGGCCTGGATCCGCTGGACCGAATCCGGCCGGGACGACATCGTGCCCGGCAGCGCCGTGCAGCGCGGCGAGGGCGGATCACCGCGCGCGGCCGCCCTTCCAGAGCAGCCGAGCTGACGCCAGCACAGGCGCTACCTTCCGCCCATGCAGGTCACGCTGCCCGACGGAAGCGAGCTCGAGCTCGAAGACGGGGCCACAGGCGCCGACGCAGCGCGCGCGATCGGTGAGGGACTCGCCCGCGCCGCGCTCGCGGTGCGCCAGGACGGACAGGTGCGCGACCTGTCGGCCCCGCTCGTCGACGGCGCGCCGCTCGAGATCGTCACCGCGAAGAGCCCCGACGCGCTCGAGCTGATCCGCCACGACGCCGCGCACGTGCTCGCAACGGCCGTCACGGAGCTCTATCCCGGCACGAAGGTCTCGATCGGGCCGCCGATCGACGACGGCTTCTACTACGACTTCGAGTTCCCGGAGGGCGCGACCGTCGGCGAGGGCGACTTCGAGCGCATCGAGGCCGGCATGCGCGAGCACATCAAGGCCGACGAGCGCTTCGAGCGCACCGACATACCGGCCACCGAGGCGCTCAAGCGGTTCCTCGAGGAGGACCAGCCGTACAAGGTCGAGCTGATCGAGGACCTCATCCGCGACCAGGGCGTCGAGACGGTCTCCCTCTACCGCAACGGGCCGTTCGTCGACCTCTGCCGCGGCCCGCACGGACCCAGCACCAAGCGAATCAAGGCCTTCAAGCTCACCTCGGTCGCCGGTGCTTACTGGCGCGGCGACGAGAAGCGCCAGATGCTCACCCGCATCTACGGCACGGCCTTCCTCTCACAGGAGGACCTCGAGGAGCACCTCGAGCGGCTCGAGCAGGCGCGTGCGCGCGACCACCGGAAGCTGGGCCGCGAGCTCGGCCTGTTCATGTTCTCCGAGCTCTCGCCCGGCTCGCCGTTCTGGCAGCCGGCGGGCATGCCGATCTGGAACGAGCTGACCGGGCTGTGGCGCGACGAGAACGAACGCCGCGGCTACAAGGAGGTGCGCACGCCGATCCTCTACGACGTCGAGCTCTGGAAGCAGTCGGGCCACTGGGACAAGTACCGCGACCACATGTACTTCACAGACGTCGAGGAGCGGGCGATGGGGCTGAAGCCGATGAACTGCCCCGCCCACATCCAGATCTACAAGGAGGAGCGGCGCTCCTACCGCGACCTCCCGATCCGCTACTCGGAGGCCGGGCTGGTGCACCGCCACGAGCCGAGCGGCGTGCTGCACGGGCTCCTGCGCGTCCGTCACATAACCCAGGACGACGCCCACATCTTCTGCACCGAGGAGCAGGTCGAGGAGGAGGTGATCGCATGCCTCGACTTCGGCTTCTTCCTGTACGAGATCTTCGGGTTCGATCCCCGGCTCGAGCTATCCACCCGGCCCCCGGTCCGGATCGGCACCGACGAGATGTGGGACGCGGCGGAGGAGGCGCTCGAGGCGGCGTTGCGGCACCGGGGCCTCGAGTACGAGCTGAACGAGGGCGACGGGGCCTTCTACGGGCCGAAGATCGACCTCCACATGACCGACTCGATCGGCCGCCCGTGGCAGCTCGGGACCGTCCAGCTCGACTACTCGATGCCGGATCGCTTCGGGCTCGAGTACACCGGAGCCGACAACGCCGAGCACCGGCCGGTGATGATCCACCGAGCGCTGCTCGGGTCGTTCGAGCGCTTCATCGGGATCCTGATCGAGCACTACGCCGGAGAATTTCCGCTCTGGCTCGCGCCGGTCCAGGCGGTGGTGCTGCCGATCGCGGACCGTCACCTCGAGTACGCCGGGCGGGTGCGCGACGAGCTCGCCGCGGCCGGGCTGCGCGTGGAGCTCGACGAGCGGACCGAGTCCGTGGGCAAGAAGATCCGCGACGCCGAGGTGCGAAAGGTCCCCCACATGCTGGTCGTAGGCGATCGCGAGCAGGAGGCTGGGCGCGTCTCCCTGCGGCGCCACCGCGAGGGCGACGTAGGGGCCGTCGAGGTATCCGAGCTGGCCAAGGATCTCGCCGCCGAAGTGGCGGAACGCCGGGCTCCGAGCGCCCAAAAGGACCTGTCCTGAGGGTGTCGGGCCGGCGCTATACTCGCGCCCGAATGAGAGGCATTTCCGATCCGCGCAGCAGCTGACGCGCCCGTGCCTCTCCCTCGATCCCGAGCCTGCCACGACTGCCTTTGACGTCTAGCCTGGCCTCTGTGTAGTGCCGATCCCGCGGAGACTCGATCGGCGCCCGCCCGAGCGGGACCAGACGCGAGTTAACGACCGCATTCGGGTGCCGGAGGTGCGGTTGATCGGCGAGGACGGCGCCCAGGTCGGTGTCGTGCCGACGGAGCAGGCGCTCGAGTACGCACAGGAGCGCGACCTCGATCTGGTCGAGGTCGCGGCCGAAGCGCGCCCGCCGGTCGTCCGCGTGCTCGACTACTCGAAGTACAAGTACGAGCAGGAGCAGAAGGCGAAGGCCGCCCGCCGTCACCAGAAGCAGGTGAACGTGCGGGAGATAAAGCTGCGCCCGAAGATCGCCTCGAACGACTACGAGACGAAGAAGGGCCACGTGCGGCGCTTCCTGAACAACGCCGACCGCGTGAAGATCACGATCATGTTCCGTGGGCGCGAGACGACCCATCCCGAGCGCGGCGAGGCGCTGCTGATGAAGCTGGCGGACGACGTGGCGGACGTGGGGATCATCGAGCAGCGCCCGAACCTCGACGGCCGCAATATGACGATGCTGCTGGCGCCGGTGAAGCGGCAGGCGGACCGCTCCTCGGACAAGCAGGCCGACCACGGAGCTGGCGACGGCCAGCAGCCGGCTGCGCAAGAAGAGCCGGAAGCTCAGCCCGCGCCGGACGCGGCGTAGATCGCGTTCGCGCTAGCTCAGTCGCCCCAAGGGCGGACGAACAGGTGAAGCTTGCCGACCTCGTCGTAACCCATGCGGTGGTAGGTCCACTTAGCCCAGTCCTCGTCAGCTGACTCGACGAACACGAGCGACGCGCCGGCGCGCCGGGCCGCCTGCGCCGCCTCTGCGATCACGGCGCGGCCCTCGCCCCGGCCGCTCGAGCGCGAAAGCGCCTCGGCCTCGGTGACCTTTGCCACCCGGTCGATCGTGCGCAGCATGCAGTACGCCGCGACGTCAGCGCCGACGATCGCGCCGAACGCGCGCGGTACGACGCCATCGGCGGGCAGCTCGCCGGCGGCGAGAACCTCTGCGCCCACGTCGAGGTCGCGGTGGTCGTGCCGTATGAAGCCCTCGCGCGCTTGGCGCAGGCGCTCGATCGGCAGCTCCTGGACCTGCGACGCGTCGACGGGACGATCCGCGAAACGCCGCTGAACCATCACCGCGGTGCGCCTGAGAAGCCAGCCGGATGCGCCGAACCCCGGGGCGACTGCGGCCGCGTGAGCCGGGTCCAGCACGCGGACGGCGCGATGGGGGAGCCCGGCCTGGAGGGTGTCGGCCTCGGCGGCGAGCGCGGAGGCGTCGAGCGCGGGGTCGGCGGCGTCGACCCTCAGCAGGTTGAGGTCGACCGCCCGCGGGAGGTCGTCGCGAAAGATCGCCGCGCCCCAGGGCATCGGCTCCACGCGCGTGGCGAGCGCGTCGTCGAGCACGCGCTGGAACTCGAGCGCGCGCGTGTACGGATCCGGCGGGTGCGTGGGCCCGGCGGGCGCGGCACCGGCCGGATCAGCCATGCCCACCTCGAGGAGCGAGAGCTCCATGGATGCAACCTCCAGCCTGTCCGGGATCGCGACGCGCGCCGAGTCGCGCGTGGGGTCCCGCACCAAGTGAACGGCGTCGACGGAGGCCCGAGTCGATCGCTCGACGAAAGTTGGGCGCGCGCGATGGGCACAAACGTCCCTCCCCGGCCCTGGAGCCGGACATCGGCAAAGCGTCCCCGAAATCCCAGATGGATGCGCCGATGGCCGCGGTGGCGCCGTAACGCTCTGCTTCAATAGGGCGCCATGCCGAAGATGAAGACGCACTCCGGCGCCAAGAAGCGGTTCAAGATCTCGCCGCGCGGGAAGGTGCGCGCCCGCCACGCCATGCGCAGCCACATCCTCGGCAAGAAGAACGCCAAGCGGCGGCGCCGGCTCGACGAGCCGAAGCTGCTGTCCGACTCCGACCGGGCCAAGGTCAGGGCCCTCCTGCGCAAGTGAGCCGGGTCAAGCGCTCCGCGAACGCGAAGAAGAAGCGCCGCGCCACCCTGGCGCGGGCCAAGGGCTACCGCGGCGAGGCGCACTCCAGCTACAAGCGGGCGAAGGAGGCCCTGCTCAAAGCCGACTCCTACGCTTATCGCGACCGCCGCAACCGCAAGCGCGACTTCCGGCGGCTGTGGATCACCCGGATCAACGCGGCGGCTCGCCGCGAGGGGATGAGCTACAGCGAGCTGATGCACGGCCTCCGCCTGGCGGAGATCGAGCTCGACCGCAAGATCCTCGCGGACGTCGCCGTCCGCGACCCCGAGACCTTTCGACGCTTTGCCGAGCGCGCCCGGGAGGCGACGGCTGCCTGATCCTCGAGTAGCCGACCGCACGAGACCCGGGGCGCCCAGCGAGGCGCCCTTTTTCGTTCGATGACGACGTGATTACCTCAAAGGACAACCCACACCTCAAAGCCATCAGGCGGCTCCGCGACAAGCGCCATCGCGAGCGCGAGGGCCTCGTGGTGGCCGAGGGCGAGGACCTGGTCGACGCGGCGCGCGACGCCGGGTTCGAGCCGGAGCTTCTCCTGGTCGCGGGGCAGGACGTCGAGCCGCAGTTGCTCGATGCCGTGAGCGAGCTCGGCTCGGGCACGCGGGTGATCGGGGTCTTCCGCCAGCGCTGGTCGAGCCCCGGCGGGCGGCTGTCGGTCTACCTCCACGGCGTCCGCGACCCCGGCAACGTGGGGACGATCGTTCGCGCGGCCCACGGCCTCGCGGACGGTCCGGTGGTGCTCGGGCCGGATTGCGCCGACCCCTGGTCGCCAAAGGCGGTCAGGGCGAGCATGGGATCCGTTTTCGCGCGCCCGCCCGCGCGCGCGGACTTCGACGAGGTGCTCGCCTTCCCCGGGGCCACCACGCTCGCGATGGTGCCGCGCGACGCTCCGGCGCTCGCAGACGTCGAGGCCGAGCCGCCGGTCGTCGTCTGCCTCGGGTCTGAACGGACGGGGCTTCCGGCGGATGTAATCGAGCGCTGCTCGCGGCGCGCGTCCATCCTCCTCAACCCCTCCGGAGCCGAGTCGCTGAACGTGGCGATGGCCGCGACGGTGGCGCTCTATGAGCTGAATAGGATGGCCGGCCATGCCTGATACTGCGGCACGGCTCCAGCAGCTTCGCGAGGAGGCCGAGGCCGCGGTCCGGGCCGCGTCGTCGTCCGCCGAGCTCGACGATGTGCGCGTCCGCTTCCTCGGGCGCCGCTCGGAGCTCACCGGCGTGCTCCGCTCGATCCGCGACCTGCCGCCCGAGGAGCGGGGCAGCGTCGGGCAGGTGGCCAACTCCGTGAGGGAGGCGATCGAGGCCCAGCTAGCCGAGCGCGGACGCGACCTCGAGCGATCGGAGCTGGACGCGCGCCTCGCGCGCGACGCGATCGACGTGACGCTGCCCGGCGACCCGCCTGCGCCGAACGGCCACCTGCACCTGATCACGCAGACCCGGCGCGAGATCGAGGACGTGTTCGTGGGCCTCGGCTTCCGGATCGCGGAGGGCCCGGAGATCGAGTTCGACTACTACAACTTCACCGCGCTCAACATGCCGCCGGCGCACCCGGCGCGGGCGCTGCAGGACACGTTACGCACACCTCGCCGGTGCAGGTGCGGACGATGGAGGTGCAGGAGCCGCCGGTGTACGTGATCGTGCCGGGGAAGTGCTACCGGCGCGACTCCGACGCCACCCACACGCCGATGTTCCACCAGGTGGAGGGGCTCGCCGTCGACGAGGACATCACGCTCGCGGACCTCAAGGGAGTGCTGCTCGAATTCGCGCGCGCGATCTTCGGGCGGGAGCGCGAGATCCGGCTGCGCTCGAGCTACTTCCCCTTCACCGAGCCGAGCGTCGAAGTGGACGTCTCGTGCTTCGCCTGCGGCGGCAGCGGAACGTTGGCCGACGGCTCGCGCGACCCGCTCTGCAAGGGCTCGGGCTGGATCGAGATCCTCGGCGCGGGGATGGTCGACCCGAACCTCTACGGGTTCGTCGCGGATAAGGGCTACGACCCCGAGCGGGTCCAGGGGTTCGCGTTCGGAATGGGCATCGAGCGGATCGCGATGCTCCGGCACGGGGTGCCCGACCTGCGGATGTTCTTCGACAACGATTTGAGGTTCTTGGAGCAGTTCGGATGAGGGTCCCGCTCTCCTGGCTGCGGCAGTACTGCGATCCGCCGCTCTCGGCGCGCGAGATCGCCGACCGGCTCGACCTCACCGGTACGGAGGTCAGCCGGGTCGAGCGCGTCGGTGTCGGCGATCCGGACGGCTTCGTGGTCGGCCGCGTGGAGCTGGTTGCGCCGCACCCGAACGCCGACCGCCTGTCGGTCTGTGTCGTCGACGACGGCTCGGGCTCGCCCCGCACGATCGTCTGCGGCGCGCCCAACGTGGCGGCGGGGCAGACGGTGGCGGTCGCCCTTCCCGGGGCGCTGATGCCGAACGGCGAGCCCCTCGCCGAGGCCACGCTCCGCGGGATCACTTCGAGCGGGATGATCCTGGCCGAGGACGAGGTCGGCATCGGCGAGGACCACGCCGGGATCATGGTCCTCGGCGACGGCGCTCAGCCCGGCGCGCCGCTCGCCGAGCACCTCCCGATCGCCGACGACGTGCTCGACCTCGAGATCGCGCCCAACCGCCCGGACTGCCTGGCCGTGTACGGCGTGGCGCGCGAGGTGCACGCGGCGACCGGCGCCCCGCTTGGAGTCGATCCAACAACGTATGACGCCGAGCCCTCCGGCGAGGACAGCGCGGAGCAGCACGCCTCGGTCAAGATCGCCGACCCCGACGTTTGCCTGCGCTTCACGGCGCGCGTCTTCGAGGACGTGAAGGTGGGCCCCTCGCCCCTGTGGCTCAAGGCGTGCCTGACGGCCGCTGGCCAGCGCCCGATCTCGAACGTCGTCGACATCACGAACTACGTGATGCTGCTCTGCGGCCAGCCGCTGCACGCCTTCGACCTCGATCGCGTGCGCGGCGCCTCGATCGTCGTCCGCAAGGCGCACGACGGGGAGAAGATGACGACGCTCGACGGCGTGGAGCGGACCTTCCAGAGCCCCACCGCGCTCGTGTGCGACGCGGAGGGCCCCTCGGGGATCGGCGGGATCATGGGCGGCGCCGTCTCCGAGGTGTCTGGCTCCACCACGCGCGTGCTGATGGAGGCGGCGACGTGGGTCGGCACGAACATCCTCAGCTCCTCGTCGCTGCTCGGCCTGCGCACCGAGGCGAGCACGCGGTTCGAGAAGCAGCTGCATCCGGATCTGGCGATGGCGGCCCAGCGCCTGGCGGCGCGACTCCTGGTCGAGGTCTGCGGCGCGCGGCTCGTGCCCGGGGCGATCGACGCCTATCCGGCGCCGGTCGAGCCGCTGCTCGTTCCCCTGCGGCCGGAGCGAGTCGGCCGGCTGCTCGGCGTGCAGATCCCGCAGGAGGAGATCGTGGCGATCCTCGAGCAGCTCGGCTTCGAGCTCTCAGGCGTCGAATCGGGTGACCTTCTCTTCGCGGTGCCGAGCTGGCGGTCCGCGGACGTCCAGCGCGAGGCCGACCTGATCGAGGAGGTCGGGCGAATCCACGGGCTCGACCGCCTGCCGATCACCCTGCCTGAGCGTCCCCTCGCAGTCGGCCGGCTCACCCCGGCGCAGGCTCTGCGCCGCGGGATCGAGGACGTCATGCGCGACCGCGGCCTCAGCGAGGTCGTGGCCTACAGCTTCACCTCGCCGGGCACCCTGGAGCGACTGCGGCTCGGCGGCGAGGAGCCCGTCGCGCTCGCGAACCCGCTCAGCGAGGACCAGAGCGTGATGCGGCCGCTGCTCCTGCCCGGGCTGCTCGACGCCGCCCGCCACAACGCGGCGCGCGGGAGGCCGGACGCGTGGCTCTTCGAGTCGGCACACGTGTACGCGCCGGGCGGCGGCGAGCGGACCGACGGCGCCGGTCCGCGTGGCGCAACGCCTGCCGTCGAGCGCCACCACCTGGCCGCCTTGCTGCCGGGGGACGGCCCGAGTGGGTGGCGCACAGCACCCTCGCCCACCGATTTCTACGCGTGTAAAGCTCTGCTCGAGGCGGTGCTCAACGCAGCGGGTGTCGAGGCCCGCGTCGAACCCGAGCAGCAGTCCTTCCTCCACCCGGGGCGCAGCGCCGCGGCCGTGGCCAATGACGGCAGCCGCCTCGGCTGGCTCGGGGAGGTGCACCCGGAGGTCGCCGCCGAGTGGGACCTCGAGGCCGCGACCGCCTTCGAGCTGGACGTCGACCTGCTCGCCGAGCTCGCGCCGGGCCCGGCTCCGTACCGCGACGTGCCGAGCTACCCGGCGGACGTGCAGGACATCGCGGTCGTCGTGCCGGAGGAGACGCAGGCGGCCGAGGTGGAGTCCGCCGTCCGCGAGGGCGGCGGCGAGCTACTCGACACCGTCCGCGTCTTCGACGTGTACCACGGCGAGCAGGTGGGGGAGGGGAAGCGCTCGCTCGCGCTCAGGCTGGAGTTCCGGGCGCCCGATCGGACGCTGACCGACGAGGAGGTGGCGGCCCTGCGCGATCGGATCGAGGCCCGCCTCGCGGCGATCGGAGGGCAGCTCCGTGCATAGGGTCGCTGTGGCCGGGGCGTCCGGCTTCGCCGGGGCGCTCGCGGCCTACCTCGTACAGCGGCATCCGCGGCTCGAGCTGACCACGGTGACTGCGCGTGCCGACGCCGGCCGCCGCCTCGACGCGCTCTATCCGCGGTACAGGGTGCACAAGGAGCTCGAGGAGCTCGACCCGGACGCCCTCGCCGAGCGCGCGGAAGCGGCGCTCGTGGCCTACCCCCACGGCGCGGCCGCGCCGGTCGTGCAGGCGCTGCGCGAGCGGGGCCTCCCGGTGGTCGACCTGTCGGCCGACTTCAGGCTCGACCGCGAGCGCTACGAGCGCTACTACCAGGCCCACGAGGCGCCGGCGCTCATCGACGAGGCCGTTTACGGGCTCACCGAGCTGCACCGCGACGACATCCGCGAGGCGAAGCTCGTTGCCGCGCCGGGCTGCTACCCAACCGCCGCGCTGCTCGCCCTGGCGCCGCTGCGCGAGCTCGCGCGCGATGCCGTCGTCGACGCGAAGTCGGGCGTCTCGGGGGCCGGCCGCGAGGCCACCGGCACGACCCACTTCGTCTCCGTCGACGAGAACGTGAGCCCCTACGGCGTCGAGGGGCACCGCCACCGCGCCGAGCTCGAGCGGGAGTTCGGCAACGGCTTCCCCGTGACCTTCACACCGCACCTCGTGCCCCTCGACCAGGGCCTGCTGGCGAGCTGCTACGTGACGCCGGAGCGCGGGGTCACGCCCGAAGAGGTGCGCGAGCTGTTCCGGAGCGCCTACGACGGGGAGCCGTTCATAGAGCTCGCCGACGAACCTCCGGGGGTACGCGACGTCCGCGACACCAACATCTGCCGGATCCACGCCACGGTCGAGCCGGCCACCGGCCGGGTGCTCGTCTTCGCGGCGATCGACAACCTCTGGAAGGGCGCCGCGGGCCAGGCGATCCAGGACCTCAACCTGATGCTCGGGCTCGACGAGACGGAGGGGCTCGCGTGACTTTCTTCCGCTCGCGCTGGGTGGAGCGGCCCGGCCACGTCGAGGAGCTCGAGCCGGCGGCCCTGCCGGCGGGCTTCCGCGCGGCCGGTGTCGCCGCGGGCCTCAAGGAGAAGGGGCTCGACGTGGGGCTGCTGGTGTCCGACGAGCCGGACACGACCTCGGCGGCGCGGTTCACCACCAACGCGCGGGTAGGCGCGCCGGTGGCGGTCTCGCGCGAGGCGTCGCTCGACCGGCTGCGCGCGGTGGTCGCCAACTCCGGCGGCAGCAACACCGGCGACGGCGAGCGCGGCCTCGAGACGGCGCGCGCCTCGCAGGCGCTTGCGGCGGAGCTGTTGGGTCTCGCGCCCGACCAGGTCGGCCTGGCGTCGACCGGCGTGATCGGAGCCGAGCTGCCGCGCGACCGGCTGCTGGAAGGCGTGCGGGGGGCCGCTGTGGCGCTCGGCCCCGACGCCGCGGGCCTGTGCGAGGCGATCCTCACGACCGACCGCACGCCGAAGCGGGCGTGCGTCGACGTGAGACTCCCGTCGGGGCACGTCAGGGTCGCCGCCCAGGCGAAGGGCGCGGGGATGATCTCGCCGCGCTTCGCCACGATGTTCTGCTTCCTGGAGACCGACGCCGCGCTCCGCCCCGAGACCGCAGACCTGCTCACCGGGGTGTGCGTGAAGCGCTCGTTCGACCGCATCTCCGTGGACGGGCAGCTGTCGACCAGCGACACCGTGTTCGTGCTGGCGAGCGGGGCATCGGGGGTCGCGGTCGAGCCGGAGACGCCCGAGGAGCTGGCGCTCGGGGAGGCGATGGACGCAGTGATGCGTCAGCTGGCCGTCGACATCGTGGCCGACGGCGAGGGTGCCGCCCGCGTGGCGCGAGTGATCGTGCGCGGCGACGCCGACGGGGTCGAGCCCGTGGCGCGCGCGGTGGCCAACTCGCCGCTCGTGAAGACGGCCCTCCACGGCGCCGACCCCAACTTCGGCCGCATCCTGCAAGCCGCGGGGATGGCGTACGCCGTATCGGGCAACGGCCTCCCGTTCAACGTCGACCTCGACATCCAGGGCGAGCGCGTCGTCTCGGGAGGAACGGCCGCCGTTGAGTTCGGCGGCAGCGACTGGCGCGGTCTCGAGGAGGCCGTGAGGGCGCCTGAGGTCGAGTACGTGCTGACGCTCCCCGGTGAGGGTGGGGAGACCGAGGTCTTCTTCAGCGACCTCGGCCACGACTACGTGACGATCAACGCGGAGTACACGACGTGAACGAGCAGCCCACGCACGAGGTCGCGACGCTGCTCGAGGCGCTCCCGTACATCAGGGAGTTCCACGGCAAGACGATCGTGATCAAGTACGGCGGCGCGGCCATGACCGATCCGGTCCTGCGGGAGGAGTTCGCGCGCGACGTCGTGCTCCTGAAGTACGTCGGCATGAACCCGATCGTGGTCCACGGCGGCGGGCCCGGGATCACGGAGTACATGCAGCGGCTCGGGATGGAGGTCGAGTTCGTGGAGGGCCTCCGCGTCACGGACGCCGCCACGGTCGAGGTGGCGAAGATGGTGCTGGTCGGCAAGGTGAACAAGGACATCGTCCTGCGGCTGAACCACGCGGGCCAGCCGGCCGTCGGCCTGTCGGGCGACGACGGGCTGCTCTTCCGGGTGGGCAAGCAGCTTGCCGCCGGTGAGCGCGACATCGGCTTCGTGGGCCACATCGAGCACGTCGACGTGGACGTGCTCAACCACATCGCCGCCGACTACATACCGGTGATCGCGTCGGTCGGGGCCGACGAGTCCGGCCAGTCGTACAACGTGAACGCCGACGAGGCCGCAGGGGCGGTCGCCGAGGCCCTCCAAGCGTTCAAGGCCGTCTTCCTCACCGACGTTCCGGCCTGGCTGCGGGACCCGAACGACGAGGAGAGCCGGATCGGCCAGGCGACGGCCGCCGAGGTGCGCGCGGGGCTCGATTCTGTGACGGGCGGCATGCGCCCGAAGCTCGCGGCGTGCGCGCACGCCGTCGAGAACGGCGTGACCGCGGCGCACATCATCGACGGGCGCGAGCCGCACTCGCTGCTGCTGGAGCTGTTCACCGACGCCGGCATCGGCACGAAGGTCTTCCCGTGACGCTCGGCGAGCTCCAGGCGCTCGAGCGCGACTACGTGATGCCCACGTACGCGCGCGCGCCCGTCGAGTTCGTGCGCGGCGAGGGCACACGGCTGTGGGACGCCGAGGGCGAGGAGTACCTGGATTTCCTCACGGGGATCTCGGTCTCGCAGCTCGGCCACTGCCACCCGGCCGTCGTCGACGCGCTGGCCGAGCAGGCCGGGAGGCTGATCCACGTCGGCAACCTCTACTACACGGAGCCGGCGATGCGCCTGGCGCGGCGGCTGTCGGAGCGCTCGTTGGGGGGCAAGGTCTTCTTCACGAACTCGGGCGCAGAGGCGGTGGAGTGCGCCATCAAGCTGGCGCGCAAGCGGCGCCGGGGTGGGGAGATCGTAGTCCTGACCGGGGGCTTCCACGGCCGGACCATGGGCGCGCTGTCCGCGACCCCGCAGGAGGCCAAGCAGGAGCCGTTCGCGCCGCTCGTGCCGGGGTTCAGGGTGGCCCAGCGCGAGGAGCCTGCGCTCGAGCGCGTCGTGGACGAGCGCACCGCGGCCGTGCTGATCGAGCCGATCCAGGGCGAGTCGGGGATCTGGCCGGTCGCGCAGGACGTGCTCGAGTCCGCGCGCGCGGTCTGCGACGAGACCGGCGCGCTGCTGATCTTCGACGAGATCCAGTGCGGGATGGGCCGGACGGGATCGATGTGGGCGTGGGAGAGAGCCGGGGTCAAGCCGGACGTGATGACGCTCGCGAAGGGGCTCGGCGGCGGCGTCCCGATCGGCGCCTGCGTGACGAACCCGGACAACGCGGATGTGCTCGAGACCGGCGAGCACGGGTCTACGTTCGCCGGCTCGCCGTTGGTCTCCGCTGCTGCGAACGCCGTGCTCGACGTCGTGGATGACGAGGAGTTCCTCGCCGAGGTGTCGCGCAAGGGCGACGTGCTTCGCGACGGCCTCGCGGGCCTCGGCCTGAAGGTGCGCGGAGCCGGTCTGATGCTCGCCTGGGAGTCAGCCGACGGCCCCGGCTTCGTGCGGCGCGCGTTGCTCGAGCAGCGGCTCGTCCTGAACGCCACGGGCCCTGACACCGTGCGGCTCCTCCCGCCGCTCACGGTCGCCGACGAGGGGATCGAGGAGGC
>VAXR01000103.1:0-2730 GCA_005885165.1 Actinomycetota bacterium
CGTGTGCGAGGGAGTTGGCGGGCTGCTCGTGCCGCTCGCGCCCGGCTACCTGATCCGCGATCTGGCGCTCGACCTCGGACTACCCGTGATCGTCGCGGCCCCGCCGGGACTCGGCACGATCAACCACTCGCTTCTCACCGTCGAGGCGGGGCGCAGAGCGGGCCTCGACGTGCGCGCGGTCGTTCTCACCCCGTGGCCGGAAGAGCCGGGCGAGCTCGAGCTCTCCAACCGGAGGACGATCGGGTCGTTGGGCGGCGTCGAGGTGGCCGTCCTGCCGCGCGCGGCGCCGGACCCGGAGTCGCTCGCCGCCGCCGGCCGCGGCCTTCCGCTCTGCGACTGGTTAAGCGCGGTCGACCAGGGCGCCTAGGGCGCGCCCTTCGTCAACTCGACCGTCTGCTGGAACGTCGGCCGGTTCTGCAACGGGAAGGGATCGAGCGTGATCCCGCTCGCGGTCACCCAGTCGTTCTGGTCGAAGCACGCCGGGTTGGGGTGGCTCTGGCAGCGCCCCTTGCCGTAGAGCTGCTTGGCGGTCACGCCGAGGGCCCGCAGCAGCGACTGCCGCAGGGCGGCGCGGCAGCGGCGCTGCGACCCGCGCCCGCAGTAGTGGTGGGAGAACTTGCCGCGCACGTGGCCGGGCGAGAACATGTCGCGCAGGTCCTTCGACACGTATCCCCACCAGCCGTCGTCGTAGTCGGGCGCCGTCGGAGAGTCGCCGGGCAGGACGCTGGCCGGGGGCAGGATGCCGAAAAGGTCGCGGTAGGCCGTGCTCCCGATCGCGTGCTGGAACTCCGCGGCAACGAGGCGGGGCCACCAGGCATCCATCAGCGTGATCGCCCGCGTGTCCTCGTCGACGCCGTTGCGGTTGAGGTCGCGCCGGTGCGCCCCCGCCGCGGCCCACCGCGACAGGAGCGAGATTGCGGACCGGAGCCGGCGATCCGCCGGCCTGCCAAGCGCCCGCCGCAGGATCGGCATCAACGACCACGCCTCGAGGTCCTGCGACGCCGGCTCGTCCATGGCGGACACGAGCTGCTCGAGCCCCATCTTGCGCCCGCCTCGGATCGCGTGCTTGACGCGGTCCTCGATCATCTGCGACCGGAAGATCGGCCCGTACCAGCCGGGCGCCTGCTTGTTGTTCCACGAGACGAGGTAGCTCGGGTCGACGGCATGCGGGCGGGCGTTCATCGACATGGTCTTCATGGTGTGGAGGTTCGGGTCGTACCCCTGCCAGTCGTACGGCCCGGTACCGAGCACCGGGAAGTCGGGCGAGGTGCCCAGGGCTCGCTTCGGGAACCAGCCCGAGAGTTGGTACGCGATGTGCTTCGGGTCGATGTAGGACCAGTTGAAGCCGAAGTTGATCCCGTTCGCGGCCTGCCGGAACGACTGCGGGCCGTGCATGAACGTCGGGTCATTGAGGCGGTAGAGCCCGATCGCGCTGTCGGCCTCGTGGAAGTAGGTGGTCCGCGCGCTCACGAACGCGACCTTCTTGTGGTGCACCGTGCCCCGCGCGTAGACGATGCCGTGCACCGTCCGGTAGGCGGTGAGGGTCTCCGACCCTGGGCCAACCTGGCTGCCGACGCTCGGCGTCCACGAGTTATTGCGCACGAGCTTCTCCATCGCGCGGCAATGGCCGCGCCACATGTAGTGGAAGGCGTCTTGGCAGAGCACCTCGGCGAAGGTGTCGACGTTGTCCGAGGTCGCCGTCGTGGCGCTCCACGAGTAGTCGCGGCCGTGGCCGAGCTGGACCATGAGGTTCACGCCTGGGAACGTGCCGCGCCGGGCGTCGAAGTGCGGCCCATGGAGGTCCTCCTCCATCAGGATCTCCGGGTCGTAGTAGCCGACCTGAGGCCCGAGCACGCCGATCGGGTGCCCGGTGCGGGAGTGCCTTGCGCTCACGAGCTCCCAGTTCGAGGCGTGGGGATTCGCGAGAGCGCGCAGCAGCCCCGAGCCGATCGAGCCGTCGTTCGGGACATTCACCCTGAGGCTTTGCGCGCTGGCGGCCGACGCCGAAGAGGTGCTGACCGGCGGCGCGACGGGCGTGAAGCGCAGGGAGCCCGGGTCCGGGAGCGCGAGCCCGCGCTTCGAGAACGCCGACGCGGTCTCGTAAGGGAAGCGGTGCCCAAGGACGGTCGTGGGCGCCTCGGGATCGTTCTTCGACCGGAAGTCGCTCCATACACGCTTGCCGTGGCGCACTCCGAAGCGCTTCTCGAGCGCCTGCAGGAATTGGGCCGAATGCAGCTCGTTCCCCCCGCCCTTGCCGAAGATCCCGCCGATCAGCGAGGCCTCGGCGATCACGTCGGTCAGGTTCCACTGCTGGGGCGTGGTTCCGAACGCCGCGTACTCGGCCGGCATCAGGGTGGGGTTCAGCATGGCGGCGTTGATGTACGCGTTGATGCCGTTGACGAAGGCGGTGCCGCGGGCGACGATCTGCGCCCCCAGCGCGCCGTACACCGTCGGCGCGAGGTCGATCTGCTTCTGGAGGTCCGACTCGTTGTAGGGGGCGATCCCCCACTGGGTGCGGTCCATCGCGCGGTTGCCCGCCGAGCCGCCCGCGAACGACGACAGCTGGGCACGTGCCGCGTGGCGGAGCACGTCGATCAGGAACAGGCGGTCCTCGGCCGCCGCGTAGCCGGCGCCCCACTCGACGGCGAGGTCGCTGTCGCCGTAGATGTGCGGCACGCCGAAGGGCTTGTCGCGCACGATGACCGTGTGGCCTCCGTTCAACGTCTCCTT